>NZ_JBJGEJ010000005.1:0-321529 GCF_045062345.1 Pseudomonas sp. 2024-210 | reverse complement strand
GCAAGGTCGTGCTCTACCAACTGAGCTATTCCCGCAATAATGGCGTCCCCTAGGGGACTCGAACCCCTGTTACCGCCGTGAAAGGGCGGTGTCCTAGGCCACTAGACGAAGGGGACGTTGCCCGAAACATACACTGTACGTTTCAGTGCCAAATCATTAACCGAAGTTAGTAACCTGGCTTTCACTCAACCCCGTCCGGAAACGAAGCTGCTTAAAAATGGAGCGGGAAACGAGACTCGAACTCGCGACCCCGACCTTGGCAAGGTCGTGCTCTACCAACTGAGCTATTCCCGCAATAATGGCGTCCCCTAGGGGACTCGAACCCCTGTTACCGCCGTGAAAGGGCGGTGTCCTAGGCCACTAGACGAAGGGGACGTTGCCCGAAATGCACACGTACATTTCAGTGCCAATCACATAACCTGAGTTAATGATCTGGCTTTCACTCAACCCCGTTCGAAAACGAAGCTGCTTAAAAATGGAGCGGGAAACGAGACTCGAACTCGCGACCCCGACCTTGGCAAGGTCGTGCTCTACCAACTGAGCTATTCCCGCAATGGCGTCCCCTAGGGGACTCGAACCCCTGTTACCGCCGTGAAAGGGCGGTGTCCTAGGCCACTAGACGAAGGGGACACGCTACAACTTCACTGGTTGCTGGCGTTTAGCTATTCGCTTTACGCTGCAATTGGCGCGCATTCTAGGGATGGATTTGAAAGGCGTCAACCCCATTCTGAAAATATATTGAAATCAATGACTTCCCTCTTCTCTAGGCGCATTCCTACGCAGTCTGTCGCTGAACTTCCAAGGCCTGTATTCCGTCTTACTCCAAGGCGTTATGATTGGCTGAACTAAGTGATGGCATATTGCAGTCACTGATCTTCAATCTCTAGGCAGATAGCCCATAATCGAGAACAAACCGCCACTGCTTACCTACATCCAGAATACGTCTAACGGGCAATACCGCCTTGGCCCTGCATTGACCAGCAGACCACTTTGAAGAGGTTTTAACGTTGACTCCTTCCATGATCGCCCTGCTTGTCGTAGCTGGGATCGTACTATTGATCGCTATTGCCTACCTGAACCATGCGGTAGAAAACAACAAGCTGGAAAAAGCCCGTCAGAAGGTCGAACTCAATGACCGCATTCGTCGTTGCAGCGAGGTCAACGAGACATTCCCGGGCCAACTGATGTCTCCCGCGCTCAAGCTTTTACTGACTCGTCTGGAACTCAACGCGACACAACGGTTATTGCACCTGCAAAAAAACAGTGCCTCGACAAAAGCACGGGTTGCCGAACTCAATGCGTTAGTCGGGCAAGGGGAGTCAATCCCGGTCAATAACCCTCCACGCCCTATCCTCTCGGAGGCCATGGCCAAAGATGTTCGCTTTGCCCTGGAAACCCTGCACGGGCAAATCACGCGCGCTGCCAAAGATAACGTGCTGAGCAACGCCGAAGCCAAGGAGTGGCTTAAAGAGGTTCATCACCTGCTGGTGGTTGTGCACATCGAGTTCTTCAACAATCTTGGCCAACTTTCGCTCCAGAAAAACCAGCCTGGCCAAGCGCGCCTGGCCTATGAGCGTGGCGTGCAGTACTTGCGCCAACAGCCGGACACACGATACAGCGCCCACCTCGACGCCTTTGAAGTGCAATTGGCCCACGCCAACACGCTCTTGTTGAACACGCTTGAGCCTACAAAAGACGAAGCTAATGAGCTGACCGAAGGGCTGAAAAGTGACGAGATAGAAGGCGACTGGAAGAAAAAGGCGATTTACGATTAAACGCCGAGCAGCCTAAACGCAGGAGCCGTGCGCGAAATTGCGCAGACATTGCAGGCTATAAAAATAAAGGTGGTTGAGTACCCGGAACGGGTCAGAGGGCAAAACACAAAAAGGCAGCCACGGGGGCTGCCTTTTTGTTTGACGTCAGGCTACCGGATTGATTGGCTTTTCCGGGTACCACACGTCCAACAGCGGGCTAACTTCAACGCTGGTCAGCTCTGGGCGAGCTTTCAACCAGGCTTCAACTGCAGCACGTTGCTCTTCGCTGACCGAACCACGTTTCTGCAGGCAAACCAGACCGTAGTCGTCGCCACCCACATAGCCAAGGCCGTTAGCTTCCATGGCTTCTTTCAAAAAGGCTTCCAGGAAAGCGTCGACAGCTTCATCCGACAGGTCTTCTTTGAAATCCAGGTTCAGCTCAAAACCCAGCTCCTGAAATTCATCAACGCACAATTTTTTGCGCAGACGCTGGGAACGATTAGTAGCCATTGAACAATCCTCTTAAGTAATAACGGCGGCACTTTACCAGCTTAAGCCTGTGTCTGCCCGGTTCCGTGTGAGCGGTTCATCGTTTTCTGCTTATATTAAGCTCGTGTCTTTGGCATGCCGATGCACAAGCTCACAAGCCTTGGGGCATAATGCCGATACTTTTATGACCATTGAGGGCGTTTTTCGTCGTGCCCTCTTATTTTTTCCCCCTCGCGTGCAGGGTTTACTTCTTATGATCAAATCTTTACGACCACTGCTTCTCGCGGGCCTTTTCTTACCGCTCGCCTTTGGCGTTAACGCCGCCCCCGTCAACACCACGCTTTCGCCTAAAGTCCAGCAAGCGCTCAAAACCAATAAACTGCAAAACGATGCGCTGTCGCTGGTCATGATCCCGCTCAATGGCCCTGGTGTGCCTACCGTGTTCAATGCTGATGTGTCCATGAACCCCGCCTCCACCATGAAACTGGTGACCACCTACGCAGCGCTTGAAATGCTCGGCCCGACTCATCAGTGGAAAACCGAGTTCTACACCGACGGCACCCTGAATAACGGCACGCTGCAAGGCAATTTGTACCTCAAGGGCGGCGGCGACCCCAAACTCAACATGGAAAAACTCTGGCTGCTGATGCGTGACCTGCGCGCCAATGGCGTCCAGCATGTCACCGGCGACCTGATACTGGATCGCAGCTTCTTTGAACAACCTCAGCTTCCGGCGTTCAACGATGACGGCAACGATAAAAATAAACCGTTCCTGGTCAAACCCGATGCGCTGATGGTCAACCTCAAGGCGTTGCGCTTTATCGCCCGTAATGATGCCGGCAAGGTGTTGATCTCAGTCGAGCCGCCGATTGCCAGCATCCGGGTCGACAATCAGGTCAAGGCCCTCAACACTAAGCAATGCACTGGCGATGTCCGCTATAATCCCGTGCAGCAAGCCGATGGCACGGTTCTGGTCACGGTCAGTGGCCAACTGGCCGATGGCTGCAACTCTCAGACCTACCTGTCCCTGCTTGATCACGCGACCTATACCGCAGGGGCCGTACGCGCCATTTGGAAAGAACTGGGCGGGACCATTCAGGGCCAGGATCTTCAGGCCAGCGTGCCCAAAACAGCCAAATTGCTCGCTCGCGCCTACTCGCCGGACTTGGCCGAGATCATTCGCGACATCAACAAATACAGCAACAACACCATGGCTCAGCAACTGTTCCTGAGCCTAGGCGCTCAGTTTCGCAATGATGCGGACGGCGACGACGCCAAAGCAGCTCAACGTGTCATTCGCCAATGGCTGGCCAAAAAAGGCATCACAGCTCCACATCTGATCATGGAAAACGGCTCTGGCCTCTCACGAGCCGAGCGAGTCAGCGCACGCGAGATGGCACAAATGCTTCAGGCGGCCTGGAACAGCCCATATGCCGCTGAATTCATCAGCTCCATGCCGATTGCAGGCAAGGACGGCACCATGCGCAAACGCCTGAAAACAACAGCCATGAACGGGCAGGCCCACATCAAGACCGGCACCCTGAACACCGTACGCGCCATTTCCGGCTTTAGCCGTGACATCAATGGCAACACCTGGGCAGTCGTCGCGATTCTTAACGACCCTCGCCCTTGGGGCGCCTCATCAATCCTCGATCAAGTGCTGCTCGACCTTTATCGCCAGCCCCCGCTGGCCAACCGCGCAGTCTCTATCGCTCAGTAACGTTGTTGCAGACAATAAAAAACGCCCTTGATCTAGCGACCAAGGGCGTTTTTTTATCGCCTGAACAAAAGGATCAGCGTGCCATTATTTTCCAGGCACGGTGGATTTTGCTGTTGCGGGCAAAGTCCGGATCAATGGTGCTGGCGGTAATTTCTTCAACCGCATAACGCGATTCAAGGTGTTCATCCAGGATGAACTTGCGGAAGTTATTCGAGAAGTACAGCACCCCGCCCGGCGCCAGACGCGCCATGGCCAGATCCAGCAGTTGCACGTGATCGCGCTGGACATCAAAGATGCCTTCCATACGCTTGGAGTTGGAGAAGGTCGGCGGATCGATAAAGATCAGGTCGTACTCTTCACGGCAGGCGTCCAGCCACACCATCACATCCCCCTGCTCCAGACGGTTCTTGTCCGAAAAACCATTCAGGGACAGGTTGCGACGCGCCCAGTCCAGATAGGTCTTGGACAAGTCAACGCTGGTGGTGCTGCGCGCTCCGCCTTTAGCCGCATGCACACTGGCCGTCGCGGTGTAGCAATACAGATTGAGGAAGCGTTTGCCGCTGGCTTCCTTCTGAATACGCATGCGCATTGGCCGGTGATCCAGAAACAAACCGGTGTCCAGGTAGTCTGTCAGGTTAACCAGCAGCTTCACGCCGCCTTCATTGACCTCGGTAAACTTGCCTTGTGCGCTTTGACGCTCGTATTGCTTGGTGCCGCTCTGGCGCTCGCGACGCTTGACGATCACGCGGCTCTTGTCGATGTTCAGCGCCTGAGGAATGGCCGCCAGCGCATCGAACATACGAGCGGAGGCTTTTTCCGGATCAATGGATTTAGGTGCGGCATATTCCTGCACGTGAACCCAATCGTGATACAGGTCGATGGCCATCGAGTACTCGGGCATGTCAGCATCGTAAACCCGGTAGCAATCAATACCTTCACGCTTGACCCACTTGCTCAGCGCCTTGAGGTTCTTTTGCAAGCGGTTGGCAAACATCTGCCCGCCTTCGCTCAAGCGCGGCTGCTCGATCACCACCGGAGCGGGCTTGATCGGGTTACCGTTCTTGTTGAACTTCTCATACTTGGTCGGTGCTTCGATGTTGGACGGCAGGTCCGACTCGGCCTGCTCTCGCTCGGCCTGACGCTGCTCAGGTGTGCGACGCTCACCTGTGACGAATTGATCCGGCACGACTTTGATCAACAACAGCTTGCACGGCAAAGCACCGTTCCAGAACGAATACTGTTTATGGCTGCGGATACCCATACGCTTGCCCAAATCCGGGGCGCCAGTGAAAACCGCTGCCTCCCAATTCAGACAGGCCTGACGCAGGCGCTCACCCAGATTCTGGTAGAGGTAAAGCAAGCTCGCCTCGTCCCCCAGACGCTCGCCATAGGGAGGGTTACAGATAACCAGACCTTTTTGGTTCTGATCCGGACGCGGCTCAAAAGTCGCCACTTCGCCTTGATAGATTTTGATCCAGTGGCTTAATCCGGCACGCTCAATATTGTTGCGTGCAGGCTGGATAAGACGCGGGTCAGCCTCATAACCACGGATCCACAAAGGCGGTTTGGCCATGCCAATTTCGGCACGTTCGGTGGCCTCTTCGTGGAGTTTTTTCCAGATCGCCGGAATATGCCCCAACCAGGCATCGAAACCCCAGTGAATACGGTTGAGGTTCGGCGCCATATCGGCTGCAATCATCGCGCCTTCAACGAGGAATGTACCCACGCCACACATTGGGTCAGCCAACGCAGCGCCTTCGGCTGCCATGCGTGGCCAGCCAGCACGAATCAGGATAGCCGCTGCCAGGTTTTCCTTGAGCGGTGCCGCACCTTGCTGGAGACGGTAGCCACGCTGGTGCAAGCTGCTGCCTGACAGATCCAGCGACAGAATCGCTTCGCCGCGATCCAGACGCAGATGAATGCGCAAGTCCGGGCTGAATTTATCAATGGATGGGCGCTCACCGGACGGCGTGCGCAGTTTGTCGACAATGGCGTCCTTGACCTTCAACGCACCGAAGTGGGTGTTGTCGATGCCCGAGCCGTGGCCACTGAACTCAACAGCCAGCGTTCCGTCCGGAACCATATGGTCATGCCATTCAACATCCAGCACGCCGTGATACAGGTCCTCAGCGTCTTTCATCGGGAAGCGCTTGAGCACCAACAAGACACGGTTGGCCAGGCGCGACCAAAGGCAGAGGCGATAGGCGGTTTCCATATCCGCGACACCTCGAATGGCCGAGGTATGCTCGCGGGCTTCCTCAAGACCAAGGCCCGTAGCCTCCTCAAGGAGAAGGCCTTCAAGGCCTTTGGGGCAAGTAAGGAAGAGTTCGTAACGATCCGACATGGAATTCCTGAGCTTTAAGCTATCAGTGAGAAGGCAACGCATCGCCCGCTCCGTTTTCAATCAAGCGCTTTTCTCGAAGAGCGCCCGTGTGGCACGAAACTGTGCCGTTCCACCGCTGCGACCACCCGGCCCGAAGGCATAAGAAGTTTAGACGCAGAGACAGATCATTCATCTGAAACAATGTGACATGTTCAGACCCTTCGTCGAATAGTACCCAAGCATAGCGGGTGGCTATTCCCTGCAGAGAATGAAACGCATCCTCTTTGCAAGGGCTCGTCCTGTCAGGCTTTTGTCGCATTTGGCCCAGCAAAACAAGCCTTTCTTATGGCCTTAACACCATTATCGTTACGTCCTTATGACAAAACGATCATTCACACACCTTGGCTCATTGGTTAGAAATGAACACAGGTTGTCACCGCACAGGCGACAACAAAATGCTCGCCACGCCGGCAGCGAGCACACCAACGGCAGAACACTCTGCCCCGACCGCTGGTAGGTCGACGCTATACACACAGTCAACAAGTGAGGGCAACACCCTATGAGAAGACTTAAGCGTGATCCGTTGGAAAAAGCATTTTTACGCGGATATCAATATGGCGTTCATGGAAAATCCCGTGAGCTTTGCCCTTTTACTCTACCGTCGGTACGCCAAGCCTGGATTAACGGCTGGCGAGAAGGACGCGGCGACAATTGGGACGGTATGACAGGCACTGCGGGCATCCACAGACTTAACGAACTTCACGCCGTCGGCTAACTCTGGGCACACTCCGACATCACCTTTAAGACGTACCGACTTAACCATGCCGTCCTATCCAGGCGGCGGGCTGCGGCCCAAGGGCTCCTTATAGGAGCCCTTTTTATTGCCCGGCCATATGACCTCGTCGATTACTTGCGACCAAGCGCCGAAATAGCGTCAACTGATTCTCTGATCAGGGCCGGGCCTTTATAAATAAAGCCTGAGTAAATTTGAACAAGACTGGCACCCGCAGCGATTTTCTCAGCCGCGTGCTTGCCTTCGGTGATACCGCCCGCCGCGATGATAGGCATACGACCCGCCAGCTCGGCTGCCAACACTTTCACTGTGTGAGTGCTCTTCTCTCGCACAGGCGCACCCGACAAACCACCGGCCTCGTCACCGTGTTCCATGCCTTCAACCCCTACGCGGCTTAACGTCGTATTGGTGGCGATCACGGCATCCATACCCGTTTCAAGCAATGCCTGAGCCACGAGAACGGTTTCTTCATCAGTCATGTCCGGCGCGATTTTAATCGCCAGCGGTACGCGTTTACCGTGTCGCTCTGTCAGTTCTTTCTGACGTATTTGCAAGGCTTCAAGTAACTGCTTAAGCGAATCACCAAATTGCAAACTGCGCAGCCCCGGAGTATTCGGCGAGCTGACGTTGACGGTCACGTAGCTGGCGTGTGCATACACTTTGTCCAGGCAGATCAAATAGTCGTCGACTGCGCGCTCTACCGGCGTGTCAAAATTTTTGCCGATATTAATGCCCAGAATGCCGTTGTATTTAGCCGCTTGAACCCGCGCCAGCAGATGATCAACCCCAAGATTGTTGAAACCCATGCGGTTGATGATGGCTTGCGCTTGCGGCAACCGGAAGATACGTGGCTTGGGATTTCCTGGCTGAGGTCGTGGCGTAACGGTGCCCACCTCTACAAAACCGAAACCCAATTGAGCAAAGCCGTCGATGGCCGAACCATTTTTGTCCAGACCCGCAGCCAGACCGACCGGGTTTGGAAAGTCGAGCCCCATTACATTAACCGGCAGCCTGGCCGGGGCCTTGCACAACAAACCATTAAGCCCCAGCCGGCCACCTGCACCGATCAAGTCCAGAGACAGGTCGTGAGAGGTTTCGGGGGACAGTTTGAAGAGCAACTGGCGGGCCAGGTTATACATGGGTTCAATGGTCTCGAGGCTGACAGAAAGAGGGCGCAATTATAGCTGCGCTGTACGGCAAATCACAGGCAAAGAAAAACCCGGCCTGAGCCGGGTTTTTCTGAACAGCCTAGCTAAAAATTACTTAGCTTCAGCTTGAACGGTAGCTTCTACGCGACGGTTCAGAGCACGGCCTTCAGCAGTTGCGTTAGTAGCAACTGGGTTTGCTTTACCGTGACCAACAGAGTCTACACGGTTAGAAGCAACACCTTGGTTAACCAGAGCTGCACGAACGGCGTCTGCACGACGTTGCGACAGTTTCAGGTTGTAGGCATCGGTACCAACGCTGTCGGTGTAACCAGCAACAGTCGTGGTGGTCGATGGGTACTGCTTCATGAAATCAGCAACGTTGTTGATGTCAGGCATGTACTGCGACTTAACGTTCGACTTGTCGAAGTCGAATTTCACGTCCAGTTCAACGCGAACAACTTCAGCGATCGGAGCTTCTGGTTCTGGCTCAGCGATTGGTGCTGGAGCTGGAACTGGAGCCGGTGCAACTTTACCGCCGTTGCCGCCGAAGTTCACACCCAGGCCAACGGTAGGAGCGTAGTCCCACTTGCCGTTGTCCAGTTTGTAGTCAGCTTCAACGCCTGCACGGGCGAAGAAGTTGTTAGTGATGTACCACTTAACACCAGCGCCAGCAGTCAGGAAAGTAGACTTGTCACGACCGCTGTGACCGTCAGCTTCAACGTTGGTCATGCTCTTGTGAGCAACACCACCGGAAACGTATGGACGCAGAGCGTCGCCAACGTCACGGAAGTGGTACTGAGCGTTCAGACCAAAGTTGTCGCCTTTGATTTTCTGGTGGCCAGTGCCGTCATTCGAACGGGTGTGGTTGGTCTTGTCGTAGGTCAGGTTCAACGAGACGTCGTCGGTAATGAAGTAACCGATCGATGCGCCTGGGTTGTAACCATCTTCAACGTGGTCGACGCTGTCGTTGTACTGTTTTTTGTAGAACAGTTCACCCTCGACCGCGCCTTGGCCTTGTGCCAGGGCACCGAACGAAGTTGCGGCTACAAAGGAACCAATGGCAATGCCCAAGGTGTTTTTCAGTTTCATCCGTTAAATCCCCATCTGGTGATTGTAAAGCAGTCCCACATACCGGGGGACAACTCGGCGACAAGTCTATCAGACCTTGCCTACACGTAGATCCATTTGCACTGAACTAAGTTTCAGCATTATCTGCAAATTTCTCACGTAATTTGTCAAGAGCACGCTTGTACCGCATCTTCGTCGCGCTCAAACCCATATGCATTATGTCTGCGATTTCCTGAAATTCCAGTTCTGCGACGAAACGAAGCACTAAAATTTCGCGATCAATCGGATTCACGTGCACCAGCCAGCGATCAAGTCCGCCCTTTTCCTCAGGTTTCGGCGCCTTTTCTTCAGACGCCTCCTCGAGGGGATCAATACTTAATGCGTCCATCAAGCGACGCTTTCGCCGTTCCTTTCGATACTGTGTAATGCATTCGTTATAAGTGATGCTATAGAGCCATGTCTTGAATTTCGATTTACCTTCGAAATTTTTAAGACCATACAGCACCTTGAGCATGACTTCCTGACAGACATCATCTGCGTCTCTATCGTTCCCTAAATACCTTGAACAGACGTTGAACAAAGTGCGTTGGTAGCGACGCATCAGTTCTTCGTAGGCCCGAGTCACGTGGAACAACTCATCATGCGCGCGCGCCACCAACTCCTCATCAGAGAGCTCGCGGGGATCGTAGCGCATGGACAGCGATTGTGCTTTATTCAAAACGAGTCGTGCCGACAGTCAGGTCAATGTCCGCCGCAGCCTGACAAGCAGGCAGTAGCGCGGCGGCATACAGTATCAGGGTTTACCGCATTAGCGGCGCGTCACGTGCTGCTCAAGCAAAGTCCGATTAGAGAGGGAGACTAGCTCACCCTCATCAGTCAGCAACGTGGTTTTAACCGTACCGATTTCCTCTATTTGACCTTCTACCGCACCCACTCGAATGTCCTGCCCAATCTGATACAGCTCACGCACATAGATTCCGGCAAGAATCTGCCCGGCAATTTCTCGACTGCCCAGCCCCATGGCCAATGCAACGGCCAAGCCTACCGTGATCAATACAATCACAATCACGTGGTTCAGCAGGTCAGTCTTGACCTCCAACTGACTGATTGCCACCGAAATACTGATGATGATCACAAGCCCTTGGGCAACGCGCCCCAAGCCTGCAGCGTAATCAAAACCGACACTCTCAGCAGCGCCGCGTACCAGACCATTGAGCAATTGCGCCAGCAATACGCCAGCCAGCAACACCAAAATGGCACCAAATACTTTTGGCAAATACAGTGTAAAGATGTCCAGCGTAGCTGAAACTCGCTCGAGCCCCAGAGACTGCGCGGCCGAAACAAGGAATATCAGAAGTATGAACCAGTAGACAATTTTGCCAATCAAAGTGGAAATCGGCACTTTGATACCGGCACGGCCGAGAATTTTAGTCAGGCCCGTTCCGCCCATCAAGCGATCAAGACCCAGCTTGGCGAGCAATTTGGACAACAGGGCATCAAGCAGTTTGGCAACCACGAAACCCAGCAGTACGACCACCAACGCCCCGAAAAGGTTCGGTATAAAGTTGGCAATTTTGGTCCACAAGGCAGTCATTGCCGTGACCAGGCTCTGGGTCCAGAGATCAAGTTCCATGTTCAATCAGCCTTATCAGCAGGGCGAGCAGCAGGTTTGCGCCGCGAAACGGGCGCAATATGAGCTGAACCGCTGTTCAAAGCAATCATCAGTGCCTGCACCCACCGCCCCAGCAAGCTGAAAAGATCACCCGCACCGACCTGGCGGTTAGCGGTTTTCAGTACTCGACCCAGGCAAGCGTCATCGTCACGGGTGGACGCTGGCGCCTTGAGCATGTCACGTAGCGATTGTTCAAACGGATCGTGCATAAGCACCTCTCGATATGTCTGTAAAAGACGCGAGCAACTTTGACGGCGTCACATTTGCCCCGGTCAAAGCCACTGCAACCGACGGTAAAACCACCATTGGCCGACACCAATGACCAGCATTAACAAGCACGTCACTGCAAAACCGTAGGGGTCATTGGAGAACGGCACGCCGCCCACGTTAATGCCCAGCAACCCGGTGATAAAAGTGATAGGCAAGAAAATCCCGGTCAGCACACCGAACCGGTACATGATGCGGCTCATGCGCACATTCAAACGTCGGTCTTCGGCCTCAAGTACCAGCCCCACGCGCTCACGGGTGAGTTCCAGCTCTTCCAGATAGCGGGTCAGACTGTTGTTCAATTCGTTCCAGTAATCCGCATCATCCGTGCTGAACCACGGTAGTTTGGTCCGCGTAAGCTGGCCGAAAATATCCCTTTGCGGGGCCAAAAATCGGCGCAATGCAGCGGCTCTGCGGCGAATCTGCAAAATGGATCCGTGCTCAGGCGTGTACCGTTCGTCGGCATCTATTTTATCTTCTTCATCATCGACGATTTCTGATAGCTCGCCGATCAAGTCCTGCACTTTTAAAGTCAGGTGCTGGGCCAGATAAAGAATGAGTTCCGAGGGATTTTTCGGCCCTTCACCCTGGGAAAACTCCCCGAGCAGTTCATCGGTGGCGCGTAGCGGACGCATACGCAGCGAAATTACCCGCTGCGCACTGCCAAAAATACGCAGCGAGACCATATCTTCGGGTTCTGCACCGGGGTTCAGATTAACGCCGCGCAAAAACAGCAGGAATTCGTTGTTGGGCAGCGTCAATAAACGCGGCCGGGTATTTTCTTCGAGGAGCAAGTCACAGCTGAAATCGCTCAGACCGCTGGAATCGCGCAACCAGCTCTGGGTTTGCGGGTGACTGCGATCCCAATGCAACCAGATGCTTTCGTGAGGTTGCAGTTGCAGATCGTCCAGCTCGGTGCGGGCAATAGAGCGCGCCCCACCTTCACCGTCCAGCACCAGGGCATGCACCAAGCCCCATTGCGCGTTTTCGTCCTCGAACATCCGTGATCCTTAGTGGAAATGCGTTTAGCCCGGCATCTTCAAGGCTGATGGCGAAACGATAATGCCATTGTTGTCGGCATAAATGAATTCACCAGGGCGAAATGAAACGCCCGCAAAGGTTACGACCACGTTCAAATCACCGATGCCGCGCTTGTCGGTTTTCATCGGGTGACTGGCCAATGCCTGCACACCAAGATCAGTTTGCGCGATCACATCCACGTCGCGAATACAGCCGTAGATCACCATCCCTTCCCAACCATTTTTCGCCGCTTTCTCCGCGATCATGTCGCCCAGCAAAGCCCTGCGTAGCGAACCGCCACCATCCACTACCAACACTTTGCCTGCGCCATTGAGCTCTGCCTGCTCTTTGACCAGCGAGTTATCTTCAAAGCATTTGACGGTCACGATCTCTCCACCGAAAGAGTCACGGCCGCCCAAATTGCTGAACATAGGCTCAAGCACTTGCACCAGTTCAGGGTAGGCATCGCACAGATCGGGAGTGCAGTAGTGATTCACGGGAAAGCTCCTGTTGGGAAGGACAGCAAGCAGAACACTAGGGTTAAGGTATAGACGGTCTGGTGAACTCAGGTTTTACCCGTCGGGTCTATGACTTGTCGAAAACCCATTGAATCCCAGAACACTGAAAATGACCAGAACTGCATGCTGCGTCACATATTAGCCAGTAATCAGTGCTCTTGAATACACCGCATATTGCAACCTGTAGCCGCTGTCGAGGAACGAGGCTGCGATGGGCTGCGCAGCGGTCCCGCTTTTAGCAATCACGCAACCAATCACGTACCAAGGGCCATACTTCTGTTTGAGCAGGCTGACTGACGAGCATTTCGACGTGACTGAAATCGGCACTGAAACCATGCTCGCGGCCGAGCGCGACAAAGGTGCGCTGCGAGGAGCCCAATTGATCGTACAGTTTTCGGCACGCCCACTCGGGCGTCAGCCTGTCTCCTGCCGCGGCGACCACCAGAACCGGCACCTGCACTTCGGCCAGACCTGCCCACCAGTCCCGCTCTGCGTCCTTGAAACGACCCAAAAAGCCATTCCAGCGCAAGGTTTCCAGCGCGATGCTGACTGGCTCATCCTCTGGCCCGCGCTTTAGTCTCGTGCCAGACAGATACTTGAAGCGCTTGAGTATTAAATAGGCACACCACTGCACAGGCGGGAGTTTCAGCCACCCATAGCGGCGATTAATCTGAGTACCAAAAAATGCCGCCGACGCCACCAGGTCATTACTTAAATAGTGGCCACCAAGCGCTGCCGCAAGGCTGATGCCGCCTTGGGAATGGCCGATCCAATGTGGCGTTTGCCCACTTAGCTCCCTTACAAACGCACCTATTGCGGGCAAGTCGTAACGGGCATAGTCGGCTACGCGGTTCTTGTTCCAGTGAGTATTGCGAGCTGACAAGCCATGACCGCGCATCTCGGGCAGCCACACATCAAAACCGGCACGTGCCAAAAAGGCGCCAAGCCCCACCCCTTTGGGCGAGTACCAGAAACGCCGATTGGAAAAACTGCCATGCAACAGAATGACCGGTACGCCACGCGCGCAACCCGCGTTAGCCAGCCCAAGACGGGTAACCACCAGCTCTACGGAGATATCGGGGCTGTTGGCAGGTTTCAAGCGATAAACGTCTTCGCTCAGATCGCCCCGACGCTCAGCGCTGATCAGGGCAACGGGAAAAAGATGACTGCTGCTTTGCATAATGCTCTTGCACAAAAAAGGGCGACTCCGCACAGGAGCTCGCCCTAGCACTGCTTATAAAGAGCAAGGCACGCCATTGGCGTCCCCGCCCTCCTCTCAACGACTCAAGCGTGCGCTTGACCTTCTGCCAGGAAGAACCAGGTTTCCAGCACGGTATCAGGGTTCAACGACACACTTTCAATGCCCTGATCCATTAGCCAGCGTGCCAGATCCGGGTGATCGGAAGGGCCCTGACCGCAAATACCGATGTACTTGCCTGCTTTGTTGCACGCCTGAATAGCGTTGGACAGCAGCTTTTTCACCGCCGGGTTACGCTCATCAAACAAGTGTGCAATCACACCGGAGTCACGGTCCAGACCCAGGGTTAGCTGAGTCAGGTCGTTGGAGCCGATGGAGAAACCGTCGAAAAACTCCAGGAACTCTTCGGCCAAAATCGCGTTGGACGGCAGTTCACACATCATGATGATGCGCAGGCCGTTTTCGCCGCGCTTGAGGCCGTTTTCGGCCAGCAAGTCGATCACTTGGCTTGCCTCGCCCAACGTGCGCACAAACGGCACCATGATTTCGACGTTGGTGAAACCCATCTCCTCACGCACACGCTTGAGCGCGCGGCATTCAAGCTCGAAGCAGTCACGGAAGTTTTCGCTGATGTAGCGCGACGCACCGCGGAAGCCCAACATCGGGTTTTCCTCTTCCGGCTCGTACAACTTGCCGCCGATCAAGTTGGCGTACTCGTTGGACTTGAAGTCCGACAGGCGCACGATGACTTTTTTCGGGGTAAAAGCAGCTGCCAGCGTGCTAATGCCTTCAACCAGTTTTTCAACGTAGAAACCGACCGGATCGTCGTAGCCCGCGATTCGTTTGTCGACGCTGTTCTTGATTTCCGGCGGCAGACCGTCGTAGTTCAGCAGCGCTTTAGGGTGCACGCCGATCATGCGGTTAATGATGAACTCCAGACGAGCCAGGCCCACACCCGCGTTCGGTAACTGCGCGAAGTCAAAGGCACGGTCGGGGTTGCCGACGTTCATCATGATCTTGAACGGCAGTTCCGGCATGGCATCGACGGAGTTTTTCTTGATGTCGAAGCCCAGTTCGCCTTCAAAGATAAACCCGGTGTCGCCTTCAGCACAGGACACTGTCACACCCTGACCGTCTTTCAACAGTTGAGTGGCGTTGCCACAACCAACCACAGCCGGAATACCCAATTCACGGGCGATGATCGCCGCATGACAGGTGCGCCCGCCACGGTTGGTGACAATGGCGCTGGCACGTTTCATCACCGGCTCCCAATCCGGGTCGGTCATGTCGGAAACCAGTACATCGCCCGGCTGCACTTTGTCCATCTCGGACACGTCTTTAATGATGCGCACCTTGCCCGCACCAATACGCTGGCCAATGGCGCGACCTTCAACCAGCACGGTGCCGGTTTCTTTGAGCAGGTAGCGCTCCATGACATTGCCGGCACTGCGGCTTTTCACGGTTTCAGGGCGTGCCTGAACGATGTACAGCTTGCCGTCATCGCCGTCTTTGGCCCATTCAATGTCCATCGGGCACTTGTAGTGCTTTTCGATGATCATGGCTTGCTTGGCCAGCTCGCCGACTTCGGCGTCAGTGAGGCAGAAGCGTGCACGGTCGGCCTGATCAACGTCGATCACCTTTACCGACTTGCCGGCACTGGCTTCGGCGCCGTAAATCATCTTGATTGCTTTGCTGCCCAGATTGCGGCGCAAAATGGCAGGACGACCCGCTTCAAGGGTTTGCTTGTGAACGTAGAATTCGTCCGGGTTTACCGCGCCTTGAACGACGGTTTCACCCAATCCGTAGGCGCCGGTGATGAACACTACATCACGAAAGCCCGACTCGGTGTCCAGGGTAAACATCACGCCCGCAGTGCCGGTTTCAGAGCGCACCATGCGCTGCACGCCCGCCGACAGAGCGACCAGTTTGTGGTCAAAGCCCTGATGCACGCGGTAGGAAATCGCCCGATCGTTGAACAAAGAGGCAAACACCTCTTTGGTTGCACGAATCACGTTTTCAACGCCACGGATGTTCAGAAAGGTTTCTTGCTGACCGGCAAAGGACGCGTCCGGCAAGTCTTCGGCCGTCGCTGACGAGCGTACAGCCACCGCCATATCAGGGTTGCCGCTGGACAAGGTAGCGAACGCCGTACGAATGGCTTCGTTAAGTGTCTCCGGGAACTCGGCTTCCATGATCCATTGGCGGATCTGCGCGCCGGTTTTGGCCAGTGCGTTAACGTCATCGACGTCCAGCGCGTCGAGCGCTGCATGGATCTGATCGTTCAAGCCGCTCAGCTCAAGAAAATCACGGTACGCCTGGGAAGTCGTGGCAAAACCACCGGGAACCGAAACACCAGCGCCTGCAAGATTACTGATCATCTCGCCGAGGGATGCGTTCTTGCCCCCTACGTGCTCTACGTCATGGGCGCCGAGCTTATCGAGGGAAACTACGTACTCTACCAAGGTGATCTCTCCACTAACTGTGTTGGAAAAGCTCAGGGCGCTGAATACTCATCTAGGGAGCATCGCAGCGAGTGTGGCCTGGACCTGGAAAATAAGTGAAACTGCCTGTTATGTAGTGCAACAAAATCTTACCTATCATATCCAAGATTCGTCACCAGCTTAAGGCCCAAGCGCAAATGAAACGATCTGCTTTCTTTATCTCCGATGGCACCGGCATTACCGCCGAGACCTTGGGCCAGAGTTTGTTGGCACAATTCGAAAATGTGACCTTCAGCAAGTTCACCCGTCCGTACATCGACAACGCCGAAAAAGCGCGGGCAATGGTACAACAAATCAACAATGCCGCCGAAAAAGACGGGGTTCGCCCGATTATTTTCGACACCATCGTCAATCAGGACATCCGTGAGATTCTTGCCACGTCCAATGGTTTCATGATCGACATCTTTTCCAGCTTTCTTGCCCCGCTGGAGCAAGAGCTGGCGGAGCATTCTTCCTATTCAGTGGGAAAATCCCACTCTATTGGCCATAACTCCAACTACATGGAGCGTATCGAGGCGGTCAACTTTGCCCTCGACAATGACGATGGCGCACGTACACATAAATACGACAAGGCCGACCTGATCCTGGTAGGTGTCTCACGCTGCGGTAAAACCCCGACCTGCCTTTATATGGCCATGCAATTCGGCATACGCGCGGCCAACTACCCGCTGACTGATGACGACATGGAAAGCCTCAAGCTTCCTCCGGCGTTAAAGGCACACAAACACAAGTTGTTTGGCCTGACCATCGACCCTGATCGCCTGACCGCCATTCGCAACGAGCGCAAGCCTAACAGCCAATACTCCAGCTACGCCCAGTGCGAATTTGAAGTGCGCGAGGTCGAGCGTTTGTTCCAGCGTGAGAACATCCCGCATATCAACTCCACGCATTTCTCGGTCGAAGAAATCTCGGCGAAAATTCTGGTTGAGAAAGGCGTAGAGCGGCGCTTCAAATAAAACGAACTGCCAGCTTTTAGCCACAAGCTGGCAGTTGAAATCAGATTGCGCCCTGCCTGTTTTTTCTTGCAGCTTGCCGCTTACAACTGTTTTTACTGCTCAAAGAGCCCCACAAACGTATGAACAGGCATCGCCTCAAGCCTTGCCTGATCCTTGCACAGCGCAAAAATCTTGGTGCAACGCTGCCCCACAAATCGCGTCGCCAGGTTGGCCTTGAACTTGTCCTCCAGTAATGGAATGCCTTGAGCACGGCGACGGCGATGGCCTATCGGGTATTGCACAACTATTTGCCCGGTGCAGGTGCCATCGTTGAAAAACACCTGAATGGCGTTGGCTATCGAGCGTTTATCCGCCTCCAGGTATTCACGGGTAAAACGCGGGTCTTCAACGATCTCCATCTTCTCGCGCAGCTCATCAATGATGGGATGCGCCGCATGAAACTCATCCTCATAGTGCTCCGCCACCAGATTGCCAAACGCCAGAGGGACAGCTGTCATGTATTGAAGGCAATGATCACGGTCTGCCGCGTTGGCTAATTTTCCTTGTTTGGAAATGATCCGAATCGCTGATTCGTGGGTTGTAATTACGATTTTGGCGATTTCGTGCAGGCGATCCTTGACCTCCGGGTGTAAGGTCACGGCCGCCTCGCAGGCTGTTTGCGCATGAAACTCGGCCGGGAAGCTGATCTTGAACAGCACGTTTTCCATTACATAGGTGCCGTAAGGCTGCGACAACCGTAAGTGACGCTGATTTTCAGGTTTGAGCGCCAAATCCTTGTTGGTGTGACTGAACAGCACATCGTAAAAGCCCCACTGTGGCGCGGTGAGCACACCCGGCACGCCCATTTCGCCGCGCATGGCAATGTCTGCCAGGCGCACGCCGCGGCTTGAAGCATCCCCCGCCGCCCAAGATTTACGCGACCCCGCATTCGGCGCATGGCGGTAAGTGCGCAGGGCTTGGCCATCCACAAACGCATGGGACAACGCCGACAATAATTGCTCGCGGTTAGCGCCCATCAGCTTGGCACAGACCGCCGTTGAAGCGACCTTGACCAACAGAACATGGTCGAGGCCAACACGGTTGAATGAGTTTTCCAGAGCAATGACGCCTTGAATCTCATGGGCCATGATCATGGCCTCAAGGACCGCGCGCATGGTCAGTGGCGTTTCGCCGTTGGCCACGCGTTTTTGCGACAGATGATCGGCCACCGCCAAAATACCGCCCAGATTGTCCGAAGGATGGCCCCACTCGGCCGCCAGCCACGTGTCGTTGTAATCCAGCCAGCGCACGATGCAGCCGATGTCCCACGCGGCTTTGACCGGGTCGAGGCGAAAGGAGGTGCCGGGCACACGCGCCCCGAACGGCACCACGGTACCTTCCACAATGGGCCCCAAGTGCTTGGTGCATTCAGGAAAACGTAGCGCCAGCAAGCCGCAACCCAAGGTGTCCATCAGGCAGTTACGGGCGGTGTCGAGGGCTTCAGGCGAGGTGATGGTGTAGGTCAGAACATAGTCGGCAATGTCCTGCAAAACCTGGTCATAGTCAGGACGGTTGTTGAGGTCGACGTTGGCGCTCATGGGGCAGTCTCCAGCAGGCATTATTGAAACGTGGGTTAATCCTCAGGCAGGTCGTTAACAGGCGGGTCTGGAGTGCCCGCTTAAAATCAGTGTTGAAGCATTCCCTCACCCTAGCCCTCTCCCAGAGGGAGAGGGGACTAAAGGCAAGAGCGGATCGGTGCATAACCACCCATCAGCCCCCTCTCCCTCTGGGAGAGGGTTGGGGTGAGGGTTTACGCCATCAAAACGAATCGCCGGGCACTCGCACCCAACCTTCCATCAAGACCCGCGCGCTGCGGCTCATGATCGCTTTAGTGACCGTCCATTCACCGTTCACTCGCTGCGCTTGCGCACCAACGCGCAATGTTCCTGACGGATGTCCGAAACGCACGGCACTGCGTTGTTCACCGCCCGCTGCAAGGTTGACCAGCGTGCCGGGGATCGCAGCCGCTGTACCAATGGCCACCGCCGCCGTGCCCATCATCGCGTGATGCAACTTACCCATCGACAACGCTCGCACCAGCAGGTCAACACTCTGCGCGCTGACCGGTTTGCCGCTGGACGACACGTAATCCAAAGGCCCAGCAACAAACGCCACTTTAGGGGTGTGCTGACGCTTGGCCGCTTCTTCAAGCCGGTCAATCAACCCCATGCGCAACGCACCGTGGGCGCGGATGGTTTCGAACATGGCCAGCGCTTTCGGGTCGCTGTTAATGTCGTCTTGCAGTTCAGCACCGGTGTACCCCACATCCCGTGCATTGACGAAGATCGTCGGGATGCCCGCATTGATCAGGGTCACGTTCAGGGTGCCCACGCCTGGCACCTCCAGATCATCCACCAGATTGCCGGTCGGAAACATTGAACCGCCTGCCCCCTCTTCGTCCGCCGCCGGGTTCAGAAACTCAAGCTGCACTTCAGCGGCCGGAAAAGTCACGCCATCAAGCTCAAAGTCACCGGTTTCCTGAACCGCGCCATCGGTAATCGGCACATGAGCAATAATGGTTTTACTGATGTTGGCTTGCCAGATTCGCACCACAGCCGTGCCGTTATGCGGGATACGCGCCGCGTCCACCAGACCGCTGCTAATGGCAAACGAACCGACGGCAGCCGAGAGGTTGCCGCAGTTACCGCTCCAGTCGACAAACGGCTTGTCGATGGCGACCTGGCCAAACAGATAGTCCACATCGTGATCCGCGTGGGCACTTTTGCTCACGATCACGGTTTTGCTGGTGCTGGAGGTCGCCGCCCCCATGCCGTCGATCTGCTTTTCATACGGGTCTGGGCTGCCGATGACGCGCAACAGCAAGGCATCGCGGGCGGCACCCGGCACCTGAGCAACAGCTGGCAAGTCGAGCAGGCTGAAAAAAACCCCTTTGCTGGTGCCGCCACGCATATAGGTGGCGGGGATTTTGATTTGTGCTGCGTAGGCCATAAAAAAATCCTTTAAAGGCCGGGGCACTTGGCCCCGGCACTGCAATTAAGCCGTGGCCGATTCCAGGAAGTCCTGAGCAAAACGTTGCAACACGCCCCCGGCTTCATAGATTGACACTTCTTCTGCTGTATCCAGACGGCAGGTCACCGGCACCTCGACGCGTTCACCGTTTTTACGGGTAATCACCAGCGTCAACGTGGCACGTGGCGTGCGCTCACCGATAACGTCATAGGTTTCGCTGCCGTCAATTTGCAGCGTTTTACGGTCAGTGCCCGGCATGAACTCCAGCGGCAACACACCCATGCCCACCAGGTTGGTGCGGTGAATGCGCTCGAAGCCTTCGGCCGCGATGGCTTCAACCCCGGCCAGCCGGACGCCTTTGGCCGCCCAATCGCGGGAGGAGCCTTGTCCATAGTCGGCACCGGCAATGATGATCAGCGGCTGTTTGCGGTCCATGTAGGTTTCGATGGCCTCCCACATGCGCATCACCTGGCCTTCAGGCTCCAGACGGGTCAGAGAACCCTGCTTGACCTTACCGTCTTCGATGACCATTTCATTGAATAATTTGGGGTTGGCAAAGGTCGCACGCTGGGCCGTCAGGTGATCGCCCCGATGGGTCGCGTATGAGTTGAAGTCGACCTCGGGCAGGCCCATTTTCGCCAGGTACTCACCTGCCGCACTGTCGAGCATGATCGCGTTGGACGGCGACAAATGGTCAGTGGTGATGTTGTCCGGCAACACTGCCAGCGGGCGCATGCCTTTAAGCGGACGCGCACCGGCCAAGGCGCCTTCCCAGTAAGGCGGGCGACGGATGTACGTGCTTTGTGGGCGCCAGTTGTACAGCGGCTCAACTTTGGGGCCGGTGTCTTCGTGTATCGCAAACATCGGGATATAGACTTGACGGAATTGCTCAGGCTTAACGGCTGCCTTGACCACGGCGTCGATTTCTTCGTCGCTCGGCCAGATGTCCTTCAGGCGGATTTCATTGCCGTGGGCATCGAGGCCCAACACGTCCTTTTCGATATCGAAACGGATGGTGCCAGCAATCGCATACGCGACGACCAATGGCGGCGAGGCCAAAAAGGCCTGCTTGGCGTAGGGGTGGATGCGCCCGTCAAAGTTGCGGTTGCCCGACAGTACGGCGGTGGCGTAAAGGTCGCGGTCGATGATTTCCTGCTGGATCTTCGGGTCCAGTGCACCGGACATGCCATTGCAGGTGGTGCAGGCAAACCCGACGACACCAAAGCCTAACTGCTCCAGTTCATCGGTCAGCCCCGCCTCATCCAGGTACAGGGCCACGGTTTTCGAACCCGGCGCCAGCGACGATTTAACCCACGGTTTGCGGGCCAGGCCCAGTTTGTTGGCGTTACGGGCGATCAAACCGGCGGCAATCACGTTGCGCGGGTTACTGGTGTTGGTGCAACTGGTGATGGCCGCAATGATCACAGCCCCATCCGGCATTTGCCCCGGCACATTGTCCCACTGACCGGCAATGCCTTTGGCTGCCAGATCGCTGGTGGCTACACGGGCGTGCGGGTTGCTCGGGCCGGCCATGTTGCGCACCACGGATGACAGATCAAAGCTCAGGTTGCGCTCATATTGCGCGTCCTTGAGGCTGTCGCCCCACAGGCCGCTGACCTTGGCATAATTTTCGACCAGTTGAACTTGCTGGTCTTCGCGGCCCGTGAGCTTGAGGTAATCGATGGTTTGCTGGTCGATATAGAACATTGCCGCTGTGGCGCCGTATTCCGGGGCCATGTTGGAAATGGTCGCACGGTCGCCCAATGTCAGGGCCGCAGCGCCTTCGCCATAGAATTCGAGCCAGGCACCGACAACTTTTTGTTTGCGCAGAAACTCGGTCAGCGCCAAGACCATGTCCGTCGCGGTAATGCCCGGTTGCAACTTGCCGGTCAGCGCTACGCCAACGATTTCTGGCAGGCGCATCCATGAGGCCCGACCGAGCATCACGCTTTCGGCTTCAAGACCACCGACGCCAATGGCGATCACACCCAGCGAATCAACGTGGGGGGTGTGACTGTCGGTGCCCACGCAGGTGTCGGGGAAGGCCACACCGTCACGCACTTGAATCACCGGGGACATTTTCTCCAGGTTGATCTGGTGCATGATGCCGTTGCCGGGCGGGATCACGTCGACGTTTTTAAAGGCCTTTTTGGTCCACTCGATAAAGTGAAAGCGGTCTTCGTTGCGACGGTCTTCAATGGCGCGGTTTTTTTCAAACGCCTCGGGATCATTCCCGCCACATTCCACAGCCAGCGAGTGATCGACGATCAGTTGGGTCGGCACCACCGGGTTCACTTGTGCCGGGTCGCCGCCTTGTAGCGCGATGGCATCGCGCAGACCCGCGAGGTCAACCAGCGCGGTTTGCCCCAGAATGTCGTGACACACCACGCGGGCCGGGAACCACGGAAAGTCGAGGTCGCGCTTGCGATCAATCAACTGGCTCAACGAGGCATTCAGGGTCGCGGGGTCACAGCGCCGCACCAGGTTTTCGGCCAGCACGCGGGAGGTGTAAGGAAGCGTGTCATAAGCCCCGGGCTTGATCGCATCGACTGCCGCGCGGGTGTCGAAATAATCCAGCCGGGTGCCCGGTAGTGTTTTGCGAAATTCAGTGTTCATGGCGTAGGGCTCGATCACGGTTAGGTCTGAGGGCGCACCGCCGATGAGGCGTGACGAGGCGCCCTGCTGGTCAGCGACGTTCGATTAATACGAACTTGCGCTGTTCGACGCCGGTGTATTCGGCGCTAGGGCGGATGATGCGATTGTTGGCTCGCTGCTCGAACACGTGTGCGGCCCAGCCTGTCAGGCGTGAACACACAAAGATGGGGGTAAACAGCTTGGTCGGAATGCCCATGAAGTGGTACGCCGAGGCATGGTAGAAATCAGCGTTCGGGAATAACTTTTTCTGTTCCCACATGGTTTTATCAATGGCTTCCGATACTGGAAACAGCACCGTGTCACCGACTTGATCCGCCAGCTTTTTCGACCATTGCTTGATCACTTCGTTACGCGGGTCACTGTCCTTATAGATGGCATGACCAAAGCCCATGATCTTGTCTTTGCGCGCCAGCATGCCGAGGGTGCCCTGCACGGCCTCTTCGGCCGAGCCGAAACGCTCGATCATTTCCATCGCTGCCTCGTTCGCACCACCGTGCAGCGGGCCACGCAACGAACCGATGGCCGCCGTGATGCAGGAGTACAGGTCGGACAAGGTCGATGCACAGACACGCGCCGTGAACGTGGACGCATTGAACTCATGCTCGGCATAAAGGATCAGCGACACGTTCATCACTTTGACGTGCAACTCGCTCGGCTTTTTATCGTGCAGCAAGTGCAGGAAGTGACCAGCCATCGAGTCTTCGTCGGTCACGCAGCTGATGCGTTTGCCATCGTGGCTGAAGCGATACCAGTAGCACATGATCGCCGGGAAGGTAGCCAGCAGGCGATTGGTCTTGTCCAGTTGTTCGGAAAAGTCTTTCTCCGGCTCCAGGTTGCCCAGGAACGAACAACCGGTACGCATCACGTCCATCGGGTGCGCGTCGGCAGGAATGCGCTCCAGTACTTCTTTCAACGCCTGCGGCAAATCACGCAGGGTTTTGAGCTTGGCCGTGTAGTCAGCCAGCTCGGCCTTGGTAGGCAGTTCGCCGTACAGCAGCAGGTAAGCCACTTCTTCGAACTGAGCATCGGCTGCCAGTTCGCGAACGTCATACCCCCGATAAGTGAGCCCGGCGCCTTCTTGACCTACGGTCGACAAGGCCGTCTGACCGGCCACTTGGCCGCGTAATCCGGCACCACTCAAAACTTTTGCTTCGGCCATTGCGCTCTCCAATCTTGAATTTGTTAGGGATAAGGCAAATTTTTGTAGCCGCTGTCGAGCGAAGCTAAGGCTGCGATCGGCTGCGAAGCGGCCGCACACCAAGCGACTCAACCGTTCAGACAGACCACACCTTGCGATCTTACGACCGCTTCGCGCTCGATCGCAGCCTTCGCTTCGCTCGACAGCGGCTACAGGTATTACGGGCGTTTAATTATTTCTTCCCGGCAAATACCGCATCGAGCTTTTGCTCGAAAGCGTGGTAGTTGATGGCGTCGTACAGTTCCATGCGGGTTTGCATGGTGTCGATGACGTTTTGCTGGGTGCCGTCGCGTCGGATTGCGCCGTAGACGTTTTCCGCCGCTTTGTTCATGGCACGGAACGCCGACAACGGGTACAGCGCCAGCGATACGTCGGCGCTGGCCAATTGCTCGGTGGTGTACAACGGCGTCGCGCCGAACTCGGTGATATTGGCCAAAATCGGCGCCTTCACCCGATTGGCAAACAGCTTGTACATCTCAAGCTCGGTGATGGCTTCCGGGAACACCATGTCTGCGCCCGCTTCCACACACGCCGCCGCACGCTCAAGCGCCGACTCCAGACCTTCCACCGCCAGCGCATCAGTTCGCGCCATGATCACAAAGCGGTCATCGGTGCGTGCATCGACTGCCGCCTTGATGCGATCGACCATTTCTTGCAGCGAGACGATTTCTTTATTCGGACGATGACCGCAACGTTTAGCGCCCACTTGGTCTTCGATGTGAATCGCCGCCGCGCCGAACTTGATCATCGATTTAACGGTGCGCGACACGTTGAAAAATGAGGAGCCAAAACCGGTGTCGACATCGACAAGCAACGGCAGGTCGCACACGTCGGTGATGCGGCGAACATCGGTCAGCACATCATCAAGACCGGTGATGCCAAGGTCCGGCACGCCCAAAGACCCTGCAGCCACCCCGCCACCCGACAGGTAGATCGCCTTGAAACCGGCGCGCTTGGCTAACAGCGCATGGTTGGCGTTGATCGCGCCCACCACTTGCAGCGGATGTTCACTGGCGACTGCATCACGGAAACGTTGGCCTGGACTGTTTTTATTGCTCATGACTCACCTCGTGGAGTGGCTGTCTGCTGGGCGCTGTCTTGGTAATGACGCGCAATGTTGCGTTTAGAAGCGCCGATATGACGGCGCATCAATAATTCGGCCAACTCACCGTCGCGGTCGGCAATGGCATCAAGAATGCGGTGATGCTCGGCAAACGCCTGATGCGGGCGGTTGGGGGTGGTGGAGAACTGGATGCGGTACATGCGCACCAATTGGTACAGCTCGCCGCAGAGCATTTGGGTCAGCGTGCGGTTGCCGCTGCCTTGAATAATCTTGTAATGAAAATCGAAGTCGCCTTCCTGCTGGTAGTAACCGACACCGGCTTGAAACGCCTCATCGCGCTCATGGGTTTCGAGTACGCGGCGCAACTCGGCAATGTCTTCGTCGCTCATGCGTTCGGCCGCAAGGCGGCAGGCCATGCCTTCCAGAGACTCACGAATTTCGTAGAGCTCGATCAGCTCGGCGTGGCTCAAGGACACGACTCGCGCGCCAACATGGGGGACGCGCACCAGCAAGCGCTGCCCTTCAAGCCGGTGAATGGCTTCGCGCAACGGCCCGCGGCTGATGCCATAAGTGCGCGCCAGCTCAGGCTCGGAGATTTTGCTGCCGGGGGCGATTTCGCCTTTGACAATAGCCGCCTGAATCCGCCTGAAGACGTTCTCGGAAAGGGTTTCCGAATCGTCCTGAACGTTCAGATCAGAATCCAGTGCTTGCAGCATATTGTCGACACCTTGAAAATCAATAGTGCCAAAACTAGCGATTCAAGCAGCAATAGTCAAAACATAAATAGATATTGTCGACAATCTAAGTATTCGACCTTGGTTGCATCGACAACCACAATGAGTATCGGGAACCGCCTCGACGCTGGCGCCATAAAACCATCATGCTAGAATGCCGCCCGCATCCGCCCTGCCCTTCTTTATAGAGAGCAGCCGCACGAGGACACTTGCGCTCCTGCCAGTCGCCTTGAACTGAAGATTGCAAGAGACCACGCCCCGATTTATGAAATTTCTCACCCTGTCTGCCCTTCTTTCCCTGCTATGCCTGCCGAGCCTGAGCTTGGGTGCCGAAAAGACCGTGTACGGTCTCAACGAATACGCTGAACTGGCGGGCATTGACCTGCAAGTCGCCGCCAAACTCGACACGGGCGCTAAAACGGCTTCACTCAGCGCACGCGACATCAAACGCTTCAAGCGCGATGGCGAGAGCTGGGTGCGCTTTTATCTGGCCATCGATGACGCCCACTCGCACCCCATAGAACGCCCGCTGGCCCGCGTCAGCAAGATCAAACGCCGCTCTGGTGACTATGACCCGCAAGCCGACAAGAACTACACATCGCGCCCGGTGATCAACCTGGAAATTTGTATGGGCAAAGCTTTACGTACGATAGAAGTGAACTTGACTGACCGAAGTGCGTTCCAATACCCGCTGCTGATCGGCTCCGAAGCGCTTAAACGCTTTGATGCGCTGGTCGACCCAAGTCTTAAATATGCTGCTGGCAAACCTGCCTGTGTCGCCAACGCTCAAACCGCAGAGTAATTGAAATGCGTGCGCTAACCCTTCATCTGAAAATCTTGATCACCATTTTGGTGGTACTCGGGATTTCGATCACTGCTTATCAGATTTTCGCCCTCGGCATTCCTGTGACCGAAGACGCTACCGACGACCTGTGGAACATCGATGCCAAGGTCGAGTTCGTCGCCAGTTCAAAAGACCCGGTCAAAGTTCAGATGTTCGTGCCGCCGCTTAACCGCGACTACGTGAGCCTCAATGAAAGCTTTATCTCCAATAATTACGGCGTGAGCGTTAACCGGGTAGACGGCAACCGCAAAGTTACCTGGTCGGCACGCCGGGTCAGTGGCAAGCAAACCCTGTATTACCGCCTGGTGCTGACCAAACGCTACTCGGGCGACAAAACCAAGGTTAAAGGCCCGGTCTTCCGCGACAGCATCGCTGTCGAAGGCCCTGAGAAAATCGCCGCCGAAGCGTTGTTGGCTCCCATTCGCCAGCACTCGGCCGATGTCGAAACCTTTATCAGCGAGACCATCAAGCGGGTCAACAACCCCAGCGATGACAACGTAAAGCTGCTGCTGGCGGGCGACCCTTCCACTGCACATAAAGCTCAGGTCATCGAGTTGCTGCTGTCGATTGCCCACGTCCCGATGGAACAAGTCCACACGATCCGCTTGGTGGCTGATCAGCCGCAAACCCCCGAATTGTGGTTGCGCAGCTTCAACGGCAACGACTGGCTGTATTTCAACCCGGAAACCGGCGAGCAAGGCCTGCCGGCTGACCGCCTGCTGTGGTGGACGGGCGATGAGCCGATGGTCACTGTGGATGGCGGCAAGAAAGCCAACGTGACGTTCAGCCTGAGCAACAGCGAAATGAACGCCATTCGTTTGGCCAAGCTGACCGACGAGAACACCGACGCCAACTTCCTTGAATACTCGCTGTATGGCTTGCCGCTGCAAACGCAGCAAACGTTCATGATCATGGTCATGATCCCGATTGGCGTGCTGGTCATTCTGGTACTGCGCAACCTGATCGGCTTGCAAACCCTGGGCACCTTCACCCCGGTGCTGATTGCATTGGCGTTCCGCGAAACCCAACTGGAGTTTGGCATCATCCTGTTTACGGTGATAACGGCACTCGGGTTGATGTTGCGGTCTTATCTTGAGCACCTGAAGCTGCAAATGTTGCCGCGACTTTCAGTCGTGCTGACCTTCGTGGTGATACTGATCGCCGCCATCAGCCTGTTCAGCCACAAGCTGGGCCTTGAACGCGGGCTCTCTGTGGCTCTGTTCCCGATGGTGATTTTGACCATGACCATTGAGCGCCTGTCGATTACCTGGGAAGAGCGCGGCGGCGGACACGCCATGAAAGTCGCCATCGGCACCCTGTTTGCTGCCACCCTGGCGTATCTGGTCATGAGCATCCCTGAACTGGTGTACTTCGTGTTCACGTTCCCGGCCGTTCTGCTTATTCTCGTGGGCTTTATGTTGGCCATGGGTCGTTATCGCGGCTACCGCCTGACCGAGCTGGTGCGTTTCAAAGCCTTTTTGAAGGCTGACTCCTGATGTTTGGCCTCTGGAAGACATGGAAGGCCCTGGAAGCCCGGGGCATCATGGGCATCAACCGGCGCAATGCGGACTACGTACTCAAGTACAACAAACGCAGCCTGTACCCGATTGTGGATGACAAAATCATCACCAAAGAGCGCGCCCTCGAAGCCGGCATTCACGTGCCGGAGATGTACGGCGTGATCTCCACCGAAAAGGGCATCGAGAAACTCGACGACATCATCGGGGGACGGACCGACTTCGTGATCAAGCCTGCGCAAGGCGCGGGTGGTGACGGGATTCTGGTGATTGCTGACCGCTTTGAAGACCGCTTTCGCACGGTGTCGGGCAAGATCATCAGTCATGAAGAAATCGAACATCAAATTTCGAGCATTTTGACGGGCCTCTATTCCTTGGGCGGCCACCGCGACCGTGCGCTGATCGAGTACCGGGTGATTCCAGATCAGATCTTCAAAAGCATCAGCTACGAAGGCGTGCCGGATATTCGCATCATTGTGCTGATGGGCTACCCGGTGATGGCCATGTTGCGCTTGCCGACCCGCCAATCAGGCGGCAAAGCCAATTTGCACCAAGGCGCCATCGGTGTAGGCGTCGACCTGGCCACAGGCCTGACCCTGCGCGGTACATGGTTGAACAACATCATCAGCAAGCACCCTGACACCACCAACGCGGTGGACGGCGTGCAACTGCCCAACTGGGACGGCTTCATGAAGCTGGCGGCGGGCTGCTATGAATTGTGCGGTCTTGGCTATATCGGCGTAGACATGGTGCTCGATCAGGAGAAAGGCCCGCTGATTCTAGAACTCAACGCGCGCCCTGGCCTGAACATCCAGATTGCCAACGACTGCGGCCTGACGCTGCGCACTCACGCCGTCGAAGCCCACCTTGAAGAACTGGCAGCCAAAGGCATCAAGGAAACCCCGGAAGAGCGCGTGCGCTTTGCCCAGGAGTTGTTTGGGCATATCCACCCGAAAGACTGACACTAAAAACCGTAGCAGCTGCCGAAGGCTGCGTCCGACGACGCAGTCGTCGCAAAATCAGATGCTGCGGTGTATCAGTTAAACTCTGCTCTCAGGTTTTACGATCGCTTCGCAATCGAACGCAGCCTTCGGCAGCTGCTACGGGATTAGCGTTGCGCTGGCACTCAGGACTACAATCTGCCCCCCCCCGCTCCGATGGCTGATCTGCCTCACATGTTGACCTGCTCCGTACACCCGCTGCCCTACTGCGCCAACCCTGCCGATTATTTTGCAGCCATTCGCCATGCCCCCGGCGCTGTGCTGCTGGACAGCGGTCGGCCCACTGCCGACCGTGGCCGTTATGACCTGATGAGTGCCTGGCCGCTCGAAGAACTGGCCGTTCGCCCGCAGGAGTCGGGGCGCGATTTTCTGCAACGCTTGCGCGACAGCCTCAAGCAGCTCGGCAATGCCACGCTGCCGACCGGGCTCGAACTGCCCTTTGCCGGCGGCCTGATTGGCTACCTGAGCTACGATTTCGGCCGCCAACTGGAGCATCTACCCGCACGCTCACAAGACGATGTACACCTGCCCGACGCACAACTGGGCCTATATGCCTGGTCACTGATCAGTGACCATCACGCCGCCACCAGCCAATTGGTGTTTCACCCCAGCCTTGAGGCGACCGAGCGTGAGCGCCTGACGCACCTGTTCAGCCAGCCAGCAGCCGCGCACCACCGCTCTTTTTCATTGAAACACCCCATGCAGGCCGATATTAGCGCCCACTACTACGAGCAGGCACTGAAGCAGATCCATCACTACATCAAGGCGGGCGACTGCTATCAAGTCAACTACACCCAGCGCTTCAGCGCCCCCTGCGAGGGTGACGCATGGGCGGCATACCGTGCTCTGCGTGAGGCCTGCCCGACGCCGTTTTCCGGGTTTATAAGCCTGACTGGCGACGACGCGATCTTGAGCCTGTCGCCTGAGCGCTTTGTTCGTGTCAGCCACAATCAAGTTGAAACCCGCCCGATCAAAGGCACCCGCCCGCGAGGCAAAGACAGCGCCGAAGATGCTGCCAACGCAGCCGAACTTCTGGCTAGCCCCAAGGATCGTGCAGAAAATTTAATGATTGTTGATTTACTGCGCAATGATCTGGGACGCACCTGCCGTACAGGCTCAGTCAAAGTGCCGGAGCTGTTTAACCTTGAGAGCTACCCCAATGTTCATCACTTAGTGAGCAGCGTTACCGGGGAACTGGCGGACGGCAAGGATGCTCTGGACCTGATCGGTGACAGTTTCCCGGGTGGCTCGATTACCGGCGCCCCGAAGATCCGCGCCATGCAGATCATCGACGAACTGGAACCCACACGGCGCAGCATCTACTGCGGCTCCTTGTTGTATCTGGATGTGCGCGGCGAAATGGACAGCTCTATCGCTATCCGTACCGTGCTGGTCAAGGATGGCCATGCACGCTGCTGGGGCGGCGGCGGCATTGTGGCCGACTCCCACTGGCAAGACGAATATCAGGAATCCATCACGAAGGTGAAGGTATTGCTCGATACGCTGCGAACCCTGTAACCCGCGGTTTTTGCTAACATCTCGCCCACTAGAGAGCGCCCAGCGCCATTCACTGTAGGAAGCCGCCTGATGAGCCATCCGTTCGACGTCGCACAGACCGCCGCGACATACGCCAGCAAATCACCGCAAGACATTCTTAAACTCGCCTTTGAACACTTCGGCGACGAACTCTGGATCTCCTTTAGCGGTGCTGAAGACGTGGTGCTGGTGGACATGGCCTGGAAGATCAATAAAAACGTCAAGGTGTTCAGCCTCGACACCGGTCGCCTCCACCCTGAAACCTATCGTTTTATTGACCAAGTGCGCGAGCACTACAACATCCAGATTGAACTGATTTCACCGGATCACACCAAACTGGAACCGTTCGTCAAAGAAAAAGGCCTGTTCAGCTTCTACAAGGATGGCCACGGCGAGTGCTGCGGCATCCGCAAAATCGAACCGCTGCGCCGCAAGTTATCGACGGTCAAAGCCTGGGCAACCGGCCAGCGTCGCGACCAGAGCCCAGGCACTCGCAGCCAGGTCGCCGCACTGGAAATCGACGGCGCATTCTCCACACCCGAGCGGCCCCTGTACAAATTCAACCCGCTGGCACAGATGACCAGCGAGGAAGTCTGGGGTTACATCCGCATGCTGGAACTGCCTTATAACAGCCTGCACGAGCGGGGATTCATCAGCATTGGTTGCGAACCGTGCACCCGCCCGGTATTGCCCAACCAGCACGAACGCGAAGGTCGCTGGTGGTGGGAAGAAGCCACGCAAAAGGAATGCGGGCTGCACGCTGGTAACCTGATCGCCAAACACTAGTCCCCAGCATCCCGCTCGCACGGCTTGCGTTTACCCGACACTTTCGTTGAGAATTGGTAATTATTCTCAATAACGTTTGAGTCACACTTATGTCCTCGGGCGAACCTGCGTTTCAGTCTGCCATTTCAGCGCTCTACAGCGAGCACCACAGCTGGCTGTTTGGCTGGCTGCGACGCAAGCTGGGCTGCGCACACAATGCGGCCGACCTTGCACAAGACACCTTCGCCCGGATACTTAATGCTCGCGAATCAGTCGCGACCCTGCGTGAACCCCGCGCATTTTTGAGCACCACCGCGCGGCGCTTGATCATCGATCAGTCTCGACGCAAAAAAATTGAAAACGCTTATCTTCAAGAGCTGGCACTTACAGCCCAAGCCCTTGAAGGCTTTCAGTCTCCCGAGCAAATTCTGACCACCCTCGAAGCACTCGAACAGATCGCGTTTATTCTCGAAGGGATGCACGAAAAGGCACGACAGGCTTTCGTGCTGTATTACCTGGACGGCCTGACCCAGTGCGAGATCGCCCGCCAACTGAGCCTTTCTGACCGTACAGTGCGCAAGTATCTGATTCAGGCCTTATTGCATTGCAGCCACAGCCTGGACACGTAATGCCCTCTTCACAGCCAACCATTGATGAAGAAGCTGCAGAATGGATCCTTCGTCTGCACGAAGAAGGTTTCAGCGAACCCTTGCGTCTTGAGTTCGACCGCTGGCAGCAACAAAGCCCTAAGCATCAGGCTGCCGCCTTGCGCATGCAGCATGTGATCAGCCGTTTAAAAGCGCTGCGCGGGCAGTCAGCACCGGCCAAGGCGGCACTGAACGCAGCGTTCAGCGTGAAGAAACCCTATAAGTACGCGCGGCGGGCACTTCTTTTAGCGTTTGCATTGGCATTACCTCTGACCTTGCTGATGCGCAGCCACTATCCCGAGCAATGGATGGCCGATATCAGCACCGGCCCCAATGACTGGAAAACCTTGCGCCTGCCTGACAACTCCACGATTACCCTCAGCGGCACCAGCGCAGTCAATCTGCACTTCGATGGCACCTTGCGACGCATCGACTTGTTGCAGGGCGAAATTCTGATTGAAGTGGCGCACGACAACACCCGGCCTTTTATCGTGCACACCGAACAAGGCAGCATGCGCGCGCTGGGCACCCGCTTTTTAGTCAAACACTTGCCGGACACTACTGTGCTAAGCATGCTGCAATCGCGTGTCGCGGCACAAAGCGCCGATGAACAACGCACATTGGAAGTGAGCGCAGGCTCTCAAGCGTTGATCCGCCGCAACGCTGTCGAACTCGCTGGTAACATCGACCCGGCCAGCATTAACAAGGCCTGGCTGCACCACCAACTGGTGGTGGAAAACCAGCCGCTGCCTCAGGTTCTGGATGAGATTTCACGCCATCGACGTGGCCATATTCAGTTTGACCGTGCCGCACTTTCCGACTTGCGTGTGTCCGCCGTATTACCGCTGGACGATACCGACAGAGCCCTGCAACTGGTCGCAGAAACCCTGTCGTTGACTATTCATACCTACACACCGTGGCTCATTGTGGTCAGCCAAAAGTCGCCATCTAAAAAATAATAATTCGCATTCGTTCCGCTTTTTTCGCGTCAGCCGTCAAGGAAGGTACAAAGACCCATAAAGGATTGCGCTCTTCATGTTGACCTCCCCCCCTCTGCGCAGACGCTTTAATCCCGGCACCTGCAAACCGCTGACCCTGCTCATTCACATGGCTATTGTTTCGACTGCCAGTGCACTGAGCCCTGCATATGCCCAGGCACAATCCAGCATGGCCGTGCAAACCTATGACATTCCTGCCGGGCCTTTGAGCAACGCAATCAACCGCTTTGCGCAACAGGCCGGGGTCGCCATTATCGTGCCGTCCAACACCTTGCAAGATCTGACGACGCCCGGCCTGCATGGCACCTACAGCGAGCAAGGCGGCTTCGAAGCACTCTTGCGCGGTACCGGATTTACCGCTGTCAACACGGCCAATGGTTACAGGCTCGATCCATTGCCGGTCGCGGGCGCATTGGAATTAGGCGCAACCGAGGTCAGCGCCAATCAGTTGGGGACAATTACCGAAGGTACGGGCTCCTACACACCCGGCAGTATTGCCACGGCGACGCGGATGGTGCTGACACCGCGCGAAACCCCGCAGTCCATCTCGGTGGTCACGCGCCAAGCAATGGACGACTTCGGCCTCAACTCGATTGATGATGTGATGCGCCACACCCCCGGCATTACCGTAGCCACCTATGACAGCGACCGCACCAGCTATTATTCGCGTGGTTTTGCGATCAAGAACTTCCAATACGATGGCATCCCGATCCTGCAAGACGCGCAATATTCTGCCGGGCATACCCTGACCGACACTGCGATATATGACCGGGTTGAAGTGCTGAAGGGTGCCACAGGCTTGCTCACTGGCGCGGGTGGGCCGGGCGGGACGATCAATATGGTGCGCAAAAAACCGACCCGCGAGTTCAAGGCTCACGTGGATCTTGGGGCCGGCTCCTGGGACAACTACCGTTCGGAAATCGATGTCAGCGGCCCGCTGACAGAAAGTGGCAATGTGCGCGGCCGCGCGGTTGCGGCGTATCAGGATAAGCACTCGTTCATGGATCACTACTCGCGCGACAGCGAGGTTTACTACGGCATACTTGAGGTCGACCTGACCCCTGACACGCTGCTGACCTTGGGCGCCGACTATCAGGACAACAACCCTAAAGGTTCCAGCTGGTCAGGCAGCGCCTCATTATTCAACTCCGCAGGTGAACGCATCAGCACCCCGCGCTCCTTCAATAACGGCACTCAATGGAGCAGTTGGAAGCAATACACCCGCACCGTGTTCTCTACCCTGGAACACAACTTCGAAAACGGCTGGGTCGTCAAAGGCCAGTACAACCATCAAATCAATGGCTATAACGCCCCCTTGGGGGCCTTGCTCGACCCGGATGTAACGACCGGCTTGGCACCTATTCTCGCTCGCAAATACACCGGCGAATATGTCAGTGACAGCGGAGACCTTTTTGCCACAGGGCCATTCAGCCTGCTGGGACGTGAACATGAATTAGTGATTGGTGCTTCGGCGGCCAAATCTCACTGGACGGGCAAGGATTACACCAACGCCAAGATGATCGACAACGCCTACGACTACTACAACTGGAAAGGCGACGCGCTTGAGCCAGATTGGGGCGCAGTCACGTCGTACAACGATGAAACCACGCGTCAGACCGGCACGTACATGACCGGGCGTTTTAACCTGACAGACGATTTGACCCTGCTGCTCGGAACACGAGTGGCCAATTACACCCTGACAGGTACCAGCCAAGCCAAAGACACCGGCAAAGTGCTGCCTTATGCCGGGGTTATTTACGACCTCAATGAAAATATTTCTGCTTACGCCAGCTATACGGAAATTTTCCTGCCGCAATCCTATTACCGTGATCGCGACAACAAGATGCTTGAGCCCGATGAAGGCACGAATTATGAGCTGGGTTTGAAAGGTGAGTTCTATGATGGGCGTCTGAATTCTAGCCTTGCGTACTTTGAAGTACACCAAGATAACCGACCAGAGGCAGACACTTCTTACAACGGTAACCCGACCAATCCCGACATTGAATACGCCTACAAAGGTATTAAAGCCACCACCAAGGGCTACGAAGCTGAAATCTCGGGTGAGCTATTGCCTGGCTGGCAGTTGCAAGCGGGCTACACACACAAAGTCAGTCGTGATCAGAGCGGTAAAAAGGTCTCGACCTGGGAACCAGAGGATCAAATCAATCTGTACACAAGCTACACGTTGACAGGAGATCTCGACAAGTTGACCTTGGGCGGCGGCGTGCGCTGGCAGAGCACAGGCTGGCAAGTGCTGACCAACTGGAACAAAGGCGGCACTCAAGAGAAGTTTTCCCAAGCCCCCTACTGGCTGGTTGATTTGATGGCGCGCTATCAGATTTCGAAAAACCTGTCGGCCACCGTCAACCTTAACAACGTGTTCGACAAGTCGTACTACACCAATATTGGTTTCTACAACTCGTCCTACTACGGTGATCCACGCAATGTGATGGTGAGCACACGCTGGGATTTCTAAAAAGTCACCTGGAGACGCTGCCGAAGGCTTCAAAGCAGTCGTCGGCGCTCTCCGGGAGCAGCCCTTCGCAGCGACTACAGACTGCCCATATACAAAACACACGCGCACAAAAAAGCCTGCACTAGGCAGGCTTTATTGCGTGTCACAAGCGTTCAAGGGGCTTGTGACTCTAATATGGCGCAGCGGACGGGACTCGAACCCGCGACCCCCGGCGTGACAGGCCGGTATTCTAACCGACTGAACTACCGCTGCGCGTAACACTGAAAGCGAATGGTGGGTGATGACGGGATCGAACCGCCGACCCTCTGCTTGTAAGGCAGATGCTCTCCCAGCTGAGCTAATCACCCTTTCACTTCACTCTCGATGCGGGGCGCATTCTCTCACACTTTTTGTGTAAGTGGTTGTTTTATTTGAGTTTTTTTCAAAACTCTCAAAAACTACCGTTTCCAACGCCCCACTCTTTGATTCTGCAGCGAACTGCAAAATCGAAGCCTTTCAGGAAAAAGCCCGCATTCAGCGGGCTTCCCCAACCACAAGCGTTCAATGGGCTTGTGGTAACAAAAATGGCGCAGCGGACGGGACTCGAACCCGCGACCCCCGGCGTGACAGGCCGGTATTCTAACCGACTGAACTACCGCTGCGCGTAACACTGTGAGCGAATGGTGGGTGATGACGGGATCGAACCGCCGACCCTCTGCTTGTAAGGCAGATGCTCTCCCAGCTGAGCTAATCACCCTTTCACTCTCGGTGTGGCGCGCATTCTACGTAGCGACCTATAGTCTGGCAAGCACTTTTTAAAATAATTTTTCTAACGATGACAAAGGCTTAGCGCAGGGTTGGCCTATTAAGGCTATCAAGCGAATAATGCACCTTTGTATATAGGAGTGATTCACCCCATGTGGTTCAAAAACCTGCTTATCTATCGCCTGACCCAAGATCTGCCTTTTGATGCGCAGGTGCTGGAAACGGCACTGGCCACCAAACCGGCCCGCCCGTGTTCAAGCCAGGAAGTAGCCACCTACGGCTTCGTTGCCCCGTTCGGCAAAGGCGAAGACGCACCGCTGGTTCACGTCAGCCAGGACTTCCTGCTGATCGCCGCCCGCAAAGAAGAACGCATCTTGCCGGGCAGCGTTGTACGTGATGCCTTAAAGGAGAAGGTCGAAGAGATCGAAGCCGAACAAATGCGTAAGGTTTATAAGAAGGAGCGTGATCAGCTCAAGGACGAAATTATCCAGGCCTTCTTGCCACGCGCCTTTATTCGTCGCTCGGCAACCTTTGCCGCCATTGCACCGAAACAAGGTCTGATTCTGGTTAACGCCTCCAGCCCGAAACGCGCAGAAGACTTGCTGTCGACGCTGCGTGAAGTGATCGGTTCCTTGCCGGTTCGTCCGCTGGCTGTGAAAACTGCGCCGAGCGCGGTGATGACTGAATGGGTCAAGACGCAAAAAGCCGCCGACAACTTCTTCGTCCTCGACGAATGCGAACTGCGCGACACCCACGAAGATGGCGGCATCATTCGCTGCAAACGTCAGGACCTGACCAGCGACGAAATCCAGTTGCACCTGAGCACTGGCAAAGTCGTGACTCAACTGTCCCTGGCCTGGCAAGACAAGCTGTCCTTCGTGCTGGACGACAAGCTGGTGGTCAAGCGCTTGAAGTTTGAAGACCTGCTGCAAGATCAGGCTGAACAGGACGGCGGCGACGACGATCTGGGCCAGCAAGATGCCAGCTTCACCCTGATGATGCTGACCTTCGGCGAGTTCTTGCCGCAGCTGTTTGAGGCGTTGGGTGGCGAAGAAACCCCGCAAGGGATCTAACGGCTCACGCTGTTGTAGCCGCTGCCGCAGGCTGCGATAAGGTCCGCAGGGCCTTCGCTTCTTTATAAGCCGCAAGGGGCCTTCCCAATCCCCTTCGCAGCCTGCAGCAGCGGCTACACCGACAATAATCACAATAAAGGACCACCATGCGCGCACTCGCTGCTCTAAGCCGCTTTGTCGGCAATACCTTCGCTTACTGGGTCCTGATTTTCGCGGTGCTGGCGTTTATCGAACCCGGCTGGTTCGTCGGCCTTAAAGGCTACATCGTCCCACTACTGGGTTTGGTGATGTTCGGCATGGGCCTGACCCTTAAACTTGAAGACTTCGCAGAAGTCGCCCGCCATCCGTGGCGAGTGGCACTGGGCGTGGTTGCTCACTTCGTGATCATGCCCGGGGTGGCGTGGTTGCTCTGCCAAGTGTTTCACCTGCCTGCGGAAATCGCCGTGGGCGTGATACTCGTAGGCTGCTGCCCAAGCGGCACCTCTTCTAACGTGATGACTTGGCTGGCGCGTGGCGATCTTGCCCTGTCGGTGGCCATTGCCGCTGTCACTACCCTCCTCGCCCCGCTACTGACGCCTGCACTGATTTGGTTGCTGGCGTCGGCTTGGTTGCCGGTTTCATTTATGGACCTGTTCTGGTCGATCTTGCAGGTTGTGTTGCTGCCTATCGTGCTTGGGGTATTGGCCCAGCGCCTGCTCGGGACGCGCGTGCGTTTCGCGGTCGATGTACTGCCACTGGTCTCGGTCGTCAGCATTGTCATTATCGTGGCTGCCGTGGTGGCCGCCAGCCAGGCACAGATCGCCCAGTCGGGTTTACTGATCATGGCCGTGGTGATCCTGCATAACAGCTTCGGCTATTTACTGGGGTTCTTTACGGGGCGCCTGTTCAAACTGCCACTGGCCCAACGCAAGTCGCTGGCACTGGAAGTCGGCATGCAGAACTCGGGATTGGGCGCCGCACTCGCCAGCGCACACTTTTCACCCTTGGCCGCCGTTCCCAGCGCCCTGTTCAGCGTGTGGCACAACATTTCAGGTGCGCTGCTGTCGACGTACTTCCGTCGCATGAGTGAAAAGGAAGATCGCCTGGAAGCGGAACGCCGAGTTGCCGAATGAAATTCCGGGGTTGTCTGTCAGATTAATTACGGGCATATTTTGCCCACGGCGAGGACGACCTCGCGACTCATCGAGTGATTATTCTGGGGACGACCCCATCAATTGATGGAGGCACCATGTCCTGGATTATTCTGTTTTTCGCCGGCCTGTTTGAAGTTGGCTGGGCCGTCGGCCTGAAATACACCGATGGCTTCAGCCGGCCGCTACCGACCGCTCTGACGATCGCCGCGATGGCCGTCAGCCTTGGTTTGCTCGGGCTGGCGATGAAAGAGCTGCCGCTGGGTACGGCCTATGCGATCTGGACCGGCGTCGGTGCCGTCGGCACGGTAATCGCCGGGATCATCCTGTTTGGCGAGTCTATGGCGCTGTTTCGACTGGCCAGTGTTGCACTCATCATTGCCGGCTTGGTCGGCCTCAAGATGAGCGCGTAAACACAGGGTTGTAGTCGTGCCGAAGGTTGCGAAGCGAGCTGTTTTCTCAAGAGCGCCTCGTCCCCCTTCGCAGCCTGCGGCAGCGACTACAGGTTCTGCCCCCGCAGCTCAATGACCCGTTCACGCAATACTTTTTGCGTAGCTTCTTCTGGCGTCAGTGGCGCACCCGCGACCAACGTCACCCGCGACCACAACCGCCGAAACACGCCCTTGTTCGGGTCTCGACTAAAGAAACTCCCCCACAACCCCCGCAACGCCATTTGTATCACAGGCACAGGGGTGCGCTCCAGGATCAGCCTTACCCCGGCCTTGAACTCGTTGATCTGACCATCGGTGGTCAACTTGCCTTCCGGGAAAATACACACCAGCTCACCGTCACTCAGGAACTTGGCAATCTTGCTGAAGGCCTGTTCATAAATCGCCTCATTTTCAGCACGCCCGGCAATCGGAATGGTCCCGGCGGTGCGGAAGATAAAGTTGAGTACCGGCAAATTGTAGATTTTGTAATACATCACAAAGCGAATCGGCCGCCGCACTGCACCGCCAATCAAGAGCGCATCCACAAACGACACGTGGTTACACACTAATAACGCAGCGCCCTCATCCGGGATCGACTCCAGCCCTTTGTGTTCCACCCGGTACATGGAGTGACTGAGCAGCCAAATCAGGAAGCGCATGCTGAATTCAGGCACGATTTTGAAGATGTACGTATTAACCGCAATGTTCATCAGCGACACCACGAGGAACAACTCGGGAATCGTTAACTTGGCCACGCTCAGCAACACAATGGTGACGATGGCTGACACCACCATAAACAGGGCATTGAGAATGTTGTTGGCGGCAATTACCCGCGCACGTTCGTTTTCAGCCGTGCGCGACTGAATCAGTGCATACAGCGGCACGATGTAAAACCCACCAAAAACGCCCAGCCCGAGAATATCCAGCAGCACCCACCACGCCTGGCTAAAACTCAGCACCCCCAACCAGTCATTGGCCTGGATATTCTGTGGCATCTGCCCAGAGTGCCACCACAGCAGAAGACCAAAAACCGTCAAGCCAAACGAGCCAAAGGGCACCAGCCCGATTTCGACCTTACGCCCCGACAGTTTCTCGCACAGCATGGATCCCAAGGCGATCCCTACCGAAAACACGGTGAGAATCAAGGTGACCACGGTTTCATCACCGTAGAGCCAATCTTTGGCGTAGGCCGGAATTTGTGTCAGGTAAATCGCACCGACAAACCAGAACCATGAGTTACCCACGACAGAGCGTGACACCGCCGGCGTCTGGTTCAACCCCATGCGCAAGGTTGCCCATGACGCACTGAAAATGTTCCAGTTCAAACGTATATGCGGCGTATCGGCAGGTGCCGACGGGATCGAGCGGCTGGCCAGATACCCCAACACCGCGACACTGATGATCAACACTGAAACAACCGTGGTGTAATTGCTCGACGAGAGCATGATGCCAGCACCGATAGTGCCCGCCAGAATCGACAAAAAGGTGCCCGTTTCTACCAGCCCGTTCCCCCCGACCAGTTCATCTTCGTGCAGGGTTTGCGGCAGTATCGAATACTTCACCGGCCCGAAAAGTGCCGAATGAGTGCCCATGGCAAACAAAGCGACCAGCATCAACGCAAGATGATCAAAGGCGAAGCCAATGGCACCCACCCCCATGATGGCGATTTCACCCAGTTTGATCAGGCGAATCAATCGGTCCTTGGCGTACTTTTCGCCAAACTGCCCGGCCAGCGCCGAGAATAGAAAAAAAGGCACAATGAAAAGCAACGCGCACAGGTTGATCCAAATGCCACGATCACCTTCGATGCTCAACTTATAAAGAATGGCGAGAATCAGAGACTGTTTGAACAAGTTGTCATTGAGTGCGCCCAAGGATTGGGTGATGAAAAACGGCAGGAAGCGACGCTTCTTTAGCAAACTGAACTGCGAGGGGTGACTCATCATCCATGTACTCACGTTGCGCCGAAGGCTTTCTCTTTGGAGTGCTGTTGTAACACTCAAGGCACAACCTTACTCAGGTTCTGTACGGAAAATGCCACGTTAGGCACTTTCATACAGAACCTGAGCATGTGTCCTACTTTTTAAGCCCGGCAATGCAGGGCGAAACAAACAACTCTCCGCGATAAGCCCCGACTAGCGTGCGCTTGCCCACCACCAGCCACATCAGCGCCAGCGCCAGCACCAGCACACACCCGGCAACATTGAAGAAGGTCAGGTGCAGAACGCTGCCCAGACGCAATGTGGCCAGCGAATACACGCCCAGCGGGAAGGTGAAGCCCCACCAACCGAGGTTGAACGGGATACCTGAGCGGAAGTAGCGCACGGTGATCATCGCGGCCATCACGATCCACCACAAACCCACACCCCACAGAATCACGCCTGCAATCAGCCCCACCCCCTCGACAATCTCACCCATGCCAGCCAAGCCATTGGCGGCAAAAATCGCCGGAGCATCAGCCCCCAGCAGCAGTAAGCCCAGCGCTCCTGTGCCTACGGGGCCCAAGGCCAGCCAGCTGGAAGCGGCCATGCTTTCATGGGGCAACTTATGCAAGGCCATGCGCAGAATCAAAATGGTCAAAATACTGAAGGCCACCGGCACTGAAAACGCCCATAGCACATAGCTGGTAATCAGCACATGGAACTGCATGACGGTGTCCGTCAAGTAAGGCGCCAACAGCCCGCCACTGGCCGCAGCGACTTCTGCCGCCACCACCGGCAACAGCCATACAGCGGTCATCTGATCAATCGTATGGTCCTGACGGGTGAACATCAGGTACGGAATGATTACACCGAACCCCAGCGCCATGGCCACATCAACCCACCACAGCACCTCGGCCACCTGCACCATGGCGTCACCCCAACGCGGTACACCGAACACCAAAAAGCCATTGATGATGGTCGCCAGCCCCATCGGGATGGTGCCGAAGAACATCGAAACCGTGGAATGCCCGAAAATACGTCGTGCTTCGTCAAAAAACAGCACCCAGCGCGCGCCATACAAGGCGCTGAACAGGATGAACAAGCCAATATTGAACAGCCACAAGCCTTCGGCAAAAAATCGCACACCCGGTAGTTGCACCGGCAGTTGAGCCAAGGCCAACGCCAAAACCCCCGTACCCATGGTGGCCGCAAACCAGTTTGGAGTGAACTGGCGGATCACCTCACGCGGGTGCTGCAATTGGCTAAATGGCCGCAACACTGTTGAAGCTTTGTTTGGGCAAGTCATGGGTTCCTCCTCTTCCTCGTATGAGGTGCCGTAAGACTAGAACCAAATTAAATATCTATAAAACGGGTAATTTCGCTAACTGTTATCTATTTTGCAGATATTGAGATGGGCTGCTTTTTTCAAGCAGCGCATAAGCCCGCATTACTTCTCTTTGGCACGCGCCAACCCAGAGACAATGACAACGAACAATAGACTGAATCCCCATCCGGCGAGGATTTCAAACCACATCACGAATCTCACCGCCCGTTTGAGACTGAAGAATCCCAGCAACTCATCTTTTACGTTTGCCTTGGGTGTTTCGATCAGGGGCGCCCAATCCTTTTCTTGATGAAGATCAACCAGAGGCAGCAGCAAATCCAGTGAAAAGGCGATGGGGCTGAAACCTGTGTATTCCTGTGGTAAAGCATCACAGAGGTACCAGTTGCCTGTTCCGGGTTGAGAAGGCCCTACACTTGGTGGCCGACACGCAGCATAAGCATCATTCTGGAATATCAGGGGATCACTGGGGGCGAATACGGCCCCTTGATTGGCGGCATACCAGTAGAAAGCGGTGGTAAGAATCCACACGCCTAAAAACCAGGGCATTAACAAAATAGGACGGTAGCCGTAGCTGATCAAAATGCCGTATAGACCGTGAAGTGCCTTTGCCACAACCCGATTGATTAATTTACTGAAGACATCCCAACTTTGCGGAGCCAATCCGATTTGCCCGCACTTTGAACGATGGCGCTCATACTCAATGCCAATTTCTCGGGCATCTTCAGCGCGGCCCATATTCTCCAGAACGGTCTTGAGTTGTAGCCAGGGTTGAGGGACAAACGCGGGCGGACCCTTTTTCGCCTTGGCAAGTTTACCTACCGTGGCAGGCAAACGAATGCACTGCTTTCCCAACCATACGACGCGCTCATTAACTGTCATCGTGTTGTGCACGTCTAAAAATTCGTACACAAAACCATTGAGAACCAAATGCTTGCCCCAAGAAGCAGCATCATCATTAAGTGCAGTCGTATGCGCCCCCGCCAGTGACACTCTGTTTAATGGATTTTTGACTTTCAAAATATTTAGAGAGCCTTTGATGCGCACACGATTGGCAACCAGCTTGCCGACCCCTTCAGCCCCTGAAAAAATCAAATCACTATCAAACCTGGCTGCATTGAAACTGACAGTGCCCTCAGAAGAGAACCCCCCTCCAAGGTGTGCCGCACCTGTCACGTGCACGCTGTTGGCTAACAACGCATTGCCGTCACCCGTAAAAACACCCCCCGTACAATTCAACTGGCCTTGAATGACCGCCCCGCTCAGAGACACAGTCCCTTCAGAAGTGAACCCGCTGTCCAGGTAAATATTACCGTTCACGCGGATGCGATCTGCTCTTAAGGTCATACCGTTCTTGCAGGCAAGCTTAGCGCCTCGCAGAGCAAATTGGGCACTAACGGTGGCAGCAATAAAGGAGAGTTCTCCAAAGGACTTGAATCCACTCACCAGAAATACACCTCGCCCCACTTTGATGTTGCCAGCATCCAAAGAGACTTTTTCATTCAAAAAAGTCCCCGCACGGCAATTGAACTGCCCACCCACTTCAGCCCCAACGACCCTCACCAACCCCTCGGCGGTAAAACCATCTGTGAGAAAAAGGCCTCCCCGTATGATCGCGTCAGTGGCCGACAAGGACATATTGGAACCGGTCTTGAATAGCGCACCGGAAAAATTCACCTCTCCGCCCACCGACACAGAATCGATATTGACTGCATGAAGGGTTTGAATATTTGTGGCTATAAAATCACCACGCACCGACATCCCGTATGCTTTGAGCCCTTTAAGATGGGACCCATGCAAGTTCACGGTCTGCTTGAACTGGGCGCCCGAAAAAGCCGTGATTCTCGTCAGCGTGCATGAGCGAAGAGTAAATGCGTACGCCACTGTCGCACTTCTTAAATCGAGGGCACCTACTATAAAAGCCTTGCCAAGCTGAATCCCATTTTCATGTATGGCAATTCCGTCTTCAGCGCCCAACAATAAAAAGCGTAGAAATCCCGCACGTACTTTGTTCTGCGTGGTCGCGTGCTCAGGGCACTCAACGTCTCCTTGGGCGACGCCTCCTTTTTGACACGCCGCAAGCAATTGCTTTTCCAATTCAAACAGCGTTCCAAAATCGCTCAACGAACGTCCAAATGCTCTCACACCCTCTCCTTTGCGGTTGGCCCCTTACGTTGGGTGCGTAAGGTTTTCTTATGATGGACGCCATATTAAATTAGAGGCTTTTAGCCATCAAATGCTTGCCGCGTTGATGGCCTACCTGCGACCCCACGCCACGCTCAGACCTTGGTCGACGCTGACGATAATCAAGCATCATGCGAGACTAGTCTGCCGTCGCCGGATTGCGGCGGTCTATTACCTTCAGGAGTGTCCATGTCGTTGTCCAGCGGGCTCATCGCCGCCGTAGCCTTGGCCTACATGGCCGTCATGTTCGCCATTGCCTTTTATGGTGACCGGCGCAGCAAACCGCTGCCGCCGCGGGTTCGCGCATGGGTGTATAGCTTGTCGCTGGCGGTGTATTGCACCAGCTGGACATTCTTTGGCGCCGTCGGTCAGGCCGCCGAACAATTGTGGGCGTTTTTACCGATCTATCTAGGCCCGGTGCTGTTATTGGTGTGCGCACCCTGGGTGCTGCAAAAGATGGTGATGATCAGCAAGCAGGAGAACATCACCTCGATTGCCGACTTTATTGCAGCCCGCTACGGCAAATCCCAGTCGCTGGCGATTGTGGTGGCGTTGATCTGCCTGGTGGGCGTGTTGCCTTATATCGCCCTGCAACTCAAAGGCATTGTGCTGGGGGTCAACCTGTTGATTGGTGCCGGCGCAGACGCTACCGGCACTCGCGCTCAGGACACGGCACTCATTGTGTCGCTGGTTCTGGCGCTCTTCACCATTGTCTTCGGCACCCGCAATCTCGACTCAACCGAGCACCACCGAGGCATGGTGCTAGCGATAGCCTTTGAGGCCCTGGTCAAACTGTTCGCATTTCTCGCCGTCGGTGCCTTTGTAACTTATGGCTTGTATGACGGCTTCGAGGACCTGTTCGATCAGGCCATGCTGGCTCCGCGTCTTGAGGAATACTGGAAAGAAACCATCAATTGGCCCTCGATGGTGGTGCAAACAGGCGTGGCCATGATGGCGATCATCTGCCTGCCGCGCCAATTCCATGTGACCGTGGTCGAAAACATCGAACCGCAAGACCTGCGTCTGGCCAAGTGGGTGTTCCCGGCTTATCTGATTCTGGCCGCACTGTTCGTTGTGCCTATCGCACTGGCGGGGCAAATGCTCTTGCCCAGCTCGGTATTGCCCGACTCCTTCGTGATCAGCCTGCCCTTGGCGCAAGCGCACCCGGCACTTGCCATGCTGGCCTTTATTGGTGGCGCTTCCGCTGCCACCGGCATGGTGATTGTGGCCAGCGTGGCGCTGTCGACCATGGTGTCCAATGACATGCTGCTGCCGTGGCTGCTGCGGCATAAAAATGCCGAGCGCCCGTTTGAAGTTTTCCGCCACTGGATGCTCTCGGTGCGTCGCGTGTCGATTCTGGTGATCTTGCTGCTGGCTTATGTCAGTTATCGTTTATTGGGATCAACCGCCAGTCTGGCCACCATCGGGCAAATTTCCTTTGCCGCCGTGACTCAACTGGCGCCCGCCATGCTGGGTGCGCTGTACTGGAAACAAGCGAACCGCCGAGGTGTCTTCGCCGGGCTCGCAGCGGGTACCTTTATCTGGTTCTACACCTTGGTGCTGCCGCTGATTGCCCACAGCCTGGGCTGGCATCTGAGTCATTTTCCCGGGCTGGCGTGGTTGCACGGCAACCCTCTTGGTTTGCCCATCACTCCGCTGACCCAAGGCGTGGTGCTGTCGTTGGCCGGCAATTTCACACTGTTTGCCTGGGTGTCTGTGCTGTCGCGCACCCGCGTCTCGGAACACTGGCAGGCAGGTCGTTTTATCGGCCAGGAAATCAGCAGCCATCCCAGCGCACGCTCGATGCTGTCAGTGCAGATCAATGATTTGCTGACCTTGGCTGCGCGCTTTGTCGGCGAAGAACGGGCGCGTCAGAGCTTTATCCGCTTCGCCTATCGTCAGGGTAAAGGCTTTAACCCCAATCAAAATGCTGACGGTGAGTGGATCGCTCATACCGAACGGTTGCTGGCCGGGGTCTTGGGTGCGTCGTCCACTCGCGCGGTGGTCAAGGCGGCCATCGAAGGCCGGGAAATGCAGCTTGAGGATGTGGTGCGGATTGCGGACGAAGCCTCGGAAGTCTTGCAGTTCAACCGCGCCCTGCTTCAGGGCGCCATTGAAAACATTACTCAAGGCATCAGCGTGGTCGATCAGTCGCTGCGACTGGTGGCGTGGAACCGGCGCTACCTTGAGCTGTTCAACTATCCCGAAGGGCTGATCAGTGTTGGGCGCCCGATTGCCGACATCATTCGCCACAATGCCGAACGCGGTTTGTGCGGCCCTGGCGAGGCAGAAGTCCACGTGGCCCGCCGCCTGCACTGGATGCGTCAAGGTCGGGCACACACTTCAGAGCGATTGTTCCCCAATGGCAGGGTGATCGAACTGATCGGCAACCCCATGCCGGGCGGCGGCTTCGTGATGAGTTTTACTGACATCACCGCGTTTCGTGAGGCCGAGCAGGCCCTTACCGAAGCGAATGAAGGGCTGGAGCAGCGTGTCGCTGAGCGCACCCATGAGCTGTCGCAACTCAATCAGGCGCTGACCGAGGCGAAAGGCGTGGCCGAAGCGGCCAACCAGTCGAAAACCCGCTTCCTCGCCGCCGTCAGCCATGACCTGATGCAGCCGATGAATGCCGCCCGACTCTTTTCTTCAGCGCTTTCCCACCAAGAAGAGGAGCTGAGCCCGGAAGCGAAGAAGCTGGTGCAACACCTGGACAGCTCATTGCGCTCGGCCGAAGACTTAATCAGTGACTTGCTGGATATTTCACGGCTGGAAAACGGAAAAATCACCCCCGACATCAAGCCTTTCGCTATCAATGATCTGTTCGACACACTCGGCAATGAGTTCACTGCGCAGGCCAAGGAACAAGGTCTGAGCTTCAGAGTGCGTGGTAGCCGGCTGCGGGTGAGCAGCGACATCAAATTGCTGCGCCGTATCTTGCAAAACTTTCTGACCAATGCCTTCCGCTATGCCAAAGGGCCGGTGCTGTTGGGGGTGCGTCGACGTGGCCATGAACTTTCTCTTGAAGTGTGGGACCGGGGACCGGGAATTCCCGAGGACAAACTCAAGGTCATTTTTGAAGAATTCAAACGCTTGGACAGTCACCAGACCCGCGCAGAGAAAGGCCTGGGACTTGGCCTGGCGATCGCGGATGGTTTGTGCCAAGTGCTCGGGCATAGCCTGCAAGTGCGCTCTTGGGAGGGCAAAGGCAGCGTATTTAGTGTGCGTGTACCTTTGGCTAAAAGTCAGGCAGCACCGCAACCGAACGTTCCGGAACAAAACGGCCCAACAGCAAAAGGCGCTCAAGTACTGTGTGTCGACAACGAAGACAGCATTCTGATCGGCATGCAGAGTTTGCTGACACGATGGGGTTGCCGAGTGTGGACCGCGCGCAATCGCGAGGAATGCGCCGCATTGCTGAATGAAGGCGTTCGGCCGCAGTTGGTGTTGGTGGACTACCACCTGGATGAGGGTGAAGTGGGCACCGACCTGATGCGCTGGTTGCGGGCCGAGCTGGGCGAACCTGTGCCAGGCGTTGTCATCAGCGCTGACGGTCGACCGGAGATGATTGCTCAAGTTCATGCGGCAGGGCTTGAGTATCTGCCCAAGCCGGTCAAGCCAGCAGCGTTGAGAGCGCTGCTGAGCCGGCATGTGCCGCTGTAGATACTTCGCCCAGCTTCGCTGATGAGTAACGAAGGCTGCGATCAAGGTGGCAGAGCACTCACATTACAGCTTCGCATACGGTGTGCTCATTGAATCTGGCACACCGTGAAGCGGCCTTCGCCACCGATCGTACGTCTGCGTGCAAACGCTAACCCCTGCCTCATTCACTCCGCCGGGTGAGCCACACCATCAATATCAGCCATCGCGCGCTCCAGCAGTTCCGTCGGCAAACTTTTGCTGGCTCGCGCACCCAACAATTTCAACTGCTCGCTGCGACTGACCAGATTGCCGCGGCCTTCCGTCAATTTGTTGCGCGCCGCTGCATAGGCTTTATCCAGTTGTTGCAGGCGATTACCGACCTCATCCAGATCCTGGATAAAGAGCACGAACTTGTCATACAGCCAACCCGCCCGCTCAGCGATTTCTCGTGCGTTCTGACTCTGACGCTCCTGCTTCCAGAGACTGTCGATAACCCGTAAGGTCGCCAGTAAGGTGGTGGGGCTAACAATCACAATGTTGCGATCAAAGGCTTCCTGAAACAGATTAGGCTCAGCTTGCAACGCCGCTGAAAAAGCCGCTTCGATGGGTACGAACAATAGAACGAAGTCCAGGCTGTGCAGCCCCTCAAGACGCTTATAGTCTTTACCGGCCAAGCCCTTCACATGATTACGCAGCGACAGTACATGCTGTTTGAGCGCGGCCTGACCGATCACGTCGTCATCCGCGCTGACATATTGTTGATAGGCCGTCAGGCTTACCTTGGAGTCGACCACCACTTGTTTGTCACCCGGCAGCATGATCAACACGTCGGGTTGAAAGCGCTCGCCATCGGGCCCTTTGAGGCTGACCTGAGTTTGATACTCACGCCCTTTTTCCAGTCCGGCATGCTCCAGTACACGCTCAAGGATCAGTTCCCCCCAGTTGCCTTGGGTTTTCTGCCCTTTGAGTGCCCGAGTCAGGTTGGTGGCCTCGTCGCTCAGGCGCAAATTGAGCTGTTGTAAACGCTCAAGCTCTTTGGCCAGGGAGAAACGTTCACGCGCTTCTTGCTGATAGCTTTCTTCAACCCGCTTCTCGAACGATTGAATGCGCTCTTTCAGCGGATCGAGTAGCTGACCCAGACGCTCATTGCTGGTATCGGCAAAACGCTGCTCGCGCTCATCGAAAATTTTGCCAGCCAATTCGGCGAATTGTGCGCGCAACTCATCGCGTGAACCTTGCAGGTCATTGAGTCGCTGTTGATGACTGTCTTGCTGTTCGCGCAATTCGGCCGCCAGCGCGGCGGCGTGAGCGTCCAGGCGACGCAACTCAGTTTCCTTGAGGCTGCGCTCAACACTCCAGGCGTGGGCAGCATCACGAGCGTTATCGCGCTCCACCTGCGACAGCTCTACCTCTCGACGCAGCGCGGCAAGCTCGGCTTGCTTGGCAGCGTTGGCCTGCCCCAGATCACTGATCTCATCACGGCCTGCGTCCAGCTGAGCGCTTAGACCCTCTTGCGCCAACTGCGCCATATTCAGGCGTTCATTAAGCATTGCCAATTCAGCGGGATGAGCACTGTAACGACGCTGTAACTGCCAGAGGAGCGCCAACAGCGGCACACCCGACACCATAAGGCCCAGCAAAAAGCTGTTCAAGTCCAGGCTCATAACCCCTCCGCACGCGCTAAAAGAGCAAGGTTAACCAAGCTGCAAGGCCGAGGACAGCTCAGCCTTCGTTTTTGCTCAGTTCTTGCTGCGCGACCAAGTCGCCTGCACGTGCGGCCTGACGTAAAAGCTCATGGCCGATTCGCCGGTCGCGAGCGCTGCCGCAGTCACGACACATCAGTTGGCCTAAACGGCTTTGCGCCAACACCACACCCTGGCGGGCGGGTTGTTTGAGCAAGTGACCTGCAACGTGCTTGACGCTGGGATTAGCGCCCAGACGAGGGTTATCCAGCAACCAGATAGCCACCCGCAGCGAGAAGCGCTTGGGGGCATCAGAGGGCGTGGTCGGGCGAGCTGCGGAAGCAGTAGTTGTGCGAAACTTCATAAAACACTGTAGGGCAGAACAGAAGGCGCGCCACTCTACTCCTTTTTTCGTCTTGGTAAAGCCTAAAAAAGTCTATACCCGCGATCTAGAGCAAGCGAGCGGGACAATCCACAGATCCTGTGGATAAGTCAGTGGACAACCCTATTGAAACCCTCGCAAACGCCCACCCCACGCGGCCCAAGGTCAAACTGACGATTTTTTCACCAACTATAAAAAACGATGTTTTTCATTGACTTAAATTTATCAAACAGGCTAAGCAGGTCCGCCCTCTCGCCTGCCAAGCCATTATTCGCGCTGCGCCAATAATGTGCACAAGTGCGTATGAGTTGCCCAAAACAGGGTAAAAACAAGCTCAATCTTGTAGGCTGCGCCTTGGCTCGGAGCGCAGGCACACCGTCTTTTCTAACGCCTGCAGGCTAGTGAGCCCGCACCGCCGCTGCGCTAAAAATGGACTATAGGCACTCCGAGCCTATCCCTATGGCAATCAGCCCAGATCGAACGACTCCAGCATTTATTTTTGCTAGCACAGTTGCATTTAAAAATTCAACTGGTTACTATCCGCAGCGTTAGTACCAAGCTGAAAGTCAATTCGGGCCGAACAAATCCTTAAGCCATCTTCCATAACGTCGAAGAAACGCTGAAATACAGGATCGACCCCCTCGATGGTTTCCAGGTAAATCTTGTGACGCTACGGCCTTTGAAAATCAAAGGGTAGCGCGAAGCACTTTATTCTGACCTAACCAACCTGCAAATTGATCAGGATCTTCACCCCGAGCATGGAACCTTAGCTCCCGTTGTGATTGCCTGCCCTCCTAAGTACCTACCTGCCAGCCCAAGCGCCACATAATTTATGCGCTACAACTGGCGGCTTTGTTCCAGTCAGGTTCTTCGTCAAGCCAAAGATAGCTCGACGTCACTGGAACGTTTTAACGCAGCACGGATCATATCCGTGTCATTTGTAGGAACACCTAATAACTATGTCGACTCAAATCCATACTCAGGATGCCATTCGCACCCTAACCAACGCCTTTGCTCCAATGAACTGCCTGATTATGGCCGCTCGCAAAGGATGCTTCAGCTTCACTCTGGTCAACGAACACGGTATCGCCCGTCACAGCGAGCGCCTGTATCCCGATCAATATTCCAGCGCAGAACCCCTGCAAGCGGTGATTGATCGTACTCGTCAGGCACTGGTTGCCTGAAAACCTGAGCGCCACGCCAAAAGCCCTGCCTTATTAGCAGGGCTTTTTATTGCCTGCCATTTAAGAAATATCCGGTAGCGCTTAAGTACTTGCAGATATATAGCCAACCACTCGATGCTTTAAATGATTTAAAAACAGTCCTTTACAGCTGATATATGACACTAGACTTCAAGTTAAGCGGTTTCATCCGCTTCCGGCGACCCCTTCCGACCCATTGCTGCCAAGCCCTTGTGGGTCGTCGGCCATTTACAGGCGTCGAGGACACTATGGGTATCGCTGCCAGAGAATTGAGTCTGTACGTCATAAGACCCACGCTTGCGTATCTGGGTCAGAACAATCCAAATGCAGAAATCTTGTTACTGGGTATTGCCGCCAGTCAGTCAAATTTAGGGGCCGCCCTGCACGACCGTCGGGGGCATGGCCTGTACTGTATTAGAGAGCCTCGCCACGCCGCGCTTTGGGATGACTACCTCGCTCGCACCCCTGATCTGGCGAGCCTGGTTCGTGGACTGGCCAGTCAGCATGCTTTTTTAGGCAACCCTCACTTGGAACTTACCGTTAATTTACGGTATGCCACCGCTATTGCCTGGCTGTTGATAGAACAGCTTCATGTGCCAATACCCACTGCGGATGACGTTCAAGGCATGGCAAGAATATGGCGCCAAGCCTTTGAACCACAAGGACGTTTGCGTGATTTTGCAATTGCCTGGCGCAACTGCGTTACACCCCTCAACCAAGTGGCTTAAGTTATGAGCCACACAACTATTATAAAAAAAGATTGAAAACCGTGCGGATTGTCCTACAAAACAACGCTAACTTCTGCGAATTAGCCTATAGCGCTTAATTAAAAATGTTGGTAGCTTTCGTCCGGTGATCAAAAGGAGTTCTAATAATGAAAAAAGTAATGCTCAAGACCACACTTAGCCTCGCCGTCACTTTGGCTTCCAGTCAGATTTTCGCAAGTGGCTTCGCACTTAACGAACAAAGCGTTAGCGGTATGGGGACCGGTTTCGCAGGTCGTTCGTCTATTGCCGACGATGCAAGTACCGTATTTGGCAACCCTGCCGGTATGTCCCGCCTTAGCGGCCAGCAAATTACTGGCGGCATCGCTGTCATTGACGCCTCGACCGATATTAAAGATGCTTCCGGTAGATACCCTGGCACCAATAAAGGTGACATGGTTCCTTTTACTGGCGTCCCGATGGGTTTTTATACCAACAAACTGAATGACCAATGGTCGGTAGGTTTTGGGGTATACGCTCCTTTCGGTCTGGTGACCGATTATGAAAGCGGCTTCCAGGGTCGCGCGTTCGGCAAGAAGAGCGAAGTCAAGGTTGTCACATTGCAACCTACTGTGAGCTATGCCTTCAATGATCGCGTGTCGGTGGGTTTCGGCCCAACCATTAACCACATTTCCGGCACACTCGAATCTGACCTGACCCTCAACCCTGCGTTTGGTGACACCAACGTAGAAATCAAGGGCACCGATACCGCTCTGGGTTTCAACATCGGCGTGCTGGTTCAGGCGACCGATACGACTCGCGTCGGCCTGACTTATCACTCCAAGGTCAGCTACGACCTTGATGGTCATACCAAAGTTTCCGCCGCAGCCGGCACCCCGGCACAGTTGATGAAGAGCAATCGCTACGACGCTTCGCTGTCAATTGATACGCCAGAATCTTATGACCTTTCCGTCACTCAGGAACTGAGCGATGCATGGCGCGTGTATGCGGGTACTACCTGGACTCGCTGGAGCCGCCTGAAAGACATCACCGTGAAAAACGAGGGTGTCAGTCCGGTCAACTCGGGTGGTATCGGCGCGGCACTATTAGGCACGATCAAGGAAGAACAAAACTGGCATGACACCTGGGCCTACGCCATCGGTACTTCCTACCAGTTGAACAAACAATGGATTCTGCGCACCGGCCTGTCATGGGATCAGTCGCCAACCAACAACGAAAACCGTTCGCCACGTATTCCTACTGGCGACCGTACGATTTTCAGCTTGGGTGCCGGTTATGCCGTCAATGAAAACCTGACCATTGACGCCGCGTATTCGTACTTGAAAGAAGAGTCGGTAAAAGTTAATGACTCGAACCAACTCAACGCTTACAGCGCCAAGTATGAAAACAGTGCAAACGGTTTTGCGGTAGGTGCAACCTACAAGTTCTAATTCATTGCGCGCATGAATCATGGCCCACTGAGTTAAAAAAGCCCCGCTCTCTTTAAGAGGCGGGGCTTTTCAATTGGGAACGATCAAGATTTTGAAGCAATGGCTTTATTGATCGCCTCAATCAGTTCTGGATCATCCGGTTTGGTCAAACTGGAAAAATTGGCAATGACATTGCCTTTACGATCAACGACATACTTGTAGAAGTTCCACTTTGGTACGCTGCTCTGTTCTGCCAACACTTTAAACATGTGCGTGGCATCATCTCCGCGCACTTTTTGCGGATCGATCATGGTAAATGTGACGCCGTAATTGACATAGCAGACCTTGGCGGTCTCTTCGCCGTCCTTGGCTTCTTGTTTAAAGTCGTCCGAAGGCACTCCAATCAATTCAAGGCCTTGCTCATGAAATCGCTTGTTCAGCGCTTCCAGCCCTTTGAATTGCGGAGCAAAACCGCAAAAACTCGCGGTATTGACGATCAATAAGGGCTTGCCGGCAAATCGCTCACACAGGTCGATTGATTCCTTTGCCCGTAACTTGGGCAGTGAGCCCTCCAGAAGTGGCGGGCAATCAGCCGCCCAGACCGAACCGGCACATACCAACAGCAATACAGGCACCGCAACCCAGCGCTTAAACATTGTGTTTTCCTTAATCAAGAAGCCTAGGGTCTGTTCCCGTTTCATTGCAGCTGCGACGAAACGGGAACAGACCCTAACAAGTGCCCAGACCCAATTGCATCAAAGCCAGCCCGCCTTGGTGCCAGCCCCACCACGTCAGTGCCAGCAAGAGAAAACCGACACTCACGGCAACTAACCCTAGCCATCTCATATTCACGCCAGCCCCCTCTGCGCTTGCAACCGCGCCACAGGGCGCTCGCGCACCGGCCAATTCAACGCTGCAGCCAGCAGACTCAATACAACCGAGACCTGCCAGATGATGTCGTAACTGCCGGATTGATCATAGACCACACCGCCCAGCCAGCCTCCGAGGAAAGCGCCCAGCTGATGAAAGAGAAACACGATGCCGCCCAGCATGGACAAATTACGCACCCCGAACAGGGTAGCGACGGTGCCATTGGTCAACGGCACGGTGGAAAGCCACAAGAAGCCCATGGCCATACCGAACAGGTACGCGCTGACGTGTGTCACCGGCGCCCAAAGAAACAGTACGATCACCACCGCCCGCGCCAGATACAACCCGGTCAGCAAACGAGGTTTGGACATACGCCCACCTAGCCATCCCGCGGTGTAGGTGCCAAATATGTTGAACAGACCAATAAGCGCCAACACCGTTGTACCGACCGTGGCAGGCAAATGCTGGTCCACCAGATAGGCCGGCAGATGGATACCGATAAAGACGACCTGAAACCCGCAGACAAAAAAACCGAAGGCCAATAACCAGAAACCCGAGTGCGAGCAGGCTTCACTGAGTGCTTCTTTGAGCGTTTGCTCACCCCCCAGGCTGGGCATAGGACGGTCTTTGAGCAGGCCGACCAGCGGTATGATCAACGCCACCATCAGCCCCAGCACCAGCAAGGCAGACGACCAGCCTAACCAGCCAATCAGCCCGAGGGTTCCGGGCAACATTGCAAACTGACCGAAAGACCCTGCCGCACTGGCAATGCCCATGCCCATGCTGCGTTTTTCAGGGGGCAAGGCGCGCCCCACGACGCCCAAAATCACTGAAAAGGACGTGCCTGAAAGTCCAATACCAATCAACAAACCGGCGCTTAGCGACAATGACAGCAGCGAGTCCGACAACCCCATAAGCACAAGGCCAACGGCGTACAGGACACCGCCAATCAAGACCACTTTTGCCGCGCCAAACCGATCAGCCAGCGCTCCGGTAAAGGGCTGGGCCAACCCCCAGATCAGGTTCTGCAACGCAATCGCCAACGCAAACACCTCGCGGCCCCAGCCGAATTGCGCACTCATGGGTGGCAAGAACAGCCCAAACCCATGCCGGATTCCCAAGGACAGCGCCAATATCAACGCACTGCCCAGCAACACCCAGACACTGTTACGCCACACCGTTGTCATTCTTATTCTCCAAGCGTGGGTATGTACCCGTGTCTAATCGTGTAACAGGCGCCTCATTCGGAACCCGCCAACTCATCCAATAGCTGTAACAATTGTTCGCGGCGCTCTTCACCCAGACGGTCGATAAGACGCTGCTGCGCGGCTTCCCATGCGGGCAAGGCTGCCGTGAGCCGTCTCTCCCCCTCTTCGGTCAGGCACACCAGCCGATTGCGTTGATCTTCGCCCTCTGCCAGCTTCACCAGCCCGGCGCCTTCGAGTACACGTAAATTGCGCCCCAAGGTGCTGCGATCCAGCCCCATCGCTTCAGCCAGACTGGAAATACTCGGCTGGTCGAGGCGCTTGAGGTTTGTCATCAAGGAAAACTGCGCAACATTGATCCCGAAGCCATCAAGGGCGCCGTCGTAATGCCTGCTGATGCCTCGCGAGGCACGCCGCAGGTTGGTGCATAAACACTGGGTTGGTAACATTTTGTATGTATATACCCGCAATAATGGAGAATCAAGATGTAAGCGTCACAAATACCCTTTATAACGCCAAGCCTACTAACACCAACACTTCAAGCAATTCCAGCAGAGCGCCGGCGGTATCGCCCGTGGTGCCTGCCAGACGACGCATCATCACGTGTCGCAACCAGACAAATCCCAGAGTGGCCAGCATGACTGCCCACAACCCTGCATACCCGGCCAGCGCCACGCACACGACCGCACTCAAGGCCAATACCCACCAGCCCGCCTTGCGGGGCAAGTGATCTGCCAGCGCTTGACCCAAACCGCCCGCGCGCACGTAAGGTGTTGTCAGGAACACACCCAGCAAGGCGCTGCGGCCAATCAAGGGCACAATCACCAAAACCATCGCCTGCTGCTGCTCAATCAACGCCAGCAAGGCGCAGAACTTCAAAAGCAGCACCAACACCAATGTAACCACGGCAATCGGACCGCTACGCGGGTCTTTCATGATGGTCAGGGTGCGCTCACGATCACCAAAGCCGCCCAGCCAGGCATCCGCACTGTCAGCCAGCCCATCTAGATGAAGCCCGCCACTGAGCAGCACCCAAACCGTCAGCAGCAAGGCGGCGTGCAACATCAGCGGTGTGCCCGCCAGCAACGCGCTTACGCCCCATAACACCCCGCCAAAGAGCGCGCCCACCAGCGGATAAAACAGCAGGGAACGCCCCAATTCCTGAGGCTTTGGCATGCCCGGCAAATTAATCGGCAAGCTGCTCAGAAACTGTAAGGCGATCCAGAATGGCAACATGTCAGCCGGCCTCGCTCAACACGCCGCCCGCACTTACCTGCAATGAAAGCAGCGCGCCATTGACCACAGGTATCTGCAACAGCTGTTCACGGGGCAAACCACGCGCCTGCGCCAGCAGTAACTTCATGACACCACCATGGCAAACGACCAACACCCGCTCACCGCCATAGCGCTGCTGCAAACGCTCCGCTGCGGCCAGTACACGGGTGGAAAACGCTATGACCGGCTCAGCGCCTGGCGGTGTAAAGGCATAAGGATCAGACCAGAACTGGCCCAGCGCTTCAGCGTCTGTATCCATCAGCGAAGCCGCCGTGCGCCCTTCCCACTCGCCAAAGTGCAGTTCTTGCAGGTCTTTTTCATAGGTCAACGGCACGTCCAGTTGTTCCGCCAGCTCGCGGGCGAATGACGCACAGCGCTGCAGCGGCGAGCTGACTATGCGCTGCCACGGACCTTGGCCTTTAACAGCTGCACGCATTTGCTCCCAACCCTGGGCCGTCAGCGCATCATCAAGACTGCCGCGCAAGCCACCCCCCAGTTCGGTTTCACCGTGACGAAGCAAGTCCAGTTGCACCATCATGCCGGGCGATCCGCCACAGCCGCTTCAGCGAAGGTCGCCATTTGGCCATGCAGGTCACAGGCCAGACGGATCAACGGCACCGCCAGCGCAGCGCCACTGCCTTCGCCCAAACGCAATCCCAAATCCAGCAAGGGCTGCGCCTGCAAACTTTCAAGTACATGACGATGGCCCTGCTCGGCACCACGATGGCTGAAGATCATCCACTGGCGGCACTCGGGATTCAAACGCACTGCGACCATCGCGGCGACCGTGCAAATGAAGCCGTCAACCAAGGCAACGATGCCTTCCTGAGCACACGCCACATAAGCCCCTACCAGTGCAGCAATTTCAAAACCACCCAGGCGGAACAAGGTCTGCAAAGGATCATCCAGATAGCCTTCGTGAAACGCCAGCGCGCGTTCTATCACACGGGCTTTATGACTCACACCTGCCGCGTCCAGACCTGTGCCCGGGCCGGTCAATTGCGATGCCGGACAGCCCAGTAATGCACTGGCTACGGCGCTGGCAGACGCTGTATTGCCGATGCCCATTTCGCCGCCGATAAACAATTCGCTATTCACCTCACGGGCACGTAACACACTGTCACGCCCTGCCTGCAATGCTTTTAGCCCTTGGCTGTCAGACATGGCCGGGCCCTGGGCAAAGTTGGCGGTGCCCGCGCCCAGTTGCAAGTGACGCACACCCGCCAGATTAAGCATCGGCGTGACCGTGCCCAAATCCACCACATCCAGTTGCGCGCCCAACTGACGCGCCAACACGCTGATCGCCGCGCCACCGTTGACAAAGTTATGCAGCATTTGCCCGGTAACCGCTTGCGGATAGGCCGAAACGCCCTCAGCCACCACGCCGTGATCCCCCGCAAAAATAGCAATCCACAGCTTGTCGGCACGAGGCTTCAAACGACCTTGCAGACCCGCCAGTTGCACAGCCAGCGCTTCCAGCTGGCCCAGTGAACCGGCTGGTTTGGTCAGTTGTTGCTGACGCGCGACAGCTGCCGCCGTTTGTTGCAGGTCAACCGACTGGCACGGTTTCAGCCACCACGGAGTACTCATTGTGCAGTTCCTTTCAATGTCAGGGGCAGGCCCGCGACTGTCAGCACCACTCGCTGACAACGCTCGGCCAAGGCTTGATGCAACCAACCGGCTTCATCGACATAACGACGCGTCAACTCACCCAAGGGTACGACGCCCATTCCGGTCTCGTTGCTGACGAAAACGATCTCCCCCGGCAGTTCAGCCAGGCACGCCAACAGTGCGTCACGCTCGGCGTTCAAACGCTGCGGGTTTTCCAGCATCAACAAGTTAGTCAGCCAAAGTGTCAGGCAATCAACCAGTACAAAGGTGTCTTCGCGCGCGCTCTCCCGCAGCACGCGAGCCAGCTCGATCGGCTCCTCGATCAGCGCCCAATGCGCGGGGCGACGCTCACGATGATGGCGCACGCGCTCGTTCATTTCGCCGTCCAGCGGTTGGCTGGTCGCAATGTAGGTGACGGCGAAACCCGATTCAGCGGCAAGCTTTTCGGCCAGCCGACTTTTACCGGAGCGGGCACCGCCTAAAATCAGTTGCAGCATGTGTAAATCCCCGTAGCAGTGGCCGAAGGCGACGTCCGATGGCGAAGCGATCGTAAATAGTTAAACCGTGATGAACCGGAAGGAATGCAACGCCTGATTCGGGGCGGTTACGCCACCGGACGCAACCTTCGGCAGCTGCTACGAGACATGCTGCGCAACGCCGCACAATTCACGCAGATAAGCCGTGTCCAGATGGTTCTCAACCAGGTCCGCCAGGCGCTCGATATCACGCTCGCGCAACGCGTGATAATCCACCGCCTGCACATTCTGCAAGCCGGCCCACCGCAGCAGTGCACCGCACGCAGCAGGTGATTCAAACACGCCGTGCAAATAGGTGCCGAGCACGTGCCCGTCCACACTCTGAGCGCCATCACAGCGACCGTCCTGCAAGTGCACCGCGGGCAGTTCCAATGCTGCGCCTGTGGTCACACCCGCATGAATTTCATACCCGCTGACCGCTGCGCTTTCCATCGTCAAATGCCCGCGCACATTGCGCAGTTGTTTCTCGGCCGCCAGCTCGGTGCTGAAGGCCAGCAAGCCCAGCCCATCGCTCGAACCCGCTGCCCCTTCTAGCCCCAGCGGGTCGTGAACCTGCTCACCGAGCATCTGCAAACCGCCGCAAATGCCCATTACTTTGCCGCCGTATCGCAAGTGACGGCGGATGGCCGTGTCCCAGCCATTAGCACGCAAATAGGCCAGATCACTGCGCACGCTTTTGGAGCCCGGAAGGATGATTAAATCCGCAGGCGGAATGGGCTGGCCTGGCCCGACAAACTGCAAGTTCACTTGCGGGTGCAAACGCAGCGGGTCGAAATCGGTGTGATTGCTGATACGCGGCAGCACCGGCACCACCACGTTCAACACCTGCTCCACCTTGTCAGTTTGACGCTGATCAATACCGTCCTCGGCCTCAAGATGCAGGTCCAGCACATACGGCAACACGCCGATCACCGGCTTGCCGGTACGCTGTTCCAGCCAGTCGAGCCCCGGCTGCAACAAGGCGATATCGCCACGAAAGCGATTGATGATGAAACCTTTGACCCGAGCCTGTTCAGTGGGCGAGAGCAACTCGAGGGTTCCGACCAGATGCGCAAAGACCCCGCCGCGGTTGATGTCCGCGATCAGGATCACCGGGCAGTCGACCGCTTCGGCAAAGCCCATATTGGCAATATCACCGGCTCGAAGGTTGATCTCGGCCGGCGACCCTGCGCCTTCAACCATCACCACAGGGAATTGCTCACACAAACGTTGATGCGAGGCCAGTACCGCCTGCATGGCGATGGCTTTGTAATCGTGATACGCCACGGCATTCATGCTGGTGACCGCACGGCCATGGATAATCACCTGCGCGCCAGTGTCGCTGTTAGGCTTGAGCAACACCGGGTTCATGTCTGTGTGCGGTGCCAGCCCGGCCGCCTGTGCCTGCACAGCCTGAGCGCGACCAATCTCACCGCCCTCTGCGGTCACGGCACTGTTCAGCGCCATGTTCTGGGGTTTGAACGGCACCACGCGCACGCCCTGGCGTGTCAGCCAGCGGCACAATGCCGTGACCAGCGTGCTTTTACCGGCATCGGAGGTGGTGCCTTGCACCATCAATGTGCTCATGGACTTTCCTTGGTGTACGCCAACAACGCCTGCTCCAGCCTCAGCCAATCGCCTTCGGTGGCGGGCAAGCCGAAGCGCACACTGCTGTTGTGGGGGAACAGACGCAGCAAAATGCCGCGTTGCGCCATAAATTCGTAAAGCCGGTCAGCATGGGGCGTGATCAACCACTGGAACAGCGCACAGCCGCCTTGTGGCAGTAAATCGTGCGCACTGAGCAAGCGCGCCAGACGGGCGCCAGCCAGTTCGCTGCGCTCACGCTGGCGTTGCTGGGCATCCCTGTCGAGCAGGCATGCCTTGCCGACAATCCGCGTCGGCCCACTGACCGCCCAAGGCCCGACCTGTTCGGCCAGCAACTTGAGCAGTTTGAGTTCAGCCAGCACAAAGCCCAGACGAACGCCCGCCAGACCAAAAAACTTTCCAAACGAACACAGCACAATCAGCCCGGTTCGCCAGCTATGGGTCGCCAGGCTCAGATCAGGCGTGTTATCCATAAATGCCTCGTCAACCACCAGCCAGCCCCCGCGCTGGGCCAGCCGTGCATGCCATTCAAGCAAACGTTCGGGAGACAGCTTCAAACCCGTGGGGTTGTTGGGGTTGACCACCACCAGCACATCCAGTGTTTCAAGGTAAAAATCGACTTCTTCTTCCATGATTTCCCGCACGATGTGCCCACTGCGCCGCCACGCTTCAGCGTGTTCGGCATAGCACGGCGACAGTACGCCAACCTTGCCGCTGCGGCGCAGACGCGGAAGCAGTTGAATCGCACATTGCGAACCTGGCACCGGCAGAACGTTCGGCGCACCATAGTAAGCACAGGCGGCGTGCTCCAGACCGTCATCCGATTCTGGCAACCGCGCCCAGGCACGGTCGGGAATGTCCGGTATGGCAAAGGGCCAAGGAGCCAGACCGCTGGACAAGTCCAGCCAGTCCGACTCGGCAATGCCGTAATGAAGGACTGCCTGACGTAAACGGCCACCGTGTTCAAGCATAGAATTCACTCCCCACGCACAGAATCAATAACCATAACCACACACCGCGTTGCACCAGTTGCCAGCCCCGGTCAATGGCGTCGGCGTCAGCGGGCGCGCCTTCACCCAGTTGCGGGCGCTCGTGCAGCTCACCGTGATAAATCGCGGGACCACCCAGCTCAACCGCCAATGCACCCGCACCCGCGGCCATGACCGGGCCAGCGTTGGGGCTGTCCCATTTTGGCGCCTGTGTGCGCCAGCACTTCATGGCGAGCCTAGTTTTGCCCAACACGGCGTAAGTCAACGCCACCAACCTCGCAGGAATATAGTTCAGCACATCGTCAATGCGCGCCGCCGCCCAGCCAAAACGCTCGAAGCGCTCATTGCGATAGCCCCACATGGCATCCAGTGTGTTGCTCAGACGATAGAGCACCACGCCCGGCGCGCCCGCCACGACAAACCAGAACAGGGCTGCGAACACTGCATCACTGCCGTTTTCAAGCACCGACTCAGTCGCTGCACGGGCCACCTCGGTGGCGTCCAGCTCACTGGTCTGACGACTGACCAAATAGCCGACTCGCGTGCGCGCCTCATCCAGATCATGGCAGCGCAATGCTTGAGCCACCGGTTGCACGTGCTCACCGAGGCTGCGCATACCCAGCGCGCAATACAGCGCCACAATATCCACTAACCAACCGATGTAAGGCAGCCATGACAAGGCGGTTGCCAGTACCGTCAAAGGCAGCACTGCCAGCACCCAAGCCGTTACACCATGACTGCGCCAGCCACGTCCGCCGGAGTTGAAGCGCCGTTCGATACGCTCGGCCATACGGCCGAACGCCACCAGCGGATGCCAGCGTTTGGGTTCACCGAGCAGCGCATCCATCGCCACCCCGGCCACGCACAGCAAGGCCACACTCATGCACTGACTCCCCAATAATTCTCATACACCAACTCGCTCAGAGGACGCGCTTGCGCCCACCCTTCCAGCACCAGCATCGGCGCCGGGTAAAACGCTTCGACTGGCCCCAGGCAGAGCACAGCCAGAGGCTTGGCACCTGCGGGCAAACCCAGCAGGTCCGCAAGGGCTTGAGGCTCAAACAAAGAGACCCAGCCCATGCCCAAGCCTTCGACACGAGCTGCCAGCCACAGGTTTTGAATGGCGCACGACAACGACGCCATGTCCATTTCCGGCAGGGTGCGGCGGCCAAAAATATGCTTGTCGCGGTCATCCATCAACGCTGCCACCAAGACCTCGGCGCAATCGTTGATGCCTTCCACCTTGAGCGTCATAAACTCATCGGAACGCTCACCCAACGCCTCGGCGGTACGCACTCGCTCCTCCTCGACCAACGCTTGAATCTTGCCGCGCAAAGGACGATCGGTGATGCGGATAAACCGCCAGGGTTGCATCAGTCCCACACTGGGCGCCTGATGCGCCGCCTCAAGCAAACGCGACAGCAGTTCAGGTGCCACGCTGCCGCCACTGAAGTGGCGCATGTCACGGCGCTCGGCGATCGCTCGGTAAACAGCAGCCCGCTCTTGGGGGCTAAATGCGTTGTTACTCATGACACCTTCACGGCGCACGGCGCAAATAACGCGGCAATGGCCTGGGGGTTGGACGGAAAGTAAAAGTGCACATAAGACGCGGTCATGCGCCCTTCGCGATACACCGCTTCTGCACCGCGCCCGCCATTGGGGCTCAAGCCCCGGGCAATGGGTGCAAGTTCTGTACTGGTCAGCGAGTGATGGTAGGTGTGACCACGCAACAGCCCTTCAGGGAGTTCGACGGCTTGCAATGCCAGCGCCGCCAGTCGTTTTTGCATGGTTGCCTCACCGGCCAGCAACCCCACCAGCTCAGCTCGCTGGCCTTCTACGTCGGTCAGGGCATCGAGCAGATAAAGCATGCCACCGCATTCAGCCAGCAAAGGCTTGCCACTGGCATGGTGGGCGCGTATCGCTTCCAGCATGGGGCGATTGCGTGACAGTTCAAGGTGATGCAGCTCGGGATAGCCGCCGGGTAAATACAGGCTGTCCGCTTCCGGTAATTGAGTATCGCGAATCGGTGAGAAGAACAGCAATTGAGCGCCCATCTCTCGCAATAACGCCAAGCTTGCGCCATAAGTGAAGGCAAACGCTTCATCACGGGCCACGGCAATACGTACGCCAGCCAACAGGGGCTCAACGACAACAGATTCGGGCGCGTCAAACGTCACTGCAGGTGGCAGCGCTACCTCGCAGGTACTGGCCAAGGCATTGGCCGCCGCGTCGAGACGGGCATCCAGGTCATTCAGCTCGCTGGCTTGTACCAAGCCCAAATGACGACTGGGCAACTCAATCCCGGTCTCGCGGGACAGCGCACCATACCAGCGTAAACCTTCGGTTAAACTGCCTTCCAGCAACTGCGCATGGCGCACCGTGCCCACTCGGTTGGCCAACACCCCGGCAAAAGGGAGGTCAGGTTGATAACGCGCCAGCCCCAACGCCAGTGCGCCAAAGGTCTGGGCCATGGCCGTGCCATCAATCACACCCAGCACCGGCACCCCGAAATGTCGGGCCAGATCGGCACTCGACGGCGTGCCGTCAAATAAGCCCATCACGCCTTCGATCAGAATCAGGTCGGCCTCAGCGGCTGCTTCCCACAACAGGCGACGGCTTTCATCGGCCCCCACCATCCACAAATCCACCTGATACACCGGCGCACCACTGGCACGCTCGAGGATCATCGGGTCGAGAAAATCCGGGCCACATTTAAACACTCGAACCTTACGCCCCTGATTGCGATGCAAACGGGCCAAGGCGGCGGTAACGGTGGTCTTGCCCTGACCGGAGGCCGGTGCGGCGATCAACACCGCTGGGCAATGACGCGACTCTCTCATGCTTCAACACTCACAATTCGATGCCTTTCTGGGCTTTGATACCGGACTGAAAAGCGTGTTTGATCACGCCCATTTCAGTCACCGTATCGGCCAGATCAATCAGTTCAGGTTTGGCGCCACGGCCTGTGACCAGCACATGCTGCATCGGCGGCCGGGCTTGCAGGTCGCTCAATACTTGCTCAAGGTCGAGGTAACCGTGCTTGAGCGCAATATTCAGTTCATCCAGGACCACCAGGCCGATCGCCGGGTCGCGCAGCATTTCGCGGGACACTTCCCACGCCGCTTCGGCGGCCGCGATGTCACGCTGGCGGTCCTGAGTCTCCCAGGTAAAACCTTCGCCCATGACGTGATACCGCACTTGCTCAGGGAAGCGGCGGAAGAAAATCTCCTCGCCGGTGCTGTTGCGACCCTTGATGAACTGCACAACGCCGCATTGCATGCCGTGGCCCATGGCCCGGGCCAGCATGCCAAACGCTGAGCTGCTTTTGCCTTTGCCATTGCCGGTCAATACCAGCAGCAAGCCGCATTCGTTTGGCGAGCTGGCAATGCGCTCATCCATAACTGCTTTTTTGCGCAGCATACGCGCCAGGTGACGCTCATCACGTTCAGGGGATTCATTCATGGCAGCTCTCCGTTGGGGCTGAATTAAGCAAACGGGAGGCGGGGGAAATTCGTCACAAATCACACTGCATCGCCCGCCGCGAGAGTGCTGGATGAATCAGGCCGGTCTCCGGGCTCATAAGCGGATCGTTCATTAATAGAACAATCCTTGACTGCACGCCTTCCCGTGGCTGTCCACAGTGGCACGCTGCGCAGTTTTCACTCATTTACCGTTGCGGGGGCAGCGCCGGGATCGTGGTCGCTGTGGTGATCACAGTCGTCTTCACCGGCTTCCCTGTTTCACTCGGCCAACCATGGGTTGCAGAGCACCTGAAACAAGCCGCGAAGGTTAGAGGGTTGGGGATGGAGCGTCAATTGAAGCCATAGCTTGAACGTAAAACGAGGTACCCGACGAATACACACGCCAGATTAGTTGTCAGCTACAGTTGAAAAAAAATCGTAGGAATTCTCAGCTGGAAAAGGCAATGAATGAGACGTTAACGGTTTTCAATAAAACGACAGAGGCACTTACACAGACAACAAAGTCGCTGCAAGACACGCACAACCTTTCACACCTAAAAAAACCACTGCCTACTCATTTTGTTCCAGGGCTCCTCCCTCCTGAACTATTTCTCCACGTCCCCTCTCTATCGATGTATACCCTCTACTCGACGGATATTTCTCATGACCAAATTAACAAATGCGGCGGTCATTCTTTTAGCGGCCGGTTTAGCGGCCTGTGGTGAAAGTTCTACTTTGCAGGTGAGTGACGGTTCCGGGCCCTCCCCGGCACTGCCTGAGCCCAACAAAACGCTGATCCCGACAGTCAATATTGCACCTGCCATAGGCTGGCCTGCCGGTGCGACACCTGTCGCAGCTCAAGGCTTGAAGGTTGCTGCATTTGCCCAGAATCTCGATCACCCACGCTGGCTCTACGTCCTTCCAAATGGCGATGTGTTGGTGGCAGAAACCAATGCCCCACCCAAGCCTGGAGACAGCAAAGGCATTCGGGGCTGGGTGATGGAGAAAGTCATGGGGCGGGCGGGTGCTGGCGTCCCCAGCGCAAACAGAATCACGCTGTTGCGCGACACAAATCAGGACGGCATTGCCGATACCCGCTCTGTGTTTATCGAAAACTTGAATTCCCCATTCGGGATGACCTTGGTGGGTAACGATTTGTATGTCGCTGACTCGGATAAGCTGTTGCGCTTCCCCTACCAGGAGGGTGAACAGTCCATCAGTGCTAAACCGATCACGGTTGTCGAACTTCCCGGTGGCCCGCTCAACCATCATTGGACCAAAAACGTTATCGCCAGCCCGGACGGTAAAAAACTGTATGTGAGCGTGGGCTCTAACAGCAATGTTGGCGAGAACGGTCTGGACAAGGAAGAAGGTCGAGCCGCGATCTGGGAAGTTGATCGGGCCACTGGCAACCATCGAATTTTCGCGTCCGGATTGCGTAATCCCAATGGCATGGCTTTGGAACCCAAGACAGGCAAGCTCTGGACGGCGGTGAATGAGCGAGACGAAATCGGTAGCGATCTAGTGCCCGATTACATGACGTCGGTGCAAGACGGCGGGTTCTACGGCTGGCCTTTCAGTTATTACGGGCAGCATGTGGACACTCGAGTCAACCCGCAGGATTCGGAGTTAGTCGCCAAAGCGATTGCTCCTGATTACGCTTTGGGCCCGCACACCGCTTCGCTGGGCCTGACCTTTGCCCAAGGCAGCCAGTTATCCGACTTTAAGGAGGGCGCATTTGTAGGCCAGCACGGTTCATGGAACCGCAAACCGCACAGTGGCTATAAGGTGATTTTTGTGCCATTTACCGGGGGTAAACCTAGCGGGATGCCGGTTGATGTGTTGACAGGTTTTCTGAATGCGGATGAAAAAGCCCAAGGGCGGCCAGTGGGCGTGGTGATTGATAAACGAGGGGACTTGTTGGTTGCCGATGATGTGGGCAACACCGTGTGGCGTGTGTCACCGAAGTAGGCACTCTGCTAGCCACCCCTAGCCCTCCCCCTATGGGAGAGGGTTGGGCTCAAAGGCTTTCACCTGCTTACGGAAGACGCGCCAGATGCTGCTCGGTCGGCAACACGCGTTTGGCGTTCAGATAGGCTTTTTGCCAATAGGCCTTGGACAGGCTGTCCAGTTTGACTGTGCCGCCGGTAGCAGGCGCATGGACGAAACGGCCTTCTCCGACATAGATTCCAGCGTGGCTGACCTGTGAACCACCGTTGGTGGCGAAGAACAGCAGATCGCCGGTTTGCAATTTGTCCTTGCCCACATTCTGCGCCCGCATCACGATCATTTCGCGCGTCGTGCGTGGCAACGATATGCCTGCCATGTCGTTATAGACGTACTTGATCAACCCGCTGCAATCAAATCCTGAATCAGGGGTATTGCCGCCCCAACGATAGGGCGTTCCGACCAAACTGAACGCACGAAACAACACGTCAGCGGCAATCGGCGAGGTTTCTTCCGGCGCCGTGCTGAACACAACTGGCGTGGCCACAGGGGCAGGTGGTGGGTTATTGGCGCAGGCACTGAGCAGTGCTGCTAGAGTCAAAAGAGTCGCGCGGGCCATGGTCGACATAAACAGAACATCCTGATTCTGGATACGGCAACGGTGGCCGCGAAACCCAAAGCCGCGTCAGGGGGCACCTTCGCGGCTTCAAGAATTTAACATTGCGACTGAATTCTAGCCCTTAGAGGGCAAACTTCAAGTAAGACTTTAACTTTACTTGCGGGCAACTACGCTCGCAGGATTGGCGGGTGCCATCGCCAAGGCCCGTTTGGCCTCAATAAAGGTCTTGCTCCAGTAGGAATCCCCGAGATTATCGATCCGCACACCGCCGCTGCGGCGGCTGCTGGAGTGGATAAACTGGTCATCACCCAGGTAAATCCCGGCATGGCTGACGCGGCCACGGCCATTGGTGCTGAAGAACAGTAAGTCACCCGGCTTGAGGTTGTTTCGTGCGACCAGCGGTGCTTTAACGTTGATCATTTCACGCGTGGAACGCGGCAATTGCATGCCCGCTTCTTCGCGGAACAAGTAACCGATAAAGCCGCTGCAATCGAAACCTGCCTCTGAGGTGCCGCCGAAGCGGTAACGGGTACCGATCAAGGACATGCCACGCTCAAGAATGCTGTCAGCCAAAGCCGGCAATTCGTAAGGCTTGCTGTTCTCGGAAAACTGTTCAAGTTCTTTTTCGGTGGCCAGTTCTTCCTGATAAAGAGCGGAAGTCTGCGATACCGATGTTTTTTGAACCGGTTGTTCAACCACTTGCTGCGACACAGGGGTGTGTGCGGCACAGCCAAACAACAGGGTAACCAGTGCGAGGGGCACGAGGGGTGCAAAGCGCTTTAGCATGGGCACGACCGTGTCTTGTGGGAAAAGTAGTCGCGACTATGCCTTCTATGATCCTCATTTGCAAATTCAATCGATTAAAATGTGACTCCGCGGTTTTATCGTGACATGTGAGGGTCAAAACCCTTGCCAATAGCTTTTGCGTATATCGCTTACTGGAGCGCAAGGGTTCTATCAGTCAACAGGTAGGCAGTGCGTGAGGAGGCTTTACCAGCCGAGGGTTTCTTTGAGGAAGGGGATAGTCAGCTTGCGCTGTGCTTGAAGGGAGGCCTGATCCAGTCGCTCCAAGAGATCGAACAGCGCACTCATGCTGCGGGTACCGCGGGTCAGTATGAAATGCCCCACTTCATCAGTCAGGTGCAGCCCGCGACGCGATGCTCGCAATTGCAGGGCACGCAATTTGTCTTCATCGGACAAGGGGCGCATCTGAAAAATCAGCGCCAGCGTCAGGCGACTCTTGAGGTCAGCCAGCTTGATCGGCAATTCTCGGGGGGAAGCAGAAGCGGCAATCAGCAGACGGCGGCCACTGTCGCGCAAGCGATTGAACAGGTGAAACAGCGCCTCTTCCCAGTCAGCACGATCCGCTACGGCCTGGAGGTCATCCAGACAGACGAGTTCGTATTGTTCAAGGTTATCGAGGATTTCAATGCCGCGATCCTGCAATTCAGCCAAGGGCAAGTACACCGCAGGCTCACCCATTTGCTCAAACCGCAGGCAAGCGGCCTGTAACAAATGCGTACGACCCACCCCTTGCTTACCCCAAAGGTAGATCAGACTTTCTGTCCAGCCGGCGTCGGCTTCGCACAGACGCTCGACATAGCCGAGTGCAGCGGCATTGGCGCCTGGGTAATAGTTTATGAAGGTGGCGTCATCACGCAGACGCACACCTAGGGGCAGCTGAATCGGTTTCATGCTGACTGAACAGTTCAAGCGAACCGTTAGTGGCCTCTGTGTAAAGTTTGCAAAGTTTATACCCGTGTAGCCGGGCGCACAATGTAACAGACCACGAACAAAATCAAAGGTTTGCGTTAACAGTCTGGAATGGTTGAGTTTTTTCTGACACCACGCGAGCTATAGCACCTACAAAAAAGGCGGGTTCACCCGAAGATGCCCCGCCTCATCACCGCGTGTCTCTTTACAACTCAGGGTCTTCTTCGCCTTTGAATGCTTGCGAATCCTTGTACATATCGTGCATGTGGCGTACGAGCACCATGATCACGGCAGCCACCGGCAACGCCAGCAGCACGCCAGTAAAACCAAATAATTCACCGCCCGCCAAAATTGCAAATATAACGGCCACTGGATGCAGACCGATTCGGTCCCCCACCAATAAAGGGGTGAGCACCATGCCTTCAAGCGCCTGGCCGACCATAAACACCGCAACGATGCCCAGCATCGGGTACAAATCACCACCGAACTGGAACAACCCTGCGATGAGTGCGGCGCCAATACCGATGATAAAACCCATATAGGGCACGATAGCTGCCAAACCGGCCATCAAGCCGATAATCAGGCCTAAATCCAGACCCAGCAACATCAAGCCGGCTGAATAGATCACACCTAACGCTAGCATCACCAATAACTGACCGCGTAGAAACGCCCCCAGCACGTCATGGCACTCTTCAGCTAACGACACAATCTTGTCAGCCCGGTCACGTGGCAACAGGCTGCGGATCTTGGCGAGCATGATGTCCCAGTCACGCAACAGGTAAAACGCAACGACCGGTATCAACACCAGATTGGCCAAAAAACCGACCAGAGCAAGGCTTGAAGTAGTCGCCTGTGAAAGCACAGCACCGACAATGTCACCCGCCTGCCCGATATGTTCGGTGATGGCGGCCTTGATCTTGTCGAAGTTCCAGAATGAATCACCCAGGCCGAATTTGGATTGCACCCAAGGCATGGCGGTATGTTGCAACCAATCGAGCACCAGCGGAGCCAATTGATAAAGCTTCATCAACTGCTTGGCCAGCAAAGGTACGAGCACCAGCAACAACGCCACCAAAATGACGGTAAACAGGGTGAAAACCGTTACAACGCCCCAGGTTCTTGAAAAACCGTATTTTTCAAGCCGGTCAACAACCGGGTCGAACATATAGGCCAGTACCACCGCAACTAAAAACGGCGTGAGTATGGCATGCAAAAAATAGACGAAAAGGATCGCAGCCAACGCTACGCCCCACCACACCCATCGCCGCGAATCCGTCATGAACGACCATCCTTTATATAGAAGAGAATCCTTACCAGCTAAATCGTAACTGCCCGGCCGACTCGCCTCCGGTGACTGGCGCTTGCCCGTCGGCGGATACAACAGGCACTGGGTCAGCCGGCACTTCGCGCAACTGAGCCAGCCCCAGCTGGGAGCGCAATTGTTCGGTGCTGCCGTTTACCCGATAAACAGCGCGATCACCTTCAATACGCTGAAGTTGGCCGCCAAACGGTTCCAGCAAACGGCCCATTTGAGCATAGTGCTCAAGATTCATACCCTGAACTTGCAACGTCTGCTCGGTGGGTACGCCCGGTTTGACCGCGTAACGCGGCGCCAGACGCTGGCTCACCTGGAGCATGACGGCATCAGCCAGTGCGCCTTGATCTGCCGCCTCGGCACTGCCCTGTTCTTGCTGATCGCCCACCCATAAACGCCACTTGGCAGTCCACTTGCCATCGTCTTCGTGAGCGTGAACAGCCAGTAGTGCATCAGCCCCGTAGCGCTCGGAAGCCTCTTTCAGCGGTGCCGGGTTGCTGCCCTCAAGATTTTCCGCCGTGCCCACCAACTGCTCGCTCAAGTCCGCCAAGGGCAAGCGCAAGGGTAGGCCGCGATGCTGGGCCGCACGGCGCAACGGTTCGGCAGCTGACTGACCATCGCCCACCAGGCTTGAGCCCTCTACTGAATCGCTCAGCCACCAGCCAAGCAGCGCCGGACGATTGGTACCCCACAACGACAACCCGGCCTGACGCAAAGCACGATCGGTGCTCACGGGGTCAAAGTCGACTTGCAAGCTTTCGGGCGGGCCAGCGTCATATCCGTATTGGCTGATGATCTGTTGAGGGTCTTTGCGGACGGCTTCCAGAGCAGGGCTTTGCAGCGCCTTGGCATCCCCAGTCAATCGCAATACCAGTGTTTCCAAGGCTTTTTGCGTAGCCTGGGTGCGCTCCTCAGGTGTTTGACTGGTTACCGGCTCGCGCACTTGGTACAGCCCCGTAAGGATTTCAGCGTGACTGGCCAAACTGAAAAAAGACAAACAACCCACAGCGATAACTTGATGAAAACGCATGAAAAATTCCTGACGGCCATTAACACTATTGAAAAGCCGTATAAAAACACTCGATAAGGTGTCAGACAGGCCCGCGGCCGAATCATTCACTGACGCATCGTCGTTTTCATTCGGTCATAAAAAATCAAAACACTGCGGCTATACCTTATTACAAGCTTCCTGACACGGGTTAAAAAAGGTTTTTTTCGGCAGATATGACCCTGCCCGTCGGCCCGAGGATGGCCGCTGCCCTTCAAGCCTGATAAAATCGCGCGCCTTCGCAGACCGGCGACAGCCGGGCGCCCTGCCAGTGCTCTGTTTCATCTCTTGAGCCTGTGCAAGCCCGCCCTCTGAACTCGGTCGATACCCCCGAATCCCCCCTAAAGGCCTGGATTATGAGCAAGCAACCATCCCTGAGCTACAAAGACGCCGGTGTAGACATCGACGCCGGTGAAGCATTGGTCGAACGCATCAAGAGCGTGGCCAAGCGCACTGCACGCCCGGAAGTGATGGGCGGCCTCGGCGGTTTTGGCGCCCTCTGCGAAATCCCGGCTGGCTACAAGCAGCCTGTTCTGGTTTCGGGCACTGATGGCGTAGGCACCAAGCTGCGTCTGGCGCTGAACCTGAACAAACACGACAGCATCGGTATCGACCTGGTCGCCATGTGCGTTAACGACTTGATCGTTTGCGGCGCAGAGCCTCTGTTCTTCCTCGACTACTACGCCACTGGCAAGCTCAACGTAGAAACCGCTACCCAAGTGGTCACCGGGATCGGCGCTGGCTGTGAATTGTCCGGCTGCTCGCTGGTAGGCGGCGAAACCGCAGAGATGCCTGGCATGTACGAAGGCGAAGACTATGACCTGGCCGGTTTCTGCGTAGGCGTGGTCGAGAAATCCGAAATCATCGACGGCTCTAAAGTAGCAACCGGCGACGCCCTGCTCGCCTTGCCGTCTTCTGGCCCGCACTCCAACGGTTACTCGCTGATCCGCAAGATCATCGAAGTGTCGGGTGCCGACATCGAAAACATCCAGCTCGACGGCAAGCCACTGACCGACCTGCTGATGGCGCCAACCCGCATCTACGTCAAGCCGTTGCTTAAGCTGATCAAAGAAACCGGCGTTGTAAAAGCCATGGCTCACATCACCGGTGGTGGCCTGCTGGACAACATCCCGCGCGTTCTGCCAAAAGGCGCACAAGCCGTGGTTGACGTCGCCAGCTGGCAGCGCCCGGCTGTTTTCGACTGGTTGCAAGCGCAAGGCAATGTGGACGAACACGAAATGCACCGCGTGCTGAACTGCGGCGTGGGCATGGTCATCTGCGTGGCTCAGGCCGATGTTGAAACCGCGCTGAACGTACTGCGTGAAGCGGGCGAGCAGCCTTGGGTCATCGGCCATATCGCTACCGCCGCTGAAGGTGCTGCGCAAGTCGAGCTGCAAAACATCAAGGCGCACTAATGCCTGATACCTGTGATGTGGTGGTGCTGCTTTCCGGCACCGGCAGCAACTTGCAGGCCTTGATCGACAGCGATGACGTCAAGGGCAGCCCGGCCACTCTGCGCGCGGTGATTTCCAACCGCGCCGACGCCTACGGCCTGCAACGCGCCAAAGACGCGGGTATCTCTACTCGCGTACTGGATCACACGGCATTCGAGGGCCGCGAGGCCTTCGATGCTGCACTGATCGAAGTCATCGACACATTCAAACCGCACCTGGTGATTCTGGCCGGATTCATGCGCATCCTCAGCGCTGATTTCGTGCGTCACTACCAGGGGCGACTGCTCAACATCCACCCCTCGCTGCTGCCCAAGTACAAAGGGCTGCACACCCACCAGCGCGCGCTGGATGCCGGTGATCGCGAACACGGGTGCAGTGTGCACTTCGTCACCGAGGAACTCGATGGCGGACCTCTGGTCGTACAGGCAGTGATACCGGTCGAGTCTGACGACTCAGCCCACAGCCTGGCCCAACGGGTTCACGCACAGGAACACAGGATCTATCCTCTTGCAGTGCGCTGGTTTGCCGAAGGGCGTTTGTCACTTGACGAACAGGGCGCATTATTAGACGGTCAATTACTTGCGGCCAGCGGCCACTTGATACGAACCTAGGAGATATTATGCGTCGTGCCCTGCTCCTCGCCCTCAGCCTGCTGGCTATTCCAGCAGTGCAGGCGGCCGATCTTCAGCCCTTCACCGCCAGCTACACCGCCGACTGGAAACAGTTACCCATGAGCGGTTCTGCCGAGCGCAGCCTGACCAAAAACAGTGATGGCAACTGGACCTTGAACTTCAAGGCTTCCATGATGATTGCCAGCCTGACCGAAACCAGCACCTTCAAGGTTGAGAACAACAGCTTGCTGCCGTTGACGTATACCTTTGAGCGTGGCGGCTTGGGCAAGGCTAAAAAGGTCAATCTGGACTTTGACTGGGCCACCAAGATGGTGACCGGCACAGAGAACAAGGACCCGGTCAAACTGCCACTGATTTCCGGCATGCTCGACAAGTCCACCTATCAGTTGGCGTTGCAGCGTGATGTGGCCGCCGGCAAAAAAAGCATGAGCTACCAAGTGGTTGAAGGCGAGGACGTCGATACGTATGACTTCCGCGTTCTCGGCCCGGAAAAGGTCGAAACCAAAGCGGGCTCCATTGATGCGATCAAGGTCGAGCGTGTCCGCGACCCGACCAAGAACAAACGCACGACCGTGATGTGGTTTGCCCCTAAATGGGATTCGCTGCTGGTTCGTCTGCAACAGGTCGAAACTGACGGCAAGGAATACAACATCATGCTGCTGGACGGCACAGTGGGTGGTAAAGCCGTTAAAGGCGATTAATTGCCTGCCATGGTGTACACCTGAAAAACCTCGCTTCGGCGAGGTTTTTTTTCGCCCGAAGGCGTTCGCAACATGAAACTTTTGTCATAAAACTATTGCTTGAATCCGCAAACACCCCGCCAACCAAGGGCTGTAGCGATTCAGCGTTTTTGAGGAACATGACAGCCACGCCATTGGCTATTTACGTAGGAAGCTAACAGATTCTATAAAGAAGACCTGCGACGCCTTGCCGCAGGCCTTCATCAGAATTGGGAGCAAGCAGATGACTATCAAAGTAACTGAGCGCGACGATTCACGTATGTTCCACCAACTGGTTGCCCACGGTGTTCACCTGTGGGATGTGCATCAAGAAGACATATTGGTCGGTATGTTCCACCGCGAAAGCGACGCTCACAGCTACAAAGCCGAGCTGGAAAAGTTGGAAGCGCAGAAACGCCAGGCATGAATCACTGAAACTACTGTCTTGAAAAACACAAACCCCGCCGAAGCGGGGTTTGTCGTATCCGGACTCTATATGTTCGTGTAGCAGCTGGCGAAGGAACGAGGCTGCGTCCGGCGGCGTAGCCGTCGTAAAACCTGAAACCTCGGTATTTCAGTTAAGTCGCGGGTGTCAATTTTACGAGCGCTACGCACTCGGACGCAGCCTCGTTCCTTCGGCAGCTGCTACGGCGTTTGTCGTTGATATCAGAATTAGCCGGTTACCACATCAAGTCATCAGGAATCTGGTAGGCCGCGTACGGATCGTCTTCTTCCGGCGTTTTCGGCTCAACGAGGATGTTGAGCTGCACAATGCGACGCGGATCACGCTCCTGGATCTTCAGGGCCGCTTCACGGGGGATTACTTCGTAGCCGCCCTGGTGCTGCACGATGGCCAGCGAACCATTGGCCAGCTTGTTGCGCATCAAGGTGTTGACCGACAGGCGCTTAACCTTTTTGTCGTCCACAAAGTTGTAGTAGTCCTCGGTGTTCAGCTTGGGCAGACGCGAGACTTCGATCAACTGTTTGATCTGGGCCGCGCGGGCCTTTTGCTCAACCTTTTCCTGTTGCTGGCGGTTGAGTTCCTGATCGCGCTTAAGCTTCTCGGCCTTGGCTTCTGCCGCCAGACGCTGCTGGGTATCGTCCAGCTCGATCTGACCTTTGTGGGCCAGACGTTGCTGCTTTTGCTTTTCTTTACCGGCCTGTTTGGCCTGCTTTTCGTTGACCAGTCCGGCTTTGAGCAACTGGTCGCGTAGGGAAATGCTCATCTATCTACTCACTTAGGCAAGCTCAGCCGCAGCTGGGCAAATTCTTTTCCTGACGCTTGGCTTCACCCCAGAGGGCGTCCAGGTCTTCAAGGGTGCAATCTTCAATGGGACGCAGGGTATCGCGCAATGCCTGCTCGATAAACCGGAAACGTCGGTCAAATTTGGCATTTGCACCGCGCAAGGCGGTTTCGGGGTCAACCTTGAGGTGACGAGCAAGGTTCACCACTGAAAACAGCAAGTCGCCCACCTCGTCACTGATGGCCGACGAATCGTTGTCAGCCATCGCTTCGAGCACTTCATCCAGCTCTTCTCGCACCTTGTCCAGCACCGGCAAGGCGCCGGGCCAGTCGAAACCAACCTGAGCGGCGCGCTTTTGTAATTTGGCCGCACGGGACAAGGCCGGCAGCGCCACCGGCACATCGTCTAGCAAGGACAACTGTTCAGGGGCGGCGGATTTCTCGACGCGTTCTTCGGCCTTGATTTCATCCCAACGCTGTTTGACCTGTTCTTCACTCAAGCGCGGTACATCCACCGGCGCATACAAATCACCTGTTGGAAAGACGTGAGGATGACGGCGAATCAATTTGCGAGTAATGCTGTCAATGACCCCGGCAAACTCGAAACGCCCTTCTTCACGGGCCAGTTGACTGTAATAGACCACCTGAAACAGCAAATCCCCCAACTCTCCCTGCAAATGCTCGAAGTCACCCTGTTCGATCGCATCAGCGACCTCGTAGGCTTCTTCCAGGGTGTAAGGCACGAGGGTGGCGTAGGTTTGCTTGATATCCCACGGGCAGCCGTACTGAGGATCGCGCAGACGGGCCATCAAAAACAGCAAATCATCCAGGGTGTGCATTTCAGCTCCTTCAAGCTGTAAGTGGCAAGCTGCAAGCTGCAAGAAAAAAAGCCAACCGCGCTCTGTTTCTAACTTGCAGCTTGGCGCTTGCAGCTAAACCGCTCCACGTTAACGTGGCTCACTACGCCCTATCCGGCGGGTTTCGATGATGTTTGGCAGTTGCGAAATACGCCCCAGCAAACGTCCCAATGCATCCAGCCCCGGGATCTCGATGGTCAGGGACATCAATGCGGTGTTGTCCTCTTTGTTCGAACGGGTGTTGACCGCCAATACGTTGATCCGCTCATTAAGCAGCACTTGCGACACGTCTCGCAGCAACCCCGAACGGTCATAAGCGCGGATTTCGATATCGACCGGATAGGTCGACACTGGGATCGGCCCCCAGTTGACCTGGATGATCCGTTCCGGCTCACGACTGCCCAGTTGCAGCACCGAGGCGCAATCCTGACGGTGAATGCTAACGCCACGCCCCTGAGTGATATAACCGACAATCGCATCGCCAGGCAGCGGCTGACAGCACCCGGCCATTTGCGTCAGCAAGTTGCCCACACCCTCGATCTGAATATCGCCACGCTTGCCCGGCTTGTAGCCTGTGGCTTTACGCGGGATCAGCTCCATCTGCTCGCTGCCGCGTTCAGGCTCGACCAGTTGCTGAGCCAGATTGATCAGCTGTGCCAAGCGCAGATCGCCGGCTCCGAGCGCAGCGTACATGTCCTCGGCGGTTTTCATGTTCGCTTTGTCGGCGAGCTTTTCGTAATCCACGCCCGGCAAGCCCAAACGCCCCAGCTCGCGCTCCAGCAAGGTCTTACCGGCGGCAACGTTCTGATCACGCGCTTGCAACTTGTACCAGTGAACAATCTTGGCCCGCGCCCGCGACGTGGTGATGTAACCCAGGTTCGGGTTCAACCAGTCGCGGCTCGGTGTGCCGTGTTTGCTGGTGATGATCTCGACTTGCTCGCCGGTTTGCAGGGTGTAGTTGAGCGGGACAATTCGCCCGTTGATCTTGGCACCACGGCAGTTATGGCCGATTTCGGTGTGCACCCGGTAGGCGAAATCCAGCGGTGTCGCGCCCTTCGGCAGGTCAATGGCGTGCCCGTCAGGGGTGAAGATATAGACCCGATCAGGCTCTATATCGACCCGCAGTTGTTCGGCCAAACCACCGATATCGCCCAGCTCTTCGTGCCACTCCAGCACCTGACGCAACCAGGATATTTTCTCTTCGTACTGGTTGGACCCGGCCTTGACGTCGGTGCCCTTGTAGCGCCAGTGCGCGCACACGCCCAGCTCAGCTTCTTCATGCATGGCGTGGGTTCGAATCTGAACCTCCAGCACTTTGCCTTCAGGCCCGATGACCGCGGTGTGCAACGAGCGGTAACCGTTCTCTTTAGGGTTGGCGATATAGTCATCGAACTCTTTGGGAATGTGCCGCCACAGGGTGTGGACGATCCCCAGCGCGGTATAGCAATCGCGCATTTCCGGAACCAGCACCCGCACCGCACGCACGTCGTAGATCTGGCTGAAGGCCAGGCCTTTGCGTTGCATTTTTCGCCAAATGGAATAGATGTGCTTGGCCCGGCCGCTGATGTCGGCGTCCGTCACGCCAGTGGCTTCCAGCTCGGTACGCAGCTGGTTCATCACGTCACTGATGAAGCGCTCGCGGTCAAGGCGGCGCTCATGCAGCAAGGTGGCAATCTGTTTGTACTGTTCAGGCTCAAGGTAGCGGAAGGACAAGTCCTCCAGCTCCCACTTGATATGGCCGATGCCTAAACGGTGCGCCAGCGGCGCATAGATATCGAATACCTCGCGGGCCACGCGATTGCGCTTCTCGTCGGGGGCATTTTTAACGGCACGAATCGCGCAGGTGCGCTCAGCGAGTTTGATCAGTGCTACGCGCACGTCATCAACCATCGCCACCAGCATCTTGCGCAGGTTTTCAACCTGGCCCTGAGAGCCCAATACCATCGATTGACGTGGACTGAGGCTGGCGCTGATGGCCGCCATACGCAACACGCCGTCAATCAACTTGGTCACCACCGGACCAAAACGTTGGCTCACTGCCGGGAGCTGAATCTGCCCCTCGCGCACGCCGCGGTACAGAATCGCCGCGACCAGAGAATCCTGATCCAGCTTGAGATCAGCGAGAATTTCCGCAATTTCCAACCCGGTACGAAAGCTGGACGTGCCCTCGGTCCACAGGTTTTTAGCTGCATTGGCTTGTTGTTCAGCCTCACGTGCGTATTCGCACGCTTGTTTCAAGGCTTCACGGTCCAGCGCCACATCGACACTCACCGCATGATCCAGCCATGCCTCGAGGTTGATACTGCCGTCGGTGTTGATCGGCTGGTGTGCTCTGACCTGTACCATCTTGCTTACCTTCCCTACAGCGCACGATCAGTGCGCCGAAATCACCGGCCCAAATCCCAACCGCACGCTACAGGGCCAGTAGCGCGGGTTGCGGGCCCGTCGAAATAGACAGACATCCTAGTCTGCTTCAAATAACGCCATCGCCTCGACATGCGCGGTTTGCGGGAACATATCGAGGATTGCGGCACGTTTTAACCGATAACCCTGTTTCATCAACTCAACGGTGTCGCGTGCCAGCGTGGCCGGATTACACGACACATACACCAAACGTTTGGCGCCCAGGCTGGCCAGCTTGCGCACCACTTCATAGGCGCCATCGCGAGGCGGATCCAGCAAGACGGCAGCAAAGCCCTCTCTGGCCCACGCTGCGTTCTCCAGCGGCTGCGACAAGTCAGCTTGATAAAACGCCACATTATGCAGGTTATTGCTCACTGCATTCTGCGCGGCGCGTTCGACCATGGTCGCAACGCCTTCAACCGCGACGACTTCGCGAGCCTGTCGCGCCAACGGCAATGCGAAATTACCCAGCCCACAAAACAAGTCAAGAACCCGCTCGTCGGCTTGCGGTGCCAGCCACTCCAGTGCCTGAGCCACCATGGCTTCGTTAACGCCTGCATTGACCTGTACAAAGTCGCCGGGACGGTACGCCAGTTCCAATCCCCACTGCTCTAAACGGTAGCCCAACCCCTGACGCTCATCGAGCGGCTGCGGCTGATCTTCGCCATGCAGCCACAATTGGGCGTTATGGGTCTGACAAAAAGACTGCAACACGCTCATGTCTGCTTCGTTAAGCGGCGCCATATGGCGCAATAAAACAGCGATGGCCGAGCCACTGAACAATTCGACATGGCCCAGGGCCTTCGGGTTGCTCAGTTGGCGCAACATCGCGGGCAACCCACTCATGATAGGTTGCAAAGCCTGTACCAGCACTAAACAGTGATCGATTGCGACGATGTCCTGACTGCCCGCCGCCCGGAAACCAACGTCCAGACGCTTGGCCCGCGCATCCCAACGCACGGCAATTCGCGCCCGGCGGCGATAGCCAAACTCAGGCCCGGTCAGTGCTGGCGCCCACTCTTGAGGTTCGACCCCGGCCACGCGGGACAGTTGTTCGGCGAGCATGCGCTGTTTAAGTGCAAGCTGCTCGCTGTGGGGCATGTGCTGCACGCTGCAACCGCCGCACTTTCCAGCCAGCACGCAAGGCGCGACGCGACGCGTCTCGCTGGCCTTGAACACACGCTCGGTACGGGCTTCAACCACTTTGCCATGTGCACCCAGCACCCGCGCTTCGACGTCTTCACCGGCCAATGCACCGGATACAAACCAGGTGCGACCCTCGACAAACGCAATACCGCGTCCATCGTTGGCCAGACGTTCGATGCTTAAACGCTGTTTCTTGCCCACAGGCACTTGTGGGGCCTTGGTGCCGCCAGCGGGCTGGAAGCGCAGACCCCTTTCTTGCTTAGCCATCAGTTAGTCGGCTCATCGTAGATTCCGGTCGACAGGTAACGGTCGCCGCGGTCGCAAATGATTGCGACCAGTACTGCATGTTCGACTTCTTGTGACAGGCGCAGCATTGCTGCCACCGCCCCACCCGAAGAGACGCCACAGAAAATGCCTTCTTCACGGGCCAGACGACGCATCACGTCCTCGGCTTCGCGCTGGGCCATGTCAACGATGCGGTCAACCCGGCTGGACTGATAGATCTTTGGCAGGTACTCAGTGGGCCAGCGGCGAATGCCCGGGATGGCGGCGCCTTCCATCGGCTGCAAACCGACGATCTGCACATTCGGGTTTTGCTCTTTGAGGTAGCGCGAAACACCCATGATGGTGCCCGTGGTACCCATAGAGCTGACGAAGTGAGTGATCGTGCCTTCGGTCTGGCGCCAGATTTCCGGGCCGGTGCTGGTGTAGTGCGCCTCGGGATTGTCGCCGTTGGCGAACTGATCAAGCACTTTGCCGCGGCCTTCGGCCTGCATCCTGTCGGCCAGATCGCGGGCGCCTTCCATGCCCTCTTCCTGACTGACCAAAATCAGCTCGGCGCCATAAGCGGTCATGGCGGCCTTGCGCTCGGCGCTGGAGTTGTCGGGCATGATAAGGATCATCTTGTAGCCCTTGATGGCCGCAGCCATCGCCAGCGCGATCCCGGTATTACCCGAGGTGGCTTCGATCAGGGTGTCGCCCGCCTGGATCTGGCCACGCGCTTCGGCGCGGATGATCATCGACAGGGCCGGACGATCCTTGACCGAGCCCGCAGGGTTGTTCCCTTCGAGCTTGAGCAACAAAGTATTGGTGGTATCTCCTGCCAGGCGCTGCAAGCGCACCAGCGGAGTGTTGCCGACGCAATCGGCGATAGTGGGGTACTGCAATGTCATGGCGTATTCGCAATCCAGACTGCGGGGGCGCACATCATACCGACAAACGCCGATAGCCCATATCACGCAAAGTGCGGTGCTTATGGTCAAAGGCTATAAGCAAACCCTCACCCTAGCCCTCTCCCTAAGGGAGAGGGGACAGACAGCAGTGTCTGACGAGCGTCTCAAACCAGAACCTTAGCGGCGATTATGGATTGAACAACATTTTCAGAAATCACCCCAATCAGTCCCCTCTCCCTCTGGGAGAGGGGACAGACAGCAGTGTCTGACGAGCGTCTCAAACCAGAACCTTAGCGGCGATTATGGATTGAACAACATTTTCAGAAATCACCCCAATCAGTCCCCTCTCCCTCTGGGAGAGGGTTAGGGTGAGGGCTTTTACACACGCGCAGGCAAGCGCAGGTGTACACGCAGCCCCTGACCGACATTTTCGGCCCATAAACTGCCGCCCTGCAGGCGCAATGCGTTACGCGCAATACTCAGCCCCAGACCAAAACCGCCATCCCCCGGACGCGAACCATCCAGCCGGATAAACGGTGCAAAAATCCGCTCCAGCTCTTCAGGCGCCACACCGCCGCCTTGATCATCAATCCACAAATGCCAATGATCACCTTCCCGCTGCCCGCTCAAACTGACCGTACCGTCAGGCGGCGAATGACGAATGGCATTGCGCAGGATGTTCTCCATTGCCTGCGCCAAGCTATTAAGGTGCCCCTGCACCCAGCAGTCAGCCCCCACAAAGCAGGGCAATCTGGATGAAGGCCAAGCACTCTCAAACCGAGCATTTTCAGTCAGTATTTCCCATAGCGCCTGCACCTGAATGTCTTCGACCGGCAACATTGCGCGCTCTGCGTCCAGCCAGGCCAGTTGCAAGGTATCATCCACCAGCCGCTGCATACCGTCCACTTCACGGCTCAAGCGCTCACGGAGCGCGTCAACACTCTGCTCGCTGTCGCAGGCCACGCGCAATCGACTCAGGGGCGTACGCAATTCGTGAGACAAGTCGCGCAGCAGTTGCTGCTGTTGGCTAACCGTAGTTTGCAAGCGTTCGGACATCTGATCGAACGCGCGCCCCAGCTCGCCCAATTCATCCTGACGACTGGTGGTCTGGCTCGACAGGCGCGTGTGCAACTGATCCGCACGCCAGGCATTGGCCTGTGCCCGCAGTTGATTGAGTGGCACGATCAGAACACGGTACAGGCCCACGCACAGCAATAAGGTCAGCAAGCCCGGTATCAAGCCGTTCGTCACCACCCGCCAAATCCGCTGTGAATACCCCGGCATAAAACGTCGGGGCAGCTCGATGATCAGACTCCCCGCGGCGCGATCATCGGGAAACGGTATTTTCATCCATGGCCGGGTCGACTTGAGGTGGCTGATGGGCCAGTTCAGGCCGCGTAAAAAGGTCAGGTGCTGGCTTTCTGACTCACTCAGAGGGTAGCTGCTCAACGACTGCAGTCCCGGGCCGACCACGCCGATCCAGCCCGGTTCTTTGGGCCCCATTGTATAGATCCAGTGATCGACGCCGGCTTGCTGGCCCGTCTTCCAGGCATGCTCGGCCTCCCCCGCGTAACGCAGCAAGGTATCGCGTGCCTGTTCGGTCAAATAAGTAGTGCGCTTGTCCATATAGCGCCCCCATGACCAACTGAGCCAGATCATCAGCAAACAAAAGGCAACCAACAAACACGCCAGTTTCCAGAACACTGAATGTTTACCAGGGAGCTTAAAACCCATCACTGGCACTCAATACATACCCCCTGCCCCACACCGTGCGCACTTCGCGCGCGTGGTAGCCCATGAGTTTGAGTTTTCGGCGGATTTGGCTGATATGCATGTCCAGGCTGCGATCGTGGGCCGCGTAACCGCGTTGCAGCACCTGCTGATAAAGAAACGCCTTGCTCAGCACTTCATCGAGGTTGCGTTGCAAGGTATCCAGGAGGCGGTATTCACTGCGGGTCAGCCCTGCCCATTTTTCACCAAAACTCACGTCTGACCTGATTTCGTCGAACAGCAGCTCATTATCGCTGGTTATAGGCTGCACCGCTGGCGTCTGCCGGGGCATGCGATCAAGAGCAACACGACGCAGAATGGCCTGAATTCGTACACGCAACTCGGCAATGCTGAACGGTTTGGGCAAATAGTCGTCGGCGCCGAGTTGGAAGCCGCTGATGCGATCGGCTTCGGCCCCCAGCGCAGACATTAAAATCACCGGCAGGCTGTGGGTCTGTCGCAATTGCGTAAGCACCTGCAAACCGTTCATGCCCGGCAGCAGAATATCCATCAACACCACATCAAATTGCCCTTGGCGGGCATGCGCCAACCCGTCTTTGCCGTTCTGGCACCACACCACGTCGAACCCGCAACGCACCAATTGCTCATGCAGATAGGCGCCTAAAACGGGGTCGTCTTCAATGGCCAGAAGCCGGGAGGGAGTTACATTTACGGGATTCATTTGCGTCTGCAAGTCATTCTCAATCGTCGATTATTCAAGATTGAGCCATTGCGAGCAACCGCCATGCTGATCAAAGGCTGATTGAGGTCACACACCTGCACGTAATAGTAAGTTTTCGAAGATTTGCCCTGTCGCAAATGGCTACACTGCGGGCGAACCTGCGCGGGATGCTCAGGAAACGCTTAAAAAGAATGTCGGGCTGGAGAAATGCGTGCTTAAAAACCTGGGTATCAAAGGCCGTGTGTTGTTGCTCACGCTAGTGCCCGTCTCCTTGATGGCTATGGTGCTGGGAGGCTACTTCACATGGTTGCAGCAGTCGGAACTGGAATCCCAACTGCGCCAACGCGGTGAGATGATCGCCGAACAACTTGCGCCTTTGGTAGCGCCGGCAATGGGCCGCAACGACACGGCATTACTGAACCGAATCGCGACTGAAGCCCTGGAGCAACCCGATGTTCGGGCGGTGGCGTTTCTGAGTGCCAATCATCAACCCCTTGTTCATGCTGGCCCGAGCATGCTCAACCCTCCGCCCTTGGGCAACAGCACCCAGTTGCTGCAACGCTCGGACGTTGATGCCACTCGCTATTTACTGCCCGTATTTGGCCGCCATCGCAACCTCGCAGGTGACGTAATCCCCAACGAGGCTCATCGTTTACTGGGCTGGGTCGAGCTTGAACTGTCACACAACAATATGTTGCTGCGCGGTTATCGCAGCCTGTTTGCCAGTTTGTTGCTCATCGGCGCGGGGCTCGTGTTTACCACCTTGCTGGCGTTGCGCATGAGCCGCACCATCAATGACCCGCTGGACCGTATCAAACAAGCCGTGGCCCAACTCAAGGACGGTCAGTTACACACCCGCTTGCCGCCGCTGGGCAGCCATGAACTGGATGAGTTGGCCTCGGGTATCAATCGCATGGCTGAAACCCTGCAAAATGCTCAGGAAGAACTGCAACACAGTGTCGATCAAGCCACTGAAGATGTGCGTCAGAACCTTGAAACCATTGAAATCCAGAACTTGGAGCTCGACCTCGCCCGCAAGGAAGCGCTGGAGGCAAGCCGCATCAAATCTGAATTTTTGGCCAATATGAGCCATGAAATTCGAACCCCGCTCAATGGCATTCTGGGTTTTACCCATCTGCTGCAAAAAAGCGAACTGACGCCCCGCCAGTTCGACTATTTAGGCACAATCGAAAAGTCGGCCGACAACCTGCTCGGTATCATTAACGAGATTCTCGACTTCTCGAAGATCGAGGCCGGCAAACTGGTGCTCGACACCATCCCGTTCAACCTGCGTGACTTGTTACAAGACACCCTGACAATCCTGGCCCCGGCGGCCCATGAAAAAAATCTTGAGCTGGTGAGTCTGGTCTACCGTGATACACCGCTGTCTTTGATCGGCGATCCGTTGCGGCTCAAGCAAATCCTCACCAACCTGGTCAACAATGCCGTCAAATTCACCCGTGAGGGCACCATTGCAGTACGGGCCATGCTCGAAGACGAAGATGACAACACGCCCGAAGGCTTCGTCCAGTTGCGTATCAGTGTGCAGGACACCGGCATCGGCCTGACCAGCCAAGACGTGAGGACGCTGTTCCAGGCCTTTAGCCAGGCCGACAACTCACTGTCTCGCCAACCCGGCGGCACTGGCCTGGGGTTGGTTATTTCCAAGCGCCTGGTTGAGCAGATGGGCGGCGAAATCGGGGTAGAGAGCACCCCCGGTGAAGGCTCGGTGTTCTGGATCAGCGTCAAACTGCCCAAAGCCCGCGATGATGCCGAAGACTTGCCCGGTGCGCCGCTGCTGGGCCGACGTGTGGCCGTGCTGGAAAAACACGACCTGGCGCGTCAGGCCTTGCAACATCAACTGGAAGATTGCGGGTTGGAAGTAACGCCCTTTACCAGCCTCGAAAACCTCACCAACTGTGTGACGAGCGCCCACCAGACCGCACTCGCTATCCATTTGGTGGTGCTGGGTGTCACGGCCCACGAAATGCCGCCCGAACGCCTTAATCAGCACATATGGGATCTTGAGCACCTTGACTGTAAAGTCCTGGTGCTGTGCCCGACGACCGAGCAAGCCCTGTTCAATGCATCGGTCCCAAACCCTCACAGCCAATTGCAGGCCAAGCCCGCTTGCACCCGAAAATTGCGTCGGGCACTGGCTGACTTGATCAACCCGCAGCAAGTGCGCCAAGAACCAGGCGAGCCGATGGCCAGTCGCGCACCGCGGATTTTGTGCGTAGATGACAACCCGGCCAACCTGTTGCTGGTGCAAACCCTGCTGGAAGACATGGGCGCTCAAGTGATTGCTGTAGACAGCGGGTACACCGCCGTTAAAACGGTCAAGTCCCACGATTTTGATCTGGTTCTGATGGACGTCCAAATGCCCGGTATGGACGGACGTGAAACCACTGAAGTCATACGCCAGTGGGAAACCGAACAACATTTGACGCCGCTGCCGATTGTTGCGCTGACCGCTCACGCGATGGCCAATGAAAAACGCGCCCTGCTCCATAGCGGCATGGATGACTACTTGACCAAGCCCATCAGTGAGCGGCAGTTGGCTCAAGTGGTGTTGAAGTGGACGGGTTTGGCCCTGCGCAATCAAGTGATCGACAACACCCATGAACCGATCCAGCCCGGCAGCCAACTGGCGGTACTTGACCATGAAGAAGGGTTGCGCCTGGCGGCAGGCAAGCCCGATCTGGCCATCGACATGCTGGCCATGCTGCTGGCTTCACTGGAAGCGGACCGTGAAGCCATCCAGCAATCGCGTCAGGCCAACGACAACAATGCACTGATTGAACGCGTTCACCGCTTGCACGGTGCGACACGCTACTGCGGTGTTCCGCAATTGCGTGCCGCGTGTCAGCGCAGCGAAACGCTGCTCAAACAAGGAAGCGCACACGCCAGCACCGCCCTGGATGAACTGGATCAAGCCATGACCCGCTTGGCTGAAGAGGCGCGCGGCACCCCGTAAAACGCGTGCCATTCACTACAATGATCCGGCGGCACCCAACGCCCACTCTCAAGGAAGACCCATGCGCACGATTCTTTTCAGTTGCCAGACCTATGACCGCGACAGTTTTAGCGCTGCCCAACAGCCAGACGGTATCGAGTTGCACTATCAGCCTGCGCGCCTGAGTCTCGAAACAGCCGCCATTGCCCATAATTACGACGTGGTCTGTGCGTTCATCAATGACGATTTAAGTGCCCCGGTGCTGGAGCGACTGGCCGCTGGCGGTACACGGTTGATCGCCTTGCGCTCGGCCGGTTTCAATCACATCGACTTGCCCGCTGCCAAGCGCTTGGGCTTGAGCGTGGTGCGCGTGCCTGCGTACTCACCCCACGCCGTGGCTGAACATGCCGTGGCCTTGATTTTGGCTCTTAACCGCCATCTGCACCGCGCCTACAACCGTACCCGCGACGGCGACTTCACGCTGCACGGCCTGACCGGCTTTGACCTGGTGGGCAAGACCGTTGGCGTGGTCGGTACTGGCCAGATCGGCGCCACGTTTGCCAAAATCATGGCAGGATTCGGCTGCAAATTGCTGTGCTTTAACCCGTATTCGAATCCTGAACTGCAGGCTTTGGGCGCGCACTACGTGAGCTTGCCCGAGCTGTTGGCCGGTTCGCACATCATCAGCCTTCATTGCCCACTGACTGCCAATAACAAACACCTGATCAACAGCCAGTCGCTGGCCACCCTCAAACAGGGTGCCATGCTGATCAACACAGGACGCGGCGCGCTGGTCGAGACACCGGCGCTGATTGAGGCCCTTAAAACTGGCCAATTGGGTTATCTGGGGCTGGACGTCTATGAAGAAGAAGCCCAGATCTTCTTCGAAGACCGCTCAGACCTGCCTTTGCAAGACGACGTGCTGGCCCGCTTGCTGACCTTCCCCAATGTCATCATTACCGCCCATCAGGCCTTTCTGACGCGCGAGGCATTGAGCGCGATTGCCTGCACCACGCTGGACAATATTGCGGCCTGGAAAAGCGGAACCCCTCAAAACCTGATCGAAGGTTGAAAGGCCAGCACTCAGGCGCGTGATAGCATAGCGGCCTATTTGGAGGACCCATGGTCGAACACGATTTCCGCTTCAGCCTGCTGAACCCGCAGCACACCCTTATTGAATGCCGCGCGTTGGCGCCGGGTCTGTATCAAGTCACCGGCAACGGGGGTTCGATTCAATCGGGCGACGTGCTGATTGTGACGCTTAAAGGCAGCAAGGATTTGTCCATGCGCTTGAGTGTCGACAAAGTACGCCACCTGATCAACCCGCGCGGTCAGTGGGTTGCCGTGACCAAGGGGCCGGCTTTCGGCGAATTGGCCATTCATCAGTGGCAGGTTAACTGCGACGCCTGTGCCAAAGAACTGAAGTTCGAGTTCGCCGTCGATGCAAAGCTGGGCGTCAAAGCGCAAAAGCCTGCGGCCAGTGCGCGAATCGCCGAATTGGGCTGGAGCACTGAAGGTAGCAAGCACCTGTGCCCACACTGCCAAAAGGCCGCGCAATGAAACACCTGATCCTGATGGCTGCGCTGGGCGCAAGCTTGGTGGGGTGTGCAGGCGACCCGGTGCAGCTGCAACACAACCACACTTACGTGGTGGAATGGATTGGCGAACGCCCGTTGATTGATAACAGCCACCTGACCGTGACGTTTGACGAGGGTGGACGAGCCTATGGCAGCGGTGGCTGCAATCATTGGTTCGCGCCCTACACGCTGGACGGTGACACGCTGTCCTTTGGCGGTGTGGGCAGCACGCGCAAGGCCTGCGCACCCGCGCTGATGGAACAGGAGCATCGCTTTTTCGAAGCCTTGCAAACCGTTCAGCGCTGGGATATTTCGCCTATCGAGCAAGTGCGGTTCTGGCCGGCTGAAGGCAAGCCGTTGCGGCTGTGGCCTGAATAGAAGCCCCCCTCACCCTAACCCTCTCCCAAAGGGAGAGGGGACCAAAGTCAAACGCAGATCAGAGCAACGCCACCCTTTAAGCCCCCTCTCCTTCCGGGAGAGGGGACCAAAGTCAAACGCAGATCTGAGCAGCGCCACCCTTTAAGTCCCCTCTCCCTCCGGGAGAGGGCTAGGGTGAGGGTGAGGGGCTCTTGAGGCAGCTTTTTACTGCCCTCTGAGTTCCTTGATCTTGGCCAGCACCCCGGCCGCCGTCTGCTCACCCATCATCTGCGCGCGAACCTTTCCCTTCTCATCAATGATGTAAGTCACCGGCAACGCTTCGCTGCGCGGCAAATCAAAGTGCTCCGCCGGATCCTGAGCCAAAACGGTAAAGGTAATGCCCATTGCAGCACTGGCATCACTCAGTTCCTTGCCCTGCAAACCGTCGAAGTTAACCCCGAATACGCCTACCGATTGCCCCTGCAACTGCTGCTCCAGCGTATTCAGTTCCGGGATTTCAATGCGGCATGGCCCACACCACTCAGCCCAGTAGTTAATCACCTTCCACTGTTTGTCCAGACGTTCGGAGGCGATCTTCTGTCCATGCTGATCGACCCCGTAATCATTGCCACAACCGGCTAGCAGTAAAGTAGCGGCAACAGCAACTACCACCATGACTCGCTTAAACATCTGTTGATCCTTCTCAGTAAATTCGCTCTAAAAGCCAAGTGACAGCGCTGAATAACCGCGCACGGTTCAGGCAGAGTCGTCAGACGGGTAGAATAGCCGCCACCTTACGCAAGAAGCGACCCGCACATGACCGATCTGACGCTTTATCACAATCCGCGCTGCTCGAAATCGCGCGGTGCGCTGGAACTTCTCGAAGCCCGAGGCCTGGCGCCAACGGTTGTACGTTACCTGGACACGCCGCTGACAGCCGTACAACTGAGCGCCCTGCTGCGCAAACTGAACATAAGCGCCCGTCAGTTGCTACGTACAGGCGAAGAGGAATACAAAACCCTTAACCTTGCTGACGGTAGCCTAAGCGAAGCCCAATTGATCCAGGCGATGGCTACCCACCCCAAGCTGATCGAAAGGCCGATTCTGGTCGCTGGCGATAAAGCCGTCATCGGTCGCCCACCGGAAAAAATCCTGGAGATCCTGCCATGAGCACGCCCTACATTCTGGTGCTGTATTACAGCCGTAATGGATCGACCACTGAAATGGCCCGGCACATTGCCCGCGGCATTGAACAGGCGGGCATGGAAGCGCGCTTGCGCACTGTCCCGGCTATTTCCACCGAGTGCGAAGCCGTCGCCCCGGACATTCCAGCCGAAGGCGCGGTATATGCCAGTCTGGATGACTTGAAGCACTGCTCAGGGTTAGTCCTTGGTAGCCCGACCCGCTTTGGCAATATGGCAGCCCCGCTCAAGTACTTTCTGGATGGCACCAGCAACCTGTGGCTGACCGGCGCACTGGTGGGCAAACCGGCTGGCGTCTTCACCTCGACCGCCAGCCTGCACGGTGGACAAGAAACGACTCTGCTGTCGATGATGATGCCGCTGTTGCACCACGGCATGCTCATCACCGGCCTGCCTTACAGTGAGTCGGCACTGCTCAACACCACAGGCGGCGGCACGCCTTATGGCCCAAGCCATCACGCCGGCGCCGATGGCAAGCGCAAACTGGACGAGCATGAAATAGCCCTGTGCCGGGCGCTCGGCAAGCGTTTGGCAGAGACGGCCATGAAGCTGGACCACAGCCGTGGCTAAAAAGCCCAAGGTGCTGCCTTCCATCGCGTGGCTGGCGCCACGGGTGAGGCTGATGCGGGTTTTGAGTCTGGTGTGCTTTTTGGGCCTGATCGGGTTGCTGTGCGTTTACTACCTGGCATTCGCCAACCTGCATGGCGCACGCCCATGGGTGATCCTGCTGATAGAACTGGTGCCCTTGCTAATTGTGTTGCCCGGCATGTTGCTGGGCAGCGCACGGGGCCACTCTTTCACCTGCTACGTAATCAATCTGTACTTGATAAAAGGCGCACTGGCGGCGTTCGACCCAAACCGCCAGCTCTTTGGCTTTCTGGAAATGACCGTCAGCGTGGCGGTGTTTATCAGTGCCATGCTGTATGTACGCTGGCGCTACCAGTTAGATCGGCGCTTGTCAGGTGAAGGCACCCCCGTCAGTGATTCACCGTAAACGCCAGCATCTGTGACAATTGGCACATCGGCCGACCGCTTTCGGCATGCCACTGGTTGAAAGCATTCTGCACAATGGCCAAATCCCTCAAACTGGTCGGCGCCTTGTCGACCAGTTTCTGGGCATTGAGTGCCGCGACCACATCGTAGCTCGGCACAAAGGTGTCTTTACCCACCATGCGCAAGAAGCGCGGCGCCGACAACCCACCGAGCTGATGCCCATGTTTGGCCAAATACTTCCACAACCCCACTATGTCTGTGACCGGCCACTGCGCAATAAACGCGCCGAAGCTGCCGTGCTCGTGGGCGATGTCCAGCACCATTTGCGCATTGCGCGGCACGCTCTTGAGCTTGCCCAGATGGCGGATAATCCGCGCATCCTGCATCAACCTTTCAAGGTGCTCAGCGCCCATCAACACTACTTTTTCAGGATCAAAACCAAAGAACACCTCTTCAAATATCGGCCATTTGCCGTCAACTACGCTGTGCTTGAGCCCGGCTCGAAAAACGCGCAACGCCAAGGTCGACAAATATCGGTCGTCAGGAATGGCCCGTAATTGCGCCGGGGTTCGCGGTACGGGCAATTCGGCTTCCAGAGCGGCTACAGAACCAAAGCGGTTCAAACAGTATTCGTGCAGCCATGTGTAGTCGCGCATGCCCCCTCCTCTTGATTACGACAGGTTAAGCAGATTGACGAAACGCGGCGTCGCCGTTTCATCCATTTTCAAGCTGGCAAAATCAAACAGGCTACGGTCCGCCAACTGGGACGGGTTAACGTTCTGCAAGCTGCGGAAAATGCTCTCGGTGCGGCCCGGAGTTTTGCGGTCCCACTCCTGAAGCATGTCCTTGACCACCTGACGTTGCAGGTTCTCCTGGGAACCGCACAGGTTGCAGGGAATGATCGGGAACTGCTGCAAGTCCGAATACGCCTGAATGTCTTTCTCGTTGCAGTAGGCCAGCGGCCGGATCACTACATTGCGACCATCATCAGACAGCAATTTGGGCGGCATGGCCTTAAGGCTGCCATTGAAGAACATATTGAGGAAAAAGGTCTCAACGATGTCATCTCGATGATGCCCCAGTGCCATCTTGGTGGCACCAATCTCGTCAGCAAAGGTATACAGTGTGCCGCGACGCAGTCGTGAACACAGGGAGCAGGTGGTCTTGCCTTCCGGGATCAATTCCTTGACCACCGAATAGGTGTCTTTTTCAACGATGTGATAGGCCACACCCAACGCTTTCAGGTAGGCGGGCAATACGTCTTCTGGAAAGCCCGGCTGCTTTTGGTCCATGTTCACGGCGACAATCTCGAACGAAATCGGCGCAACCTTTTGCAGGTGCAACAACACGTCCAACAGCGTGTAACTGTCTTTGCCGCCCGACAGGCAGACCATCACCTTGTCACCGTCTTCGATCATGTTGAAGTCAGCCACCGCCTCACCAGTCAATCGACGCAGGCGTTTCTGGAGTTTGATTTGAGAGACCGAAAAACTGCCCATAGCGCTTCAATTCCGCGAGTTAAGACCAAAAGCCGGGGATTTTACCCAAAATTGTCCGTTGCACGAAGCCCCCCTCCTTAGCGCGAAAGAGGGCAACGCGATTAAGCCTGCAATTGACAGTACAAGATGCTCTTAAGCGTCAGCTTTTATTCAGCACCACCTTTCCTATACTGCGAACTAAGAACGCAAACCCACGGGTATACGCGTCCCACTGGGGGTGCGGCTTATGCAGGAGTGATCGTCATGCTTAATCATGTTGTGGGACTGTTTACCCACCCCGATCAGGAGTGGCGCCAAATACGCGGTGACGCGCAAGAAAGCATTGGCCACATGTACCTCACACACACCCTGATTCTGGCGGCCATCCCTGCGGTCTCTGCGTTTATTGGCACGACTCAGCTGGGTTGGGTCATCGCTAACAACGGACCGGTCATGCTCACGGTCGAGAGTGCACTGTGGATGACGCTGATGTCGTATCTGTCGATGCTCGCAGGTGTAGGAGTCATGGCCGCATTCATTCATTGGATGGCCCGCACCTATGACGCACTACCGAGCATGGCGCGCTGTGTGGCGTTCACGACGTACACCGCAACCCCATTATTTATAGGCGGGCTGGCTGCGCTCTACCCGCATTTATGGTTCGGCATGCTCGTGGGTATCGCTGCAATTTGCTACACGGTGTATTTGCTCTATATAGGCATGCCGACGTTTATGAACATTGACCCTGACGAAGGTTTTCTATTTTCAAGCTCAGTGTTGGCGGTGGGCCTGGTCGTGCTGGTATCGATGCTGGCTTTTACCGTCATCGTCTGGGGAATGGGGGTCGGGCCGGTGTACACCAACTGACCGCTGGGCACTTCACAGGTTCGGAAACCTTGCGGCTTGCGGCATAATCACCGCCTCTGGAGAACCGAACAGCATGCCCGAGTTGCTCAATACACGTGTCGAAGACTGTTTCAAACAGGCCGAAGTGTTTTTCAAACGGCCTTTCAAACGCCCGGTGGTCAGTTTCAAACTGCGCGGACAAAAAGCTGGCGTCGCCCATTTGCATGAAAACCTGCTGAGATTCAATCCGCAGCTGTACCGCGAAAATAGCGAAGATTTCCTCAAGCAAACGGTGGCCCATGAGGTCGCCCACTTGATCGCTCACCAACTATTTGGTGACCGCATCAGCGCCCACGGTGAGGAGTGGCAGTTGATCATGCGGGGGGTGTATGAGCTGCCGCCCAATCGTTGCCACACGTACGCCATCAAGCGGCGTACCGCCACGCGCTATATCTATCGATGCCCTTGCCCGGACAGCGACTTCGTGTTTTCTGCCCAGCGCCACGGCCTGGTCAAGCAAGGCCGTGGCTACCTGTGTCGTCGTTGTCGCAATACGCTGGTGTTCAGCGGCGAAACCCGGGTCGAATAAACAGCAAAAAAAACCCATCCGAAGATGGTTTTTTTTATAGGGCCAAACTTACTTCAGCGTCGACGGTGCCGGGCCTTCTGGCACACCCAAGTCGTCAGTCGGGCGCATATCAGTCAGCGGGCTACCGCCGCTGGCCAGCTCGACCTGCAGTTTGTCTTCGTCCAGCTCGTTCACCCACTTGGCAACCACCAGTGTCGCCACTGCGTTACCGATCAGGTTGGTCAGGGCACGCGCTTCGGACATAAAGCGGTCGATACCCAGAATCAGCGCCAAACCGGCAACCGGCAAGTGGCCGACCGCCGACAGGGTGGCTGCCAATACGATGAAGCCGCTACCGGTCACGCCAGCAGCCCCTTTGGACGACAGCAACAGCACCAGCAAGAGGGTGATCTGATGAGTAATGTCCATGTGCGTGTCAGTCGCCTGAGCGATGAACACAGCCGCCATGGTCAGGTAGATCGACGTACCGTCGAGGTTGAACGAGTAGCCGGTTGGAATCACCAGGCCAACTACCGACTTCTTCGCCCCCAGACGCTCCATCTTCACCAGCATGCGAGGCAATGCCGATTCCGACGAGGAGGTGCCCAGTACAATCAACAGCTCTTCACGGATATAACGAATCAGTTTGATCACGCTGAAACCGTGAGCGCGGGCAATACTGCCCAGAACCAGCAACACGAACAGCACACAGGTGATGTAGAAGCAGATCATCAACTGGCCCAACTGCACCAGCGAACCGACGCCGTAAGCACCAATGGTGAAAGCCATGGCACCCAAAGCACCGAGGGGCGCCAGCTTCATGATCATGTTGATGATGTTGAACATCACATGGGCAAAGCGATCAATAAAGTCCAGCACCGGCTTGCCGTAGGCACCCAGGCGATGCAGGGCAAAACCGAACATGACCGAGAACATCAGCACTTGCAGGATGTCACCGTTGGCAAAGGCGCCCACGATGGTCGACGGAATGACGTTGAGGATAAAGCCGACAATGCTTTGATCAGCACCGGCGGTGACGTAGCCAGCAATCTTGGTCGCGTCCAGCGTAGACACATCAATGTGCATGCCTGCGCCCGGTTGAACCACGTTTACGACTACCAGGCCGATCAGCAGTGCAATGGTCGATACCACTTCAAAGTAGAGCAAGGCATAACCGCCGGTCTTGCCGACCGATTTCATGCTTTGCATCCCAGCGATACCGCTCACCACCGTACAGAAAATGATTGGCGCGATGACCATCTTGATCAATTTGATGAAGCCATCACCCAGTGGTTTGAGTGCTACGCCGGTTTCCGGGTAGTAATGACCGAGCAAAATGCCGATAGCGATAGCTACGATCACTTGCACATACAGGGATTTGTACAGTGGCTGACGAGTCGTCATTGCAAAGTTCCTCAAGTGCATCACTCAATCATCATTCCATCTGAGACCGGTGACGCCTAAAGCGCGAACCCTCCTGCACTTGGAGGGATTTGTTGTGGCGAGCTGCTCTAACGGCAGACCTCTCAGGCTTACTGCAAGCGGCGGGCCAAGATGGGAAAAGGGCTGATTCTGTTAGCCCTTCTTGAAATACCCTACAAGACAGCAGGGCTGTAGCTGGCGGATTTCCGCCCTTTGTGAGGTTAAGAAGGCATGAGATGGCGGATTCCCGCCTTAGCGGAGTGTCATCGTCATCGCTGACGAGAGCAAAGGCTGCGACAGTGCGAGAGTGGCTGAAAAACTCTGAGTACCCGTTCAGGCTGATAGATCGAGGAGTGATTGATTGGCGAGCGCTGCGCACTCGATCGCAGCCTTCGTTCCTCGGCAGCGACTACGGGTGTCAGGTTTTAAGGGGGGAATCAGTTCGCAGCGGGGAAATGAATCCGAAACGCCGCCCCGCCCAGTGAGGAGTCATCCAGGGTCAGTTGTGCGTCGTAGCTTTCGATAATGTCTTTAACCACCGCCAGGCCAATCCCCTGCCCTGCGTGTTGGCGATCAAGACGTTCGCCACGCTGAAGAATTCGCGCTCGCTGATCCGGCGGTACGCCAGGGCCGTCGTCTTCAACGCAGATTTCAATGCCATGGGCATTTCGATGCAGGCTGATGCGCACCTGGCTAAGGCACAGACGGTAAGCGTTTTCCAGCAAGTTGCCCAACAGTTCCAGCAGAGCATTTTGCTCGATGGGCACGTGACTCATCTCCGGGATGTCGTAACTGACCTTGACTTGCTTGTCTCGGTACACCTTGTCCAGCGTATCGCACAGGCTTTTTACCACCGGCAGTAGCTCGACCTGATGGCGCACCAAACCGCTTTTACGCAAACTGGCCCGTTGCAGTTGGTAGCTTATTTGTTGGTTCATACGTTCAATCTGGGTTTGCAGCACCCACGCTTGTTCACGATCTCGCGGCCGCTGGGCCATGCTTTCGCTGACCCCTTGCAACACTGCCAACGGGGTTTTCAAGCTGTGGGCCAGATCATCCAGTGAGTCTCTGTACCTCGCGCGCTGTTCACGCTCGCTTTGCAGCAAACGGTTCAGGGAACCGGTCAATCTCAATAATTCGCGAGGATGCTGTTCACTGAGGCTTTCACGCTCACCGCTTTCTATCTGGTCCAGCTCCTGACTCAAGCGTCGCAAGGCACGTAACCCCCAGGTCAAACCAATCCACAAGAGCGCCAGCAAAACAAACAAAGCGGCCCCAAACCCCAAGTACAGGTTTTCACGCAGCCCGGCCAAGGTCATGTTGTATTCGCGCATCGGTTGCAACGCTACAAAGCTGAAGGCAGCGCTTTTGCCGCCCAGCAGCTTGACCTCCACGTCATAGACGAAAAATTCCTGACCGTTGTCTTCGCGGATGCTCGCAAACTCATTACCGCGCCCGTCGTAACGCGGTCTGTAATTAATGCTTTCTTCCTGAGTGGCTCTTGAGCGCCATACCAGGTGGCCTTCACGGTCATAGATGTAGCCGAGCAGGCGACTGTCCGGCAGGTTGAACTGCTCATCCGGTAGTAACGCCGGCATTTTCAAGGTGTTTTTTTCGACACGTGCCGCCGAGATCAGCGTGGTCACGTCCGATGCCAGTCGCTGTTCGATGGCATCTTTGAGTGCCAGGCTGAACGCCCCTTGCATGGCCGGTAACAAGGCCAACATAAACAACACCGCCAACAACGTAGCCGCCAGCATCAGTCGAATGCGAAGCGAACGAATCATCGGCAGCGCTCAGTGAACAAGTACCCCAACCCCCGCACGGTATCGATTGGCTTAAAGCCGTTTGCCCCCTCAAGCTTGCGTCGCAGGCGCCCGACCAGCACCTCGATCACATTCGGATCACGCTCCTCGTCATCCGGGTAAAGCTGTTCCATCAGTCGGTCCTTGGCCACCACCTGTTGGTGATGACGCATCAGGTATTCAAGGATTCTGTATTCATAGGCCGTCAGCGCCAACGGCTCTCCTTCAAGGACCGCTTGCTTGCGATTGATGTCCAGCACCAGCTCGCCCGCCACTATGGTCGATTGAGTAAAGCCGCTGGAGCGTCGTAACAAGGCATTAAGCCGTGCTTCGAGTTCTTCAAACTGAAACGGCTTGACCACGTAATCGTCAGCGCCAGCCGCCAGCCCCTCCACCTTGTCTTGCCAGTTGCCACGGGCCGTGAGAATCAGAATCGGAAACGTCTTGCCCCGGGCACGCAGTTGGCGAATCAAGTCAAGCCCGCCCATACCGGGCAAACCGAGGTCAATCATGGCCAAATCATGATTGAACTGCTCACTCTGGTACAACGCCTCCTCGGCATTGGCCACCGACTCCACGACATGACCTCGTTCGCTGAGTCGGGTTTGCAAGTGATGGCGCAACAACGCCTCGTCTTCAACCACCAGCAGTTTCATCACGCTCTCCCAAGCCAAATCCGAGTCCCTAAAGACCTCATCCCCCATTGCACAGGGCCACCATACGGGGTTGGCCCTGAACAGACTCTGAACATGCACCGCTCATCTTAGGCTACCCAGCCTGCTCAAGACCCGGCAAAATGCCCGCCATGAATCGACCCTTCGCCCTGCCCGCTTGTTGCACCCCATTGCGCACCGACTGGCCTTTGCCCCAAGCGCTGCCAGACAGCGTATGGGTAAGCACTGAGTTCAACCCGGCACAGCTCACTGACGATGACTTTGCACGCACAGCCGTTGCGATGCCCGCCAGTATTCAACGCTCGGTTGCCAAACGCCAAGCCGAATATCTGGCTGGACGCTTGTGCGCCCGCGAAGCGGTGTTGCAACTGGATGGCACCCTTGCAACACCGGGCATTGGCGAAGACCGTGCACCGCAGTGGCCAGCGCATATAGGCGGATCAATCACCCACAGCAATGGCCGTGCAGCCGCACTGGTTGCATTGAAAAGGCATTGGTCCAGTGTAGGCATTGATCTCGAAAACCTGCTCACAGATGAACGCGCCCGGCGCCTCGCCAAGGAGATTCTCACACCGGCTGAACTGCAGCGCATGGCATCCACACCCGCACACTGCGTGGCGCACCTCGTGACCCTGACCTTTTCGGTCAAAGAAAGCCTGTTTAAGGCCCTCTATCCGCTGGTGCAAAAACGCTTCTATTTTGAACACGCCGAAGTCCTGAGCTGGTCGCAGGAGGGTGCTGTACGCCTGCGCTTACTCACCGACCTGTCTGCCGAGTGGTATCACGGCCGCGAACTCGATGCACAGTGTGTTCTGTTTGAAGGGCAGTTGCTCAGTGTGGTGGCGATCAGGGCTGACACCGCCCCTGTCGCCTCCACACGTAAACCTAGGCTTTAGCCCAGATTTACAGAGGACTGATAGGCTTGCACAGTCAGCTCTTCAATCAACCGTTCAACTTTCTGATCGCGCTCATCGGTGAGGTGTTGCCCTCGCTCGCGTTCCACCTCTGGCGAAAGCCCTTCCTCTGCTGAGAGTTTCTGATAGTCACTCAAGAACTCGGCTTCGATGGGCTCGAAACGCTCGGCGTATTTGTTTTTTAGAAATTCACGCCAGAATTTCTCTTGCCTGATGGAGTACATAAATGCCGGAGAGCCGTCCATAGCCCGCACGTTGTCACGCGCTTCATGCACCTTCGGGATTAAATCAGCCACGATTAACTGGTAAATCATTTCGCGGGTTTGTGTGGGTAAGTCGAGCGATTCAACCAGTTCCACACGGAACAACAGTTGCACTTCCGCGACATCCCTCATGTGACCGGCTTTAATTTGCTCCTGCACTACAGCGTCAGCCATCTTGTCGACTTGCCTGAGCCTGAACAGCTGCTTGGCTAATTTGAACAATGGCATTTCAATCTGCCCATCTGCAGCAGACATTTCGGCCTGACGGATCAAAACCTGGATCTCCATATTCTCCAACATCATCATCGCGCCATCCCCGCAAGTGCGTTCATCGTAAAAAATCGACTTGAACAGCACATCCCGAAGTACGGTGTCGGCGAACATTTGATCGATTAATATCCACACCCGATTTATCAATAAATCCCATGCCCTGGGCGTGAATTTCGGTTTGTCCGCCACCATGAAACTCAACAAGTGGAAGAACTTCTCGGATTCATTGCCAAACCCTTCAAGCAGGGCCCATTTCTGCGCTTTTTCCTGTCGCTGGGCAGCGTTAAAGCTCGCCATTAGCCAAGGGAAGATATTTTTTGCATTACGCAGAATGTTCCTCAGGTCAATCGAATGAGCAACAGCCGGAATATAGCCAAAATTGATCCCGGTCTCGCCCCAGTAAGTAATGATCCTGTCGCGGCTTTCATCTGATAAAGCATTACCTGCCAGCCTGACAGCGCGATTAGCATTTGCAGGCATTTGCACATCAAATACCGCCAAAGGGACATTGGTAATTTGATTAAGCCGCAAATTCGCAAGTTCAAGGTGAGGCAACGTCCATAATCCGTCGGGAAAAACGCTCACTTCTGCACGCTCAAGGCTCAACTCCCGCAAAGCAGTCATTCGGCTGACGTCCAGCGGGGCACTTATTGAGTTGTTATCCAAGAAAAGCGCCTCTAGCTGAGGCCGATTAGTCAACTGCTCTGCCATTTCAGCCGTGAGAGAAATGTAGTTGTGTGAAAGTTCTATTGACCTCAAATCCGGCATATTCGAAATGGCATGCGGAAAACTGATTAGACGGTTGTTCGACATGCTGAGAGTGTGCAGTTGGGTGAAGCGACTCAAAAATTCGTTAGACCCTGAACGTAAATTCATGGAGTCCATTCGCAGCGCACGAATATGACTGAAATCACCCGTAATAGCGGGTAGATCACCCACATCAAAACCATGAAGATCGAGTACCGGCCCAATGACAGTGCCGTCAGGCGCTTGCAGATCGGGCGTTTCCCTGCGCCATGCGCGTATGATTCGCACAAGCACCTGACGCCTGTGGCCTGGGGCTACTATTCCAACATGACTGGTCCCAGTTGGGTATATCTCGACCTGAGCCCATGCATTCAATTGAGTTTGCAGGGTATTAAACTGAATCATATTCTGCGCCAATACACCGAGTTGGGACGCTTCGGTGCCACCTAGATCGTCCAGAAAACGCACAGCTCCTTCATAGTTCAAACCTGGATACAACGTGCGGACTTGACGCAACACTACGATGGAGTGGCTGGAGCCATCGAGGCTGACTGTGAGTGGATAGGCAATGAACGAGCTATCGACATTCATGGGCGGTATGCGTGGAGGAAGAGGCGGCTCCAGGCCCAGCAGTTTTTGAACTTTGACCCGATCTTTGTGAGCCTGCTCACTTATTTTCTCGCCCAGTGTCTGAACATCGCTGCTGTCTTTGACCCCAATAGCCCTATGCTCTTCAGGCTTGAGTAAATGCAAAATGGAAGACAATAAGTTGTTGTTGATGACAGACGTCTCGTTGATCGGTTGGCCAGTTCGGGAATACGCAAGATAACGCTCATCCCGTTTGACCAGTACGTGCGAATTGTCGAATTGCTCAGTGCCAATGCTGTCTATCAGCTCTCCACCGAGTTCGTTGCGACGCACTTCCAGTCGCAAGGACTGAGGCCAGCCCGGTAATGACTGCAACGTATGCAAGGTGATCTTTTCGCTGTCCGCAGAGACTGTTGCGTCCAAATACAAACCTTCAAAGGCTCGTGTTAGGCGCACTTCCCTGAGCGTCCAGGTGATCTGCTCAGCCAACCGAGGAGGAATCATGTTTTTATCGAGAAAATGGGTCCGTTCCGTGGCGCTCGTATGAATGAGCAGATTCTCGATGACGCTTTTCGGCAAGAGGGGGTAATGCTTTTGAACAAGCATCACATGAGGGTCAGCACTGTGCTCCTGGTTCTCGTAAATCGATTTGAAAAAATTGGCTTCGCGTTTAAGCGCATGCGTTGCAATCCCCTTGGCGAGGGCAAGCATGCGTGATTCGACCACCGGGTCGTATTCACCCAGCAATGTACGGGTTTCGGTCTCGTTCAGAGCCAACACAACCGTACGCAGCAGCCGACCTTTATCCATCTCACCCGCATTGACTTGAATACGTGTCAAGTTATCGCTCAGATCACTTCCATACTCTTTCAGGGTATTGCCTTGCGCGTCGACGATGCGCAGCACTTTGCTCTGTGGCCAACCGGGCAAGCTTTGAATCAGCAACAGTTGAAAGTCGGCTCGCGCACCGGTCAGGGTGTGGTGGGCTTGCATTTTATGGACGAATGCCTTGATGTTGTCCTCGATCCGGAAGCGCTTGAGCGTATCGATCAACAAAGGTGGCGGCTTAAGGTTATTGAGATGAACCTGAAGCAACACGCCCTCACTGGTATTGCTGACCGCCATGATTTGATCGCCCACTTCATCGCTAAAAGTGACGGGCTCGGCCCGTAAACGACGCAAGAGTTGATGCTTGGACCAGCGCTGCGGATTGTCGGTTTTCTGCCGCCATGCGCCATCGTAGTTGTGCTCCAGAACAGGCGTATTGACGCCCACTTTATCCGGGTGAACCATGCGCCACTGGAGGAGCGTGGTATCAAACTCCACCCGATACACCGCGCCATACAGAGACACATATTTTTTGCCCTGTATCTCGTAGAGCCCTAGCTCGCCCTGGGGCGGATCATTCGCCAAGGTGATCTTTTGTTCGTATTGAACGGTGGTCCTGTCCCAAAGGTTTACCTCGCCATTGGCCTCACGATTACTCAGCAGGGCATCAGCCAAGGTCTTGCGCAAGCCGGCAATGCTGGCACCGCCCTCCATGCCCAGTGCCAATCGCTCCTCATGATTGAGGTACTGACTGAGCGCAAGAAAAAAACTGTCCGGCGTCAACGTGAAGGTAGTACTTCTGCCAGTGAGCGAGCTGATTGCCTCATACGTCCCACTGCCGTGATGTTTAAGTAGAACGGCCCTTTCGTCTGGTCGGGAAACGACTTGCGCTGAACTGTCCGGATCAGTAATAAGCAGCCTGCGGTCAAGCTTGTCCTCTAAAACGCCCCGAGCGAATTCACGTACCCATCGATCACTGTCGAGGTTGAAAACCCGTCGGTGATAAATAGCGTCCAGCACTTGATCCACGCGTAGTTTGACTTTCAATCGGTTCGCCGCATGGGTAAACGGGAGCGGCTGGGAGTTTTGCTCCAGCGCCCGCGTCACGTCTCGTGCGTTAAACGGATGGGCAATCAGCAACTGCTCAAGGCACTCAATAGATAACGAGGCGTTGAGTTCGTGCAACTTGGCCAGCAACGGTGTCGTGGTGTCCGAGATCGGTGGGTAGAGCAGCGGTAAATATTTTTTGCCCGGACTTAAGCTGGCAGCAGGGTCGCTGCGTGTGTGGCCTTCAAGCCGCGTGAGGGCATCGAACAGCACGTGCTTCTCCTCCCTGGCCATGATGGCTATTTGTTCTCGCACCAGGGCAATTCTTCCTGCCTTGCTGATGTCGGGATTACTCTCAAGCCCCAGGGTTGCTGTTTGCGGAAGTTGATCAAGGATCAATGTGAACATCTGCTCTATTTGAGCGCTGCCTTGGGCAACAGCATCGCTCGCCACATACCCGCCATTGTCGAGACGCTTGAGCTGAACGCGATGAAGCGGGGTGCCCGGCCGATAATCCTTGCCATAGGTTTCGATTAATTGCCCATGATGATCTAACACATCCAGCACGGTGTCGGCGGGCCAGTTAGGCAGTTGGGTCAACACGGCAAAAACCGCACTGTCAGCGTTTACGGGCATTTCCCCGCGCAAGGGCAAATCACTGATGATTTGATCAATCAGCCTGTCTGCCAATAGCCGCCGTACGCCATCGGCTAATGGTCCCGGAACCGGATCGCCTTGCCAGACGCCTTGGAGTTGCTCTCGGGTGGCAGCCGTAATATCCAGAGTGCGCGCAAGGCCAGTCACCTCGGTGTCGTGTCGGGTGTCGATGGGTAACATGCGCTGCAACAGCTGCTGAGCGTCCAGTGCCTGTACATCGTCAAGCACCAGCCCCCATGCCTGGCGATCCGCCTCGAATTTCACTGCAGGCTTGAAGGCATGGGCATCTGCCGATCTCAAGATGTAATGCTTGGCGTGGGTGTCGTAAGTCACTTCAACTACTAAGCTCTGATCACCCTCCTGTACCTTGGCGAACAACTTTCCATTGATCTCATACAGGCCATCTGCGGTGGGCGTCAGGTGCTCGATAGCGCCCGCATCCAAGTGCGAATAGGGACCTAAATCGGGGCGCCATAAATCAACGGTTCCGTCTGGCAAGATGACTTTGCGTGGCCGACCCAGGGTCGTCCATAAGGATTGCATGCGCTGGCGGTGTAACCTGGAGGCAACACCGATCAGTCGGCCGCTGATGAGCAGATCGGCCGTATCGTTGAGGGCGCTGGCAAAGGTATTGGCTTCGCCTTTGAATGCCTCCCTCAAACCTTGCAAGAAACTGTAAGACAAAGAACCGAAAACTGCGCCCTGCATAAGCTTGTTAAGCCCCAGTACACCGCCGGGCACAGGTGTGGTCAGCAAACTCAGGACTTCTCCTGCGAGGTCGGCCAAGGCCTCCTTGAAAGCTTTCCAGTCTTGATCAGCTGTGCTGGTTGCCAACAGATTGAGATTGGCGCGATAACGTCGAAGCTGGCGATCAGCAATTGCTCGCGCGAGAGGCAGTGAAGGGCTTTCTTTTACTTCGACATGGACTTGCAAGCTATTTAGGTCGGGTTCGGGAAATACCCCCGCAAAACTGTCATACATAATACCGGCCAGCCACGACATTCCCTGAGGCCTGGGCTCATCACCCAGCAACTTGATAAAAGCGCTCAAGTCTTTTAACGCCAAATGCTTGAGAAGCCAGCCGAGCTGGTGAGTACCAGCGTCTCGCTTGACCTGCTCTTTAAAGTGATTGAACGCGCGCTCTACATCTTTATGCCATAAAAGCGCCCCACCCTTGCGCTGCGGGAAATAACTGAAAACACCCGTAACCTGTTCCACCTTGATGATGAACAGAGGTAGCGGCATTTCATTGGTTCCGACGAAGGCATATTCAGAGCCCAAACCGAACAGCAACCTGCCGTTATCACCCGTGGGCACGGGAGGACTGATAAACGGGTTTCTTTTAATCAGGCCAATTGAAACCGGCCATATGTGAGGAGCGATTTCCCCCTTCAACATGCGGAGCAATTGATCATGGCCTTCGCGAAGCACTTTTGAATCGAAGCTTTTTCGAAACGCTTCCAACAATTCGAATTCAAACGTTGCTTTAGCCGAGGCAATGACCCGTTTCGTCAATGAACCGTTAGCGCCTGCAGCCTCGTCCAGCAAGACTTTGAGCTTGGTGCCCAAGTCCATTTTGCGCACTATCGCTATAAAAGGACCTGCAGGGTGACCCTTTAAACGGCTGTTGTAATCGATATGGCTAGCTTGCTCATAGCTGAAGGGCTTGAGCAAAACTGAATCGGTGCGATAACTGAAATTCTCGCACGCGGTATCCCATAAACTCACAACACGTACGTGCTCTTTAAACTTGGCTTCATCCAGTGCACGGGTCGTGCGCGGAGGAACGAACGTGTATGTGCCTCCCTGCGCAGAGGGCTGCCCCTGAGTCATGCGCGTCATGACCTCAATAAAATCTTCTTCGACGATATTTTCACGATAACGCGTATAGATCCGCGCCTGATCAGGGTCGATATCCTGGCCTAGCAGAGTCTTCAGCTCACGTTTTAGCTCTGCAATGTGAGTGGTTTTAAACACATCCTTGATACGTTTGATCTCATCGTCGACCGCCTTGGTCGCCGCTTGAGAGTCACGATTAAGCTGGGGGTAGCGTCTTCTCTCTTCATCTGTCAGTACAGCGAAGTTTTCTTCGGTAATGGTAAGCAGGTGAGAAAGGGCTTCTTTTTCTGCCCACTGTGTACTGGACAGAAGCAACGGTGCGCGCAGGCGCACAGGGGGAATTGGGGACGTCATTTTCAGATCTCCTTGGGCAATTGACCCAAAGTAGCGATGACCCCTGCTCGCGATGGCGTAGATAAATAGTCACCCGAAAAAATAATCAAAGGTGCCCGCCTCCACCCTATTGCTGTCGTCATGTTAAGGTTTGCGCCCCTTGAAAGCGCGCTGCTCCCTATGCCACTCACGTCCCGAATATTGCGTTTGGCGCTGTATACCGTGTTGATTCTGATGGGCGCCATCGCCGCAGGCAGTTTGGCCATGCGCCAGGCAAAGCAGCACGCCCTGCAAGAAATCGCTCGACGTGGTCCGGAACAATTGAGTTTGTATGCAAACTCGTTGCACACCGTCATAGAGCGCTATCGCGCCCTGCCTGTCGTGCTGGCGCTTGACCCTGAGCTAATCTCGGCGCTGGCCCAGCCCGTCACGCCCAACGTTCAGGCACAGCTCAATCGCAAACTGGAACGTATAAACGGCGCTGCGCAGTCCTCAACGCTCGAGCTGCTGGACAGCACCGGCTTGGCCGTGGCGGCCAGTAACTGGAGAACCACACACAGCTATGTCGGTCACAACTACGCCTTCCGTCCGTACTTTAGCCAGACACGAAGCCAGGGCACCGGCAGCTTTTATGCAGTGGGCGTGACCAGTGGAATTCCTGGCTACTTTATGTCCAGCGCTATTTACGCTGCCGATGGCCAGTTTTTGGGAGCGATGGTCGTCAAGCTGGAGTTTCCCGAGCTGGAACGCGAGTGGAGCCTGGGTAAAGACACGCTGCTGGTCAGTGATAAACGCGGCGTTGTGTTTCTCGCCAATCAGCCCGGCTGGCGCTACGGCCATCTGCGTGAATTGAATGACCGTGATCTCAGCGAGATTGCCCTGACACGCCAATACGACAAACAGCCACTTAGGCGGATTACCGTCAACACCTTGCACAGTTTTGCCGATAACAGCTACTTGACACGAGTCGACAGCACCGAGGGCCCTGTTGACTATTTATGGGGCAGCCATGCGTTGAACCCCGAGGGCTGGACACTGCACTTGCTGCGGCGTCCGGCGATATTGGCCGAAGATACCCGCAATGCTGCTCTGGCTGCGGCGGGTCTGTGGTTGGCACTTGTATTTCTGGGGCTTTTCTTACTGCAACGGTGGCGACTGGCGCGCTTACGCCAGCGCAACCGTGAGGAGCTTGAGCAATTGGTTGAGGCCCGTACCCGCGATCTGCGTACTGCGCAAGATGGCCTTGTGCAATCTGCCAAACTCGCGGCATTAGGGCAAATGTCGGCGGCATTGGCCCATGAAATCAATCAACCGCTGACGGCTCAACGCATGCAATTGGCGACCCTGCGTCTGCTACTGGATCACGGCCGTATCGAAGAGGCCTACAAAGCGCTGATACCGCTGGAACAAATGCTAACCAGAATGGCCGCACTCACGGGTCATCTAAAAACTTACGCCCGGCAAAGCCCTAGTGGTTTGCGCGAAAGGTTGGATCTCGCGAGCGTTGTCGATCAAGCCTTGCACTTGCTGGCGCCTCGACTGAACGAGGAGTCCATCGACCTGAAAGTTGACCTGATACGCCCGGCGTGGGTACGCGGCGATGCGATCCGTCTGGAGCAAGTGCTCATCAACCTGCTGCGCAATGCACTGGACGCTCTGCACGACAAACCCTGCAAACAGTTGGCAGTGCGCATCAAGGCCGACCAACAACGGTGGTATTTGACCGTGAGTGACAGCGGTGGCGGGATTTGCGATGAGCATTTGAGTAAAATCTTCGATCCTTTTTTCACCACCAAACCTGTCGGCGAAGGATTGGGCTTGGGCTTGGCCGTCTCTTACGCCATTGTTCACGAAATCGGCGGTCGCCTGACCGCTTCTAATCATGCCGATGGCGCGCAGTTCACGCTGACGCTGCCTGTCGCACAGGAATCATGAAGCATGCTCAACTCGGTAATCGTGATTGATGATGAGGCCAGCATTCGCAGTGCCGTTGAGCAATGGCTAAGTCTGAGCGGCTTTGAGGTGCAATTGTTCAGCTGTGCCGAAGAATGCCTAAGCCTGTTGCCAGCGCACTTTGCCGGGGTGATTGTCAGTGATGTACGTATGCCGGGCATGGGCGGTTTAGCCCTGTTGACCCGCTTGCAGCAGGTTGACCCGGACCTGCCGGTCATTATGCTGACCGGGCACGGCGATGTGCCAATGGCCGTTGAAGCCATGCGCAACGGCGCTTATGACTTTCTCGAAAAACCCTTCAGCCCTGAGGCGTTGTTAAGCACCCTGCGACGCGCGCTGGAAAAGCGCCAACTGGTGTTGGAAAACCGCCGTTTGCACGAGCAGGCCGACCGGCGCGAACAGATAGAGGGGCGGTTGCTCGGCGTTTCGAGCAGCTTGCAGACCCTGCGCCGACAAATCACTGATTTGGCACCCTTGCCGGTAAACGTGCTGATACGCGGTGAAACCGGCAGTGGCAAAGAGTTGGTTGCCCGCTGCCTGCATGATTTTGGCCCGCGGGCCGACAAACACTTTGTGGCCCTGAACTGCGCAGCCATACCTGAGCACTTGTTTGAGGCCGAGCTGTTTGGTCATGAAAACGGTGCATTCACCGGCGCGCAGGGCAAGCGCATTGGCAAGCTGGAATACGCCGACGGCGGCACGTTATTTCTCGACGAAATTGAGAGCATGCCACTGGCGCAGCAAGCCAAACTGCTGAGGGTCTTGCAGGAACAAAAACTCGAAAGACTGGGTTCCAACCAGAGCATCCATGTCGACTTGCGGGTGATTGCAGCGACCAAGCCCGACCTTCTTGACGAGGCCCGCGCTGGGCGTTTTCGTGAAGATCTGGCGTATCGCCTGACGGTGGCCGAGTTGCGCTTGGCACCGCTACGTGAACGTCGCGAAGACATTCCCATGCTCTATGACGCTTTTTCACGCCATGCGTCGCAGCGCTTGGGACGCAGTGCAACGGCCTTGACCGGGGCGCAACTGTCGTACCTGCTGTGCCACAGCTGGCCGGGTAATGTGCGTGAACTGGCTAACGTCGCCGAACGTCACGTACTGGGTTTAGACACCCCTCAGTCCAAGGACATCGACGCGGACCAATCGCTGGTTGCGCAACAGGAAGCCTTTGAAGCGCAGTGTTTGCGGGCGGCGTTGACGCGGCACAAAGGCGATATCAAAGCGGTGCTACACGAGCTGCAACTGCCGCGCCGCACGCTGAATGAAAAAATGCAACGTCATGGGTTGGTGCGTGAGACGTTTTTGATGATCGAGTAATCCCTGCCACCCTCACCCTAGCCCTCTCCCAGAGGGAGAGGGGACTGACCGCGCGCGGGTTCAAGATGCCCGCCTACCTTCTAAGCCCTCTGAGAGGGACTGACCGCACGCGGCTTAGATAGCACCACCAATTAGCCCCCTCTCCCTCTGGGAGAGGGCTGGGGTGAGGGACTAGAGGGGCTTGAGATGATCGGCGGATTTCCGCTCATCACTTCATGAGAATCAGCGGATTTCCGCTCACTCCTTGCCATTCGCCCCAATAAACCGGGCCTTCTAGTCTTGGCACAACTCCTGCTATAGCCCCGCAAGCTCGCGTTTTGTCGCGCTATAACAAAACCAAGAAAAAAAGGATCCATTCAATGGACAATTCAAGCACCCTGCCTGCCGGGGCCGCGTCTGCGGCGCCAAAAGTCAAAACCACTTCCAGCCGCATCAAATCCATCTTCAGTGGTTCCGTCGGCAATATGGTCGAGTGGTACGACTGGTACGTTTACGCCGCTTTTTCGCTGTACTTCGCCAAGGCCTTTTTCCCCAAAGGCGACACCACCGCCCAATTGCTCAATACCGCGGCCATCTTTGCCGTGGGGTTTTTGATGCGCCCTATCGGCGGCTGGCTGATGGGCCTGTACGCAGACCGTAAAGGTCGCAAAGCGGCATTGATGGCTTCGGTTCTGCTGATGTGCTTCGGCTCGCTGCTGATTGCACTGTCTCCCGGATACGAAACCATCGGTGTCTGGGCGCCCGTCCTGCTGGTGTTTGCCCGTCTGCTGCAAGGTTTGTCCGTCGGTGGCGAATACGGCACCTCGGCCACTTACCTCAGTGAGATGGCCACCAAAGAACGTCGCGGCTTCTTCTCCAGTTTCCAGTACGTGACCCTCATCTCCGGTCAGCTCATCGCGCTGGGTGTGTTGATCGTGCTGCAACAAACCCTGACTGAAGAGCAGCTCTACAGCTGGGGCTGGCGTATTCCGTTTGTGATCGGCGCGCTGTGCGCTGTGGTCGCCTTGTACTTACGACGTGGCATGGAAGAGACCGAGTCGTTCAAAAAGGTCAAAACCAAACCTAAAGAAAGCGCCATGCGCACCCTGATGCGTCATCCAAAAGAATTGTTGACCGTCGTGGGCCTGACCATGGGCGGGACGTTGGCGTTCTATACCTACACCACGTACATGCAGAAATACCTGGTGAATACGGTAGGGATGAGTATTTCGGACTCCACAACCATTTCTGCCGCCACGCTGTTTCTGTTCATGTGCATTCAGCCGCTGGTGGGCGGGCTGTCAGACAAAATTGGGCGACGCCCGATTCTGATTGCCTTCGGAGTCTTGGGCACCCTATTCACGTATCCAATACTGACCACACTGCACACCATCACCACATGGTGGGGCGCGTTCTTCCTGATCATGGCGGCGCTGATCATTGTCAGCGGGTACACCTCAATCAACGCAGTGGTGAAAGCGGAACTGTTCCCTACCGAAATTCGTGCGTTGGGCGTGGGCCTGCCATATGCACTGACGGTGTCGATTTTTGGCGGTACGGCCGAATACATCGCCCTGTGGTTTAAAAGCTCGGGCATGGAAACCGGTTACTACTGGTATGTGACCGGTTGTATTGCCTGCTCCCTGATGGTCTACGTGACCATGAAAGACACACGCAAGCACTCGCGAATCGAAACAGACTAAGCATTTTACCTTTCAACGCTTCAGAAACCCGGCCCCGGCCGGGTTTTTTCTTTTGGCTCATGCCCAAAATTAATGGCCCGTTAATACAGTTAGCCCACTATCAATTTCAACCCACTCTCAGTTCACGACTGCCTTGAGTAGGTCCCGCGAAGGGATTATCAAGCATTCAGAACCCGTAAGAGGCTGGGCTAATAGATCTAATAACCAGATTATAAACTGCTACTTTTTGCGCTTTTTAATCAAATTATTCAGCGTAATCTTAAACCCATACCCAGGGCATACCGCCCTTATGAAACAAGGAGCCTGACCATGAAAACTCAATTAATCCTCGCCGCTGCCCTCTCGGTTCTGGCATTCAATACCTTTGCTGCGGATGGTTACGACCGTACCCATTCTTCGAGCTTTGCTGAAGATGGCTATAGCCGCACGGGATCTGCCGCTGTTGCAGCTGACGGTTATGACCGTACGCACAGTGCAACCTTTGCTGAAGATGGCTACGATCACACTCACTCAGCCACGTTTGCGGAAGATGGCTACGACAATACCCAAGGCGCTCGCTTCAGCTAACCCACTGAAGTTGTCTGTGTAGCCCGGCCCTGGCCGGGCTTAGTCGTTTTTGGGGTACCTGAAAGCGGGTCACTGATCGCGCAGTGAACGTAACCATGAATTGAGGAATACGGGGTGCTTGCTACCCTTCTCAGCCCGCGGCAGCGACTCCAGAGTCAAGACAGGCTTTGTCATTGCGCGAAATGCCCCGCACTATATGAGTCCTCTATTTCGGCGTTTGCGGATTCTGCCCATGTCTGACGATATCCATTTCTACGAACCTTCCCAGGGGCACGGCCTGCCCCATGATCCGTTCAATGCCATTGTCGGGCCGCGCCCTATTGGCTGGATTTCATCGCAGGACGCCGAAGGCCGACTGAACCTTGCGCCTTACAGCTTTTTTAATGCGTTCAACTACATCCCGCCGATCATCGGGTTTTGCAGTGTGGGCCGCAAAGACAGTCTCAATAACATTGAGCAAACCGGCGAGTTCGTCTGGAACCTGGCCACCCGCCCTCTGGCTGAGGCGATGAACCAAAGCTGCGCAATGGTCGCACCGGACGTCAATGAGTTCGAGCTGGCCGGGCTAACAACCGCCGCCTCACGTGTCGTGAGCGTGCCACGTGTCGCCGAGACACCGGTGTCGTTTGAATGCAAGGTCACACAGATCATTCAGTTGCAAAGGGCCGATAAGGCACTCGTACCCAGCTGGCTGATTCTGGGCGAGGTGGTGGCGGTGCATATCGCCAAACACCTGCTTAAAGACGGGATTTACGACACCGCGGCTGCCGAGCCTATTTTACGGGGCGGTGGCCCGGCGGATTATTTCCAGCTGGGCCCCGAGGCACTGTTTAAAATGCACCGCCCACGTTGACTACCAGACCAGCTCGGCGTCTTCAGTGACGCCTTGCAGGGCTTCAAGCTGTTGCGTTGCGGCGGCATCAGCCGCAGTGGCGGTTTTGAAGGTCTGGTCAGGCAAGATTTTATGAAAACGCGGCGCTCCGCCTTCGTACAGCGCTTTGACTGCAATGGCGGCGTGGTAAACACCGGGTTCAACTGGGACAACCGCCGCTACCGCTTCAAACTGTGCAAACTCTTTACGTGCCATGGTTAACCTTCCGGCCATTCAAAACCGGCATTCTACTCGCTTAACCCGCGTGTTTCTGCATGGGGACCGCAACCTCTTCGGTGAACGTCTGGAACTCCAGGCGCTCAATCATCTTCTCATTGAGCAGCACGCTGTAGACCTCCATCACCGAGGAGTTGAAGTAAGCCTGCATGGCGCATTCATCCCGCCAATACCCGGCAACCTGCCATAACAACGGGTCGCTGTCGCATTGTTGCAAGGCAAAGTGCAGGCAGCCCGGCGTCTTCAACGTGGGTTCTATCACGTGCGTGAGGCACGCCTGTACTTGAGCCGAGCACCCGGCGCGGGCATGCACCCGAGTGGTATGACTGACGCAATGGGACTGTGGCATGGTGGCCTCCACACAGAAAGTGACCGTGGCAAGGTTCAAAGCTTAAAGCTCAGCCCCCCGCGCCGTTAGTCGATTCCTGCCCAAGGCTTGCACAATTCTGCAAAAGCACGCTGAAGGTCATCGTCATTCCCCGCGTCTAAGGCAGCACTGCCTGACGCTATTTCGGGCAATACTCAGTGCTCACGGCAGGGCTATTGAAGGAATAACGACTGACACCGACAGGATCAGGCAAGACAACGGCAGAAATCGCCTACCCCTGCTCCTTGCACAAACTTAAGCTGTGTCTACCCGACGCTCTAAATGAGGAAGTTCTGCATGTCGTTACTGGAACGGCCGCACTCCGCGCTCGATCCTGCGCTTGAAAAACAGCGTGTGGAACTGGCCGACCTGATACACCGTCACACGGCGCAGGATGGTTCGTTTGCAACGGACGTCGACGCCTTATTTGTGTCGCGCTACAGCGCCGCCAGCGACTTCGCTCCCAGCTTGCCCAAGCCGGCGCTGTGCATCATGGCTCAAGGCCGTAAAGAGGTCAGATTGGCAGACGAGCACTTCGCCTATGACCCGCTTAATTACCTGGTGGTCTCGGTGTCGATGCCGATCAGCGGGCGCGTGTTGGAAGTGTCCCCTGAACGTCCCGTCCTGGCATTGCGGCTGGACATTGACCCACTGGAAATATCCACACTGATCAGTGATGCAGGCCCGATGGGTGTACCGTCCAAACCGGCCGGGCGTGGACTGTACGTCGAGCCTATCGACCAGCCGATGCTGGATGCCTTGTTGCGATTGACGCGCCTGCTCGATACGCCGAAAGACATCGCCATGTTGGCCCCCTTGATTCGCCGCGAGATTCTGTACCGGCTGTTACGCAGCCCGCAGGGCTATCGCCTGTACGAAATCGCCAGCGAAAACAGCCAGGCACACCGTGTCACTCGGGCTATTTCCTGGCTCAACGGCAACTTTGAACAACCCCTGCGCATCGACAATCTGGCCCGCGAAGCCAACCTGAGCGTGTCGACCCTGCACCACCGGTTCAAGTCAGTCACGGCGATGAGCCCGTTGCAGTATCAAAAGCAGCTGCGACTCAATGAAGCGAGGCGGCTGATGCTCAGTGAAGGGCTTGACGCTTCGGCCGCAGGCTATCGCGTGGGCTATGAGAGCCCCTCACAGTTCAGCCGCGAGTACAGCCGTCAGTTTGGCGCACCGCCTGTCCGGGATCTGGCGCGCCTGCGCATAAGTTCATAGCGCTTAGCGTTGCCAATGCTGTTCATCGATCTCGATAAGGGTCGGCCCGTCGTGGTCGACAGCACGGGCCAACGCCGTGCGTAGCTGCGCCGGCCCTTCAACCGACAACGCCGCACAACCGAGGGCTTTGGCCACGCCTATAAAGTCCGGGGTATAAATATCAACCCCCACCGGTTCAATGGCCCGGTTGAGCATGTACTTTTTAATCTCGCCGTAGCCCTGATTATTCCAAAGCAACACGATAATGGGTGTACGCGCCTCGACGGCGCTGGCCAGTTCGCTCAAGGTGAATTGCAGCCCCCCATCCCCGATCAAGCACAGCACCGCCCCCCCTGCATGCCCGTTAGCACGGCGCCCCAACCAGGCGCCCACCGCCGCGGGCAAGGCATAACCGAGCGTGCCGTAACCCGTTGATGAGTTGAACCAGCGCCGTGGTTGTTCAGGGTTAAAGGTCAGATTGCCGGTGTACACCGGTTGAGTGGAGTCGCCGACACACACGGCGTCCGGCAACACCTCGAAAACGGTCTGCAAAAAGAGGGTTTGCGCACGTGTTGGCGCATCCCAGGTGGTGGCCAATTCACTGCGCAAACGCTGGGCTCGCACCGCGCCCCAATCGGCATCCCGTGGTGACACGTGTCCAAGGTCAGCCAGCAAGGCTTGAGCTGCCAACTTGGCATCAGACACCAGCGCCAGTGTCGGCGGGTAGTTGCGTACGGTTTGATCCGGATCGATGTCGATGCGCAATAACGCGCCCGGAATCTCGAAGCCTCCAGCAAAGGTCACATCGTAATCGGTCTCGGCCAGCTCGGTACCAATCGCCAGCACCACGTCTGCTTCGGCTACAAGCGCCCGGGTTGCCTCCAAAGATTGGGTAGAGCCAATCAACAGAGGGTGACTGGAAGGCAACATACCCTTTGCGTTAATGGTCAAGGCTACCGGCGCCCCGAGTCGCTCGGCCAACCGCGTAAGCACCTCCGCGGCATCAATGGCGCCCCCGCCCGCCAGTATCAGCGGACGCCGGGCACCGGCCAGGCGCTGGCTCATCTGTGTGATGGCCACTGGCGCAGCGCCCGGACGAGCAATACTGACGGGATGACTGGCCAGTAATGCATCGGCATTTTCCACCAGTACATCCAATGGGATTTCAATGTGCACCGGGCGTGGCCGTCCCGCCTGAAAGAGTGCAAACGCTCGCGCCAGCACACTCGGCAGTTCTGCCGCAGACATAAGCGTATGGGAAAACGCGGCAACCCCCGCCATCATAGCGCTCTGATTTGGCAACTCATGCAGCTTGCCGCGCCCGCCGCCCAACTGACTGCGCGACTGCACACTGGAAATCACCAGCATCGGTATTGAGTCGCCGTAGGCTTGCCCCATGGCCGTGGTGATATTGGTCATACCCGGCCCAGTGATAATGAAACACACTCCCGGTTTGCCGCTGGTGCGCGCATAGCCATCAGCCATGAATCCGGCGCCTTGCTCGTGCCGGGGAGTCACGTGACGGATGCTTGAACCCGCCAGGCCGCGATACAACTCAACGGTATGCACACCCGGGATGCCAAATACCTGCTCAACCCCATATGCCTCAAGCAACTTGACCAATACTTCGCCGCACGTCGCCATGTGTCCTGCCTTTTGAATTTGCTTTTAAGCCTTATTGAAGCGAGCGCGTGTGGCGCGCACAACGCAAACCTGCTCATACTCGCCATGTCCTGGACTCATGGCTGCCGACCTATGAAACGATTACCGCCGCTCCCCGCGCTGCACACTTTTATAATCACAGCTCAATGCTGCAACTTCACCCGCGCCGGCGAGCAGCTGCATATCACTCAAGGTGCGGTAAGCCGGCAGATTGCCGGGCTGGAAGAGCATCTGGGCTTTCCTTTGTTTCATCGTCTGGCACGTGGCTTAAGCCTCACGGAGCAAGGTCAGGCGTTGTACCCACGTATTCAACAGGCATTCGATTTGATCGGCGAAGCCATAGAACAGACCGGAACACGCCGCACGCCACTGCAAATCAAGGCACCTACCTGCCTGTTGCGCTGGTTGCTACCCAAACTCAGGCAATGGCAAATGCTACACCCCGACGTGCCGGTGGAATTAACCAGCAGTGTTCAGCACGGGGTGGATTTTCGCCGTGAAACCTTCGATGCCGCCGTGATCTACAGCCCGGCACCCGGACCTAAACGCGAGGGCCAGCACCTGTTCGATGAGCAACTCACCCCGGTATGCGCACCGCACCTGTTACAAGGCAGCAGTGCGATAAATACACTGACCGACCTTGAATACCACACCCTGTTGCACCCCAGCCGCGATCAACGGGACTGGAACCACTGGCTCAACGCCGTGGGTGGCGACCCGTCTTTGATCCGCCATAGCCAGTACTTTGACACCTTGGACCTGGCCATGACCGTGGCGGCACAAGGTAATGGTGTGGCGATCGGGGACTGGTCATTGATCAGCGACGACCTACAGGCTGGCAATCTGGCGATGCCGTTCGATTTTAAAGTCGCAACTGGCGCGGGTTATTACCTGGTGTGCCCGCCCCGGCGCGAACCTTCAGCGCCGTTACGGGCATTAATGGAGTGGCTGGTGATTCAGGCTCACTCAACGGCGGACACCATTCGTTAAGGGGTAAGCGGGCTCACCACTCCACTTCGCCTTTGGCGACTTTGGCACTGAGCTCCAGCGAAGACACTTCGCCCAGATTCGGATAACGCTTTTTCATGGCAGCAATCAGTTCGGCTGAATTCCTGGCTTTGGGCGTCTCTTCATCAAACGCCTTGATGTAGTCGCGCGTAAAGTGAACAGAACTCAATGATCGGTCGTTTTCCCCCAAGTAATGGCCGGGTACGACAATGTCGGGTTGTAAACTTTCGATACGCTTAAGGGTAGCCAGCCACTGCCTGTGTGACTGTGGCGTTTGGGTATCGGCCATCCAGACATGCAGGTTGTCTGCCACCACTACGCCACCCACGACCGCCTTGAGCGAAGGGATCCACACATAGCTGCGCTGTGGTTGCCTGCCTGAAAGTCCCATGACGTCCAGTTCATGGCCTTCAAGATTCAAGGTGTTGCCCTTCATCACGTCGGGCACGATTATTTGGCTCGGCACATCCGCCCCCATTTGAGGCCCCCAAAAAGCCAGTTTGGCGTCTTTGGTTTCGTTGATATGCGCTACGGTGGGCCCCGAGGCAACCACCTTGGCATCAGGAAAGGCTTGGGTCAGGGTTTCAAGGCCGAAATAGTAATCCGGGTCGCCGTGGCTGATGTAGATCGTCGTCAGGTTTTTACCGCTGTTGCGAATCTTGTCGACCACCTGCCGAGCCTGAGTTTTGGCAAATTGAGCATCAATCAGAATGGCCTCTTTATCGCCGCTGACCAGTACCGATGACACCGCAAAAGCAGCCGAACCTCCGGGATTGTAAACCTCCAGGGTCAACGGCGCCGGGGCTGAAACAGCCTGTGCCATGACGCTCAGCAAGGCAATACCAAGCAGAAACCGGCGCAAAATTCGCACTATCGACATGAATCATTCCTTCGCGAATAGAGGTAAGGATGGGCCAAGCTTAGTAACAGTCTGGCCTTTCGTCTGCGAGTTCATTCAAGGACACGTCTGTAGTCCGTTTGAAGGATGAACCTACGCATGACCACTCGTACAACTGACATGGCAGTAACCAGGGTCTGAGCTAGCCTCAAAGGTGTGAAGTCTAGGTCTGACTCCGACTGAAGCAGGAGAGATAACGCCATGACCACTAAAACAAGAACCAGATGCATGACTCTGTTTATCGTTTTTGCTGCCGCAGCTCTGTTTGCCAGCGCGTGCTATCGCGCCGAACAAACACGTCAAGCAGCCGGATTTACCGTCAGTTGCAATGGCGGGCACTGTAACTCAATGTTCAGCACGTTGAGGTAATACCCGCAGACCGGACTGATCATCTCAGTCTGGTCTGTTTGTGTTAATCCCGAACGACAGAACCTCAAGGGCTTTTGCACATATGTCTATCCAGTAGACTGATCACATTTGCGCCTTTGGGATTCCACGTGACCAGCCTTCATCAGCCCGCCCCTCCAAAACCCGCTATTCGCAGCATTCTGGTTGCCCTGATGCTGGCGATTTTTCTGGGTGCACTCGACCAGACCATCGTAGCCGTTTCGATACCCGCCATTTCCTCTCAATTCAAAGACGTTAGCCAGTTGGCGTGGGTCATTTCTGGCTACATGGTGGCAATGACCGTGGCCGTGCCGATTTACGGCAAGCTGGGGGATTTATACGGGCGCAGGCGCTTGATGCTGTTTGGCATGAGCGTGTTTACGCTTGCCTCGCTGTTTTGCGGGCTTGCGCAAAATATGGAACAACTGGTGCTGGCGCGGATCATTCAGGGCATTGGCGCTGGCGGAATGATTTCTGTCAGTCAGGCGATCATCGGCGACATCGTGCCGCCCCGTGAGCGCGGTCGCTACCAAGGCTATTTCAGCAGCATGTACGCTGTGGCAAGCGTGGCTGGGCCCGTACTGGGCGGCTACATGACTGAGTTCTTATCCTGGCGCTGGGTATTTTTAATCAACCTGCCTCTGGGCCTGGCGGCGTTGTGGATTTCCCATCGCACGCTCATCGGGCTACCCGTCCCACAACGCAAACCGATCATTGATTATGCAGGCACGGTCTTGATGATTGTCGGCCTGACGTCATTGCTGCTGGGCATCACCTTTATCGGCCAAGGCTACAGCTGGCATGGCGATCAGGTCATGAGCCTGCTGGTGGGCGCCGTGATTGCTCTGGCACTCTTTGTGTGGCACGAGCGTCGTTCAATCGAACCCTTGCTGCCCATGCACTTGTTTGCCAATCGCAATGCGGTGTTGTGCTGGTGTACGGTGTTCTTCACCAGCTTTCAGGCCATTTCGCTGATTGTGCTGATGCCACTGCGGTATCAGAGCATCACGGGGGCGGGGGCGGACAGTGCGGCATTACACCTCCTGCCCTTGGCAATGGGCTTACCGATGGGGGCTTACTTTGCCGGGCGCATGACATCGGTGACCGGGCGCTATAAACCGATGATTCTGATGGGTGCAGCGTTGATGCCCTTTGCCATTTTGGGCATGGCTTTTAGCCCACCGAGTGCCGAGGTGTTGAGCGGCGTATTCATGTTGTTGAGTGGAGTGGCTGCGGGCATGCAATTTCCGACGTCACTGGTGGGCGCGCAGAACTCGGTGCAACAGCATGATATTGGTGTGGCCACCAGCACGACGAACCTGTTTCGCTCATTGGGTGGCGCGATGGGTGTGGCGTTGATGTCGGCCTTGTTGCTGGCGCTGCTGCATGACTCATTGCTGGCCCCAGTGGCGGGCCAGCCAGTGCTGGGTGAAGGCAGTTCAGGCAATGTGCTGCTGGACGGCTTGAACGCCGTGCAAGGGCCAGCGCTGGATGACCTGCGTTTGGAGCTGTTGCAGACATTCCGCCATTTGTTGACTGTCAGCGCGGTGGTTTCGCTGTTGGGGCTGAGTGCGGCGATTGCCATGCCCAATCAAGTGCTTCGCGGGCGGGGTGACAAGGTCAAAAGCCCCTCACCCTAACCCTCTCCCGGAGGGCTTTGGGGAGCGTGCCTGCTCGCGATTGGAGCGCTGCTGGGCTGGGTACCTATCCGTTGCTGCGGTAACGGCTACTTAAGGTTGCGCCCTTACGGCGCGTCCCTTTTAGAAGGACCCAAAAGGAACCAAAAGAAACCAAAAGGTCCCTGCCCCTCCACTCGGTGCCTCGCTGTGGCTCGGCATGCCCGCAGGCAGGCATTGCTCCATGGGCCCGCCGCGATCTTATGAACTTTAAAAGATCGCCACCTACGGCAAACCCACGCAGCAGCAAAAGCAGATAGGCGCAACACCACAAATCAGCACCCTCTCCCTCTGGGAGAGGGTTGGGGTGAGGGCCGGCCACACCACCGACATTAAGGCTTGGCACTGATCTGCTTTTGCAGGTTTTGAATCTGACTTTGCAAGGTGTTGATGTTGCGCGTCACTTGAGCGCGGAACACGTCAAATTCAGCAGCATTGGCACCTTTGGCAGGGACCGGTCGGTTTTCCAGTTCGCTTTTAAGCACCAGCAAATCCTGCTCCAGACGCTCAATCGCAGCGCTCGGATTACCTTGCTTCTTCAAGGTCGAGACATCCACTGCCTGCTGCTCAAGGCTGCCTTTGAGGGCTGAAACCTCGGCCGTCAGACCTTTTATCTGCGTATCAAATTTGGTTTGAGCTTCTTGTTCAGCCGTCACCTGCGCCAGCAGCGCTGTATTGATTTTTTCAAACCGGGCGTCCAGCTCGCCTTTCTGGCCTTCAATAGCACCCTGTTGGCGTTGGCTCTGTTCAAGCAATTGCTCTTCAAGTTGTTTGATCTGAAGTTTCAAGGCTTCATTGCCCGTGTTAAGGCTCGACTCGCTGGCCACTACCTTGCCGGAGATAGCCTGCAATCGCCCTGCGGCTTCTTCACTGATGCGCGCAAAGCTTTCTTGCGTCGCCACGAGTTGTTGCTCCATCAATGAAATCTGCTGAAAGCTCCACCACGCCAACCCCGCAATAGCCAACAGCAGCGCGCCGATAAACGCCCACAAAGGCCCTGTGTTCGGAGCTTTCACCTTAATCACAGGGGCAGTACGCGAGTACACCGTAGTGCGTTCACGGGCGTCGGCAGATTGCACCCCATCATCCTCTTCAATGACATGCAAGGTCGGAACAGAGTCAAAATCATCGCGAGCATCGTTACGCATGAAAAAACCTTATATAAATCCTGGAGGTGAGTATTAACGATACGGCGATTGCTGGGCTTTCCACCAACCGCAAAATTCGTCCAGCGCCGCCCACAAGGTGACTTTAGGGTCGTAGTCGAGATAGTGCCGGGCACGACTGATGTCGAGGGTGAAGTCCTTGTTCATGATCTGTGCCCCCAAACGTGACTGCGAAGGCTCTGGCTGGCCCGGCCACAGCTTGCACGCCAGTTCGCTCAACGCCCCCATACTGTAAGCGAGGCCATAGCTACGGTAACGTGTCACCTGCGCAATATTCATCTGACGCATCACGTAGTTGATCACATCCCACAGCGGAACCGGTGCTCCATTACTGATGTTGTAGGCTTTGCCCAATGCCGAACCGCTCGCCAGCAGGCTGCTCAGTAGCGCTTCACTGAGGTTTTGCACACTGGTGAAATCCACCTTGTTCAAGCCGTTGCCGACGATAGCCAAACGACCTTTGCGCTGCATCTTCAATAAGCGCGGAAAAACACTCATATCCCCCGCGCCGGTTACACAGTGCGGGCGCAAGGCAATCACTTCGAGTCCAAACTCCTGGGCGCCAAACACCTTTTGCTCGGCCAGGTTTTTGGTCGCCGCATAAGGATGCCGAAATCGTCTGGGCACCTGCTCTTCTGTCAAACCGGTATGAGGGCGCCCGTCGAAGTAAAGTGCGGCCGTCGAGAGATGCACCAACCGCCGAACGCGCTGTTTCAAACAGGCTTCGACCACGTTTTCGGTGACCAGTACATTGTCGCGCTGGAAGTCCTGATAACGCCCCCAGGCACCCCGATGGCCCGCACAATGCACCACAGCATCGATATCGACGCACAAGTCGCGCACCAACAGACCATCGGTCAAATCACCCGGGATAAATTCAGCACCACGACGTACCAGGTGCTCAACACCCTCGGCCCGTCGCCCGCTGACCCGCACGTCAAAGCCCTGCTCCAAGGCAAAGCGCGCAAAGCGTCCGCCAATAAAGCCGCTCGCGCCGGTGACCAGAATCTTCATCAATCACTCCAATGCTCTAATTCTTGTTGCTTGCTGTTTAAACGCTACTTGTCACAACAAAGGCACTAACCAACGCTGCGCCGAACGCGATAAATGTTCGGTCAGTTGGCCCAGCAAGTGTCCACCATTACGCCAATGATGCCAGTACAGTGGCACGTCGATGGGTTTATCTGGCAACAACTCGCCTAACACGCCATTTGCCAGTTGCTCACGCACCTGCAGTTCCGGAACAAGCCCCCACCCCAGACCGGCTTCGATCAGGCGGATAAAACCTTCGGAAGACGGGCACAGATGATGCTCGAAGCTGCCATCGACACCCAAGGCGGCCAGATAGCGGTGTTGCAGAAAATCATCCGGGCCAAACACGAGGGCCGGGGTTCTAGGGAGTAAATCGGCGCGAACACCGTCAGGAAAATGCCGTTCAACAAACGCAGGACTGGCAAGCGCCCGATAACGCATTGCCCCCAGCAAAACACTGCGCGCACCCGCCACCGGGCGTTCGCTGGCACACAAGCACGCGGCGACTTCCCCTGCCCGCATGCGTTTTAGCCCCACCGTCTGATCCTCTACCACCAAGTCCAAAAGCAGGTGCTGGTCGGCACAAAAATCACTGACCGCCGTCGCCCACCAAGTGGCCAGGCTGTCCGCATTCAAGGCAATGCGCAGGCGTTCGGGCAATCCCTCCTCGTCCAGCGCCGGTACGGCACTTTGTAAATCGCGCTCAAGCAAGCGCACTTGCTGGACATGGTTTAGCAAACGTCGACCTATTTCAGTCGGACTCGGCGGCGTTGCGCGAATCAGCACCGGTTGGCCAATACGCGCCTCGAGCAATTTAATGCGCTGGGAAACAGCCGATTGCGACAGACCCAGTATTTGCGCCGCCCGTTCAAACCCAGCTTGTTCTACCACTGCGGCGAGCGCAGAAAGCAATTTATAGTCGAACATCAGTTTTCCTAATGAGCAATCAGGAGTATTGGTTTTTCTTATACAGCCAAAAATATGACAATAGCCAGCAGCAACCCCCTTCCCGCCTGCAGTACGACGAGTAAACCTTATGTGGCAAAGCTATCTTAATGGCCTGTTGGTCGCGTTCGGTCTGATCATGGCTATCGGCACCCAGAATGCTTTCGTACTGGCGCAAAGTTTGCGTCGGGAGCATCACCTGCCGGTGGCAGCATTTTGCGTGGTGTGCGATGCATTGCTAGTCGCCGCTGGTGTATTTGGCCTGGCCACAGTATTGGCGCAAAATCCGCTGCTGCTCAGTGCCGCACGTTGGGGCGGAGCCGTATTTTTGTTGTGGTACGGCACGCAGGCACTGCGTCGAGCATTTTCCAGCTCGAGCCTTGAGCAGACGGCCGGGCAGACGGCGCGTTCACTCAAAGCCGTCATGCTCAGTGCGCTAGCGGTGACGTTGCTCAACCCGCATGTCTATCTCGATACCGTGTTGCTGATAGGGTCCCTTGGGGCGCAACAAAGTGTTCCCGGCGCTTATGTGGTGGGTGCAGCCAGTGCGTCATTGTTATGGTTTTTTACGCTAGCAATTGGAGCCGCATGGTTGGCGCCCTGGCTGGCAAGACCCTCTACATGGCGGATTCTGGATCTGCTCGTTGCGGTAATGATGTATGCCGTGGCGATACAGTTGATTCTGGCAGGATGAGAGTTTGTAAGCTTCAAGCTTCAAGCTTCAAGACCAAACCTAGCTTGTTGTCGCTTGTAGCTTGTAGCTTGCCGCTTATGGCGCTTACCACTTACCGCTCGATTTTTTATCAACCCAGCTGAAACGTCTATTCCACACAGTTGTCGCGTGGTTATGCCGCGACCCCGGTGCTATGATCTTCGCCTGCGCCGCAAAGAGTAAAAACTCCACGGCGCGTGTTTGGCCGCCCGTGATCGGCCTTGCGCTCATCGCAACTGACCTGATTAGGAGAATCATCATGGCTTTCGAATTGCCGCCGCTGCCGTACGCACACGATGCCTTGCAGCCGCACATCTCCAAAGAAACCCTGGAGTTTCACCACGACAAGCACCACAACACCTACGTCGTGAACCTGAACAACCTGGTGCCAGGCACCGAGTTTGAAGGCAAAACCCTGGAAGAGATCGTTAAAACCTCTTCAGGTGGCATTTTCAACAACGCCGCTCAGGTCTGGAACCACACCTTTTACTGGAACTGCATGACGCCAAACGGCGGCGGCGAACCTACCGGCGCACTGGCTGATGCCATCAACGCTGCTTTCGGTTCCTTCGACAAGTTCAAGGAAGAGTTCAGCAAAACTTCCATCGGCACGTTCGGCTCTGGCTGGGGCTGGCTGGTCAAGAAAGCTGACGGCTCCCTGGCTCTGGCAAGCACCATTGGCGCGGGTAACCCGCTGACCAGCGGCGACACCCCGCTGCTGACTTGCGACGTTTGGGAACACGCCTACTACATCGACTACCGCAACGTACGTCCTAAATATGTAGAAGCGTTCTGGAACCTCGTTAACTGGAAGTTCGTAGCTGAGCAGTTCGAAGGCAAAACCTTCACCGCTTAAGCCTGATACCCAGTAAAAAAACCCGGCTTGCCGGGTTTTTTTTTGCCTGATAAAAACGCCCCACCCACTCATGCTCAGTTAACAATAAACGTGCACACTCGTGTTTGTGACTATCGTGAGATAGCTTCATCTAAAACCCGCATCAATGCCCCTTTACACAGGGCCACAGCAATGACGGCAAGAAACAAGGAATTGCGCTTTGAGGCTGGAATTCAAGAACAGCTTGTCACTTAAGTTACTCCGGGCTGTGCTGCTTTCAGCATTGGCTGTAGGGAGCGTAATCAGTTGCGCGCAAATTGTGATCAATATCTACGAAACGCGACGAACCCTGGAGCACGATGCTCAGCGTTTTCTGGTCATGTTCCGCGACCCATCGACTCAAGCGCTCTTTAGTCTTGATCGCGATATGGCGATGCAAGTCATCAGCGGTTTGTTCCAGGATGACGCTGTAAGCCAAGCCTCGATTGGCAACCCCAATACCGGGCTTCTTGCGCAAAAGTCCCGCCCCCTGAAGGACACACCCTACCGTTGGCTCACCGATTACATCTTGGGTAAGGAACGCACGCTCACCATCCCGTTGAAAAGTAACTCGCAGTACAACGAATATTACGGTGACCTGAGCATCTCCCTCGATACCGCGATGTACGGCGAAGCGTTTCTGGCCAATGCCGAGGTGGTTTTTATCTCCGGTATTTTAAGGGCTCTGCTGATAGGGCTGGTGTTGTATCTGGTGTACCACTGGCTATTGACCCGACCACTCTCGAAAATAATCCGGCACCTGACACGTGTTAACCCTGATCACCCGAGTGAGCACGTCATGCCGCTTATCAAGGGCCATCAGCACAATGAGCTAGGGGTATGGGTCAATACGATTAATCAGTTATTAGCGTCCATCGAACGCAATACGCATCTACGTCGAAAAGCTGAAAGCTCGCTGCTACGCATGACACAGCATGACTTTCTGACCGGTCTGCCGAACCGCCAGCAACTGCAAACCGTATTGAGCAAAACACTGGCCGAAGCGGGACGTTCCCAACGCCGAGTAGCCGTGCTGTGTGTCGGCATGGACGATTTCAAAGATATAAACGAGCAATTTGGATATCAGACGGGCGATCAGTTGTTGCAGGTCATAACCGACCGATTGCAGGCCCACAATCAAACCGTCGGGGCACTGGCGCGTTTGGGCGGGGATCAGTTCGCGTTAATACAGCCACACATTGAACAGCCCTACGAATCCGCTGAATTAGCCCAAAGCATTCTGGATACATTCCTCACCCCATTCAACTTGGGTCAACACTCCATTCGCTTGCGGGCCACCATCGGTATTACGCTGTTTCCAGAAGACAGTGACTCAGCTGAACAATTGCTGCAAAAAGCCGAACAAACCATGACGCTGGCGAAAACCCGTTCACGAGCCCGTTATCAGTTTTATATTGCCAGCGTGGATCGCCAAATGCGCCGTCTGCGTGAACTTGAACAAGACCTGCAAGACGCCCTGCCCAATAAGCAGCTCTATCTTGTTTATCAGCCGCAAATTCGTTACAGCGACCACCGTATCGTGGGCGTCGAAGCGCTGTTACGCTGGAAGCACCCCAAGCACGGCATGATCGCACCTGACATCTTCATTCCGCTGGCCGAAAAAAACGCCAGCATTGTGGCCATCGGTGAGTGGGTACTGGATCAAGCCTGTCGCCAACTGCGGGGATGGCATGATCTGGGCTTCAATGAACTGCGCATGGCGGTGAATCTGTCGACGGTGCAGTTGCACCATGCCGAGTTGCCGCAGATGGTCGATAGCCTGTTACAGAGCCACCGTCTGGCACCGCGCAGTCTAGAGCTGGAAGTGACTGAAACCAGCCTGATGGAAGACATCAACACCGCCCGTCAACACTTGCTCAGCCTGCGTCGCTCCGGGGCCCTGATCGCCATTGATGATTTTGGGACGGGTTACTCATCATTGAGTTACCTCAAGAGCCTGCCGCTGGACAAAATCAAGATCGACAAGAGTTTTGTTCAAGACCTGATAACAGACGACGACGATGCCACCATTGTGCGGGCCATTATTCAACTGGGTAAAAGCTTGGGCATGCAGGTCATTGCCGAAGGCGTCGAAACTATTGAACAAGAAACCTATGTCATCAAGGAAGGCTGTCATGAAGGTCAGGGCTATTTGTATAGCAAACCCCTGTCTGCGCGGGCCTTGCGCGCTTACCTGATCCAGGAAGAGCGTGGGCACACGCGCATTCTGTAAATCCATATTTCAGGATTTGGACGTCAAATAGACAGCGAGTGTGTAAATAAGAAAGATTTCCAACACTAACCCTTTACACAAAATGCAAATCTTTCGCATCATGTCGCAGTTTTGCGTGCAGCCGCACGCTTGTCCCACCTCTCGAAGCAGGATTTTCGCCATGATTCGTATGCCCCTGGCCACCGCCAGTCTGCTGGCCATTGCTATCACACTCGCCGGTTGTGGCGACAAGGACAAGGAAAAAATAGCTGCGGCCCCAACGCCAGCGGCAACGACCAACGTTGCAACACCGGCCACTGACATCACTGCAGCCAAGGTTGATGAAGCAGCGGCCAAAGCCGTTGTCGCGCACTACGCTGACATGGTTCACGCCGTGTACAGCGACGCAGAATCCACCGCGAAAAACCTGCAAACCGCTATCGACGCGTTCCTTGCCAAGCCCAACGATGAAACCCTGAAAGCCGCGCGCGAGGCGTGGGTTCAAGCCCGTGTGCCTTACCTGCAAAGCGAAGTGTTCCGCTTCGGCAACACCATCATTGATGACTGGGAAGGCCAAGTGAACGCCTGGCCGCTGGACGAAGGACTGATCGACTACGTTGACGCCTCCTACGCTGGCGCACTGGGCAATCCGGGGGCCAATGCAAACATCATCGCCAACACCGAGATTCAGGTTGGCGAAGACAAAGTTGACGTGACTGAAATCACACCCGAAACCCTGGCCAGCCTGAACGAACTGGGCGGATCCGAAGCCAACGTTGCGACTGGCTACCACGCCATCGAATTCCTGTTGTGGGGCCAAGACCTCAACGGCACCGGCCCGGGTGCAGGCAACCGTCCTGCCTCCGACTACCTTGAAGGCGAAGGCGCTACCGGCGGGCACAATGATCGCCGTCGTGCTTATCTGAAAGCCGTAACCCAACTGCTGGTGAACGACCTGAACGAAATGGTCGGTAACTGGGCGCCGAATGTGGCCGACAACTACCGCGCCACCCTCGAAGCCGATACACCGCAAAACGGCCTGCGCAAAATACTGTTTGGCATGGGCAGCCTGTCGTTGGGCGAACTGGCTGGCGAGCGCATGAAAGTGTCGCTGGAAGCCAATTCCCCGGAAGACGAACAAGACTGCTTTAGCGACAACACTCACAACTCGCACTTCTACGACGCCAAAGGTATTCGTAACGTGTACCTGGGCGAGTACGTCCGCGCTGACGGCACCAAAATGACCGGCCCTAGCCTGTCTTCCTTGGTGGTAGTCGTTGATCCTGCAGCAGACGCCACGTTGAAATCCGATCTGGCTGACACCGAAGCCAAGATTCAGGTCATGGTTGACCACGCCAACAAGGGTGAGCACTACGACCAGTTGATCGCAGCGGGCAACGAAGCCGGCAACCAAGTCGTTCGTAACGCCATTGCAGCACTGGTCAAACAGACCGGCGCTATCGAGCAAGCTGCTGGCAAACTCGGTATCAGCGACCTGAACCCGGATAACGCCGATCACGATTTTTGATCACGAAAGTGAAAGCACACACGCGATTTAAGGGGTAAAAGCCCTCAGTAAATCCATTGGGATGGGCGTGTAGTCACAACAATAAAACCGATGCCCGTACAGGCATCGGTTTTTTTTGTTTACCAGGCCCGGTATGTGCAAATCATGCGCTAATGGCTTTTAAATACGGCCGGGGGATGCAGACAATCAAAATTATAAGGATCCATCTCACACTTATAAGCAAGCTCAGTGCCGGATTCTTTTTGAGGAAAGTACCCCTTGGGAAATAGCCGTGCATCCGCACAGCCAGAAAGTAACATCACTGCAATCAATACAGATAATCCTTTCATGGGCTCTTCTACTTATCCATTTTTTAACGAGCATAACGAATGGGTAAAAGCGCTGAATATCATTTGTATCCGATTGTTTTGTAGGAAGTACGACTTGTATTACTTAGCTTGTAAGATCTGGTTGATTGATTTTTCCCCCGCGACCCGCTGGTCATCATCATGATGAATGACCCTTCGAGCAGGTTGTACAGCCACACGTCAAACCAAACGCTAATCCCTCTTATTTCAATTCACCTTCCCTGATAAACTTTGCGCCCTCGATTTTGCTCGCTGATCTGGACGCTTGATGCCCTCGCTGCCTCTTCGCCTGTCTCTGCTGTTATTGGCCCTGGGCCTTGGCGGCTGTGATAATGCCCCGCGCTTCACCAAACCCGAGCCCGGCGAAGCCCGCTCAGGCGGTGCAACGACTGTGCGCAAAAGCGATAAAAATGCGTTTTCCATGCCCTCCGCAAACCTATCGCCTACTCGGCGTCTGGATTTCAGCGTCGGCAACAGTTTTTTTCGCAGCCCTTGGGTGATTGCACCGTCCACCACCACCGCACGTGATGGTTTGGGCCCGCTGTTCAATACCAATGCCTGCCAAAATTGTCATATCAAGGATGGTCGCGGTCACCCGCCACTGCCTGACGCCAAAAACGCTGTGTCCATGCTGGTGCGCCTGTCGATACCTAACGATCCGGCTTACGCCTCACTGATCGAGAAGGCCGGGATCGTTCCGGAACCTGTCTACGGTGGCCAGTTGCAGGATATGGCCGTGCCGGGCGTAGCACCCGAGGGCAAGGTGAGGGTCGAATACACGCCAGTGCCGGTACGTTTCAAAGACGGCACCGAGGTGCAGCTGCGCAAACCACAGTTGCAAATCACCCAGTTGGGTTATGGCCCGATGCACCCTGACACGCGTTTCTCAGCTCGTATTGCTCCACCGATGATTGGCCTGGGCTTGCTGGAAACCATTCCTAACGCCGCGATTCTGGCCAATGCTGACCAGCAGAAAAACAACCGCGACGGTATTGCCGGCCGCCCCAACTGGGTGTGGGACGACGCACAGCAAAAGACTGTTTTAGGTCGTTTTGGCTGGAAAGCCGGGCAACCCACGCTCAATCAACAAAATGTTCACGCCTTTTCTGGTGATATGGGGCTAACCACCCACTTAAGACCCTTTGATGACTGCACCCCGGCACAGACTGACTGCCTTTCAGCACCTAACGGCAATGGTCCGCAGGGCGAGCCGGAAGTGAGCGAGAATATTTTGCGTCTTGTAGAGTTCTACACCCGCAACCTCGCGGTGCCCGCACGACGGGACGTCGGATCGCCTCAGGTGCTGGCCGGTAAAAATCTGTTTTATCAGGCCGGCTGCGCCTCATGCCATACACCGACATTCACCACATCGCCCAATGCCGCTGAACCCGAGTTGGCCAATCAGGTCATTCACCCGTACAGCGATTTGCTGTTGCACGACATGGGCCCCGGCCTTGCCGATGACCGCACCGAGTTCGCCGCTTCGGGCAGCGACTGGCGAACCCCGCCGCTGTGGGGGATCGGTTTGACCCAAACCGTCAGTGGCCACACTCAGTTTTTGCATGATGGCCGTGCACGTAACCTGCTCGAAGCCGTCCTGTGGCACGGTGGAGAAGCCGAGCCGGCCAAGCAGCACGTATTGCAATTTAATGCCGAGCAGCGCACTGCGTTGCTGGCGTTCCTGAACTCTCTTTAAACGCTTTACACGATCGGGGACCCCGACATGTTTCGACCCAAGCTGTTGTTCACCAGCCTTGCCGCTATCGCTTTGGCGGCCTGCTCGCCACAAGACCCGCAAGCCGTCACTTCGGCCGCTATCGCCAAGCAGGTGATTCTGCCTACGTACAGCCGATGGGTTGAAGCTGACCGCCAACTGGCCATCAGCGCGCTGGCGTATTGCGAGGGTAAAGAAACCCTGGAGACCGCGCGTGCAGACTTCCAGCACGCACAAAAAGCCTGGGCCGAGCTGCAACCTTTGCTGATAGGCCCATTGGCCGAAGGCAATCGCTCATGGCAAGTACAGTTCTGGCCGGATAAAAAGAATTTGGTCGGCCGTCAGGTTGAGCAACTGGTTATTGCCCAGCCGCAAATCGATGCTGACACACTGGCCAAGTCCAGCGTTGTGGTACAAGGCCTGTCGGCTTACGAATACATCCTGTTCGACAGCAATATCGACCTGGCTGACCCGGCACAAAAAGCCCGCTACTGCCCGCTATTGACCGCTATTGGCGAGCGTCAGAAGCAACTGGCCGAAGAGATTTTGGCCAGCTGGAACAGCACAGATGGCATGCTGGCGCAAATGACCAAGTTCCCGAACCAGCGTTATGCGGACTCTCACGAAGCCATCGCTGACCTGTTGCGCGCCCAAGTGACCGCGCTCGACACCTTGAAAAAGAAACTCGGCACGCCAATGGGCCGACAGAGCAAGGGCATTGCTCAACCGTTGCAGGCAGAAGCATGGCGCAGCCAGTCCTCCCTGCAGAGCCTGGTCGCCAGCCTCTCAGCCGCGCAGACCGTATGGGTCGGCGTGGACAACAAGGGCTTGCGTGGTTTATTACCCTCAGATCAAAAGCCGTTGGCCGACAAGATCGACGCTGCCTATGCTGCGTCGCTCAAACTGTTCAACGACAATCAGCGTTCGTTGAGCGAGCTGCTGGCCGATGAAACTGGCCGTGCGCAATTGAACGCCATTTACGACAGCCTGAACGTCGTCCACCGCCTGCATGAAGGCGAACTGGCCAAAGCGCTGGGCATACAGCTGGGCTTTAACGCCAACGACGGCGATTGATGAAGAGGGTTCGATGATGCGCAGGCAAGCACTCAAGCTCGGCGATCTACTGCTAAGCGCAGTCACCCTGGGTGGCTGGTCGCTGTTTCGGCAAAAAGGCCAAGGCCCGCTATTGCTCAGTGCCCGTGACGATGTAGACGGCAATCACTTTGCCGTCGGCTATCGTCTGGATGGCACCCGAGTCTTCAGCACTCAGGTCGGCCAGCGTTGCCATGACATCATCAACCACCCTACCTTGCCTATCGCCTTGTTTGTGGCCCGGCGCCCTGGCACCGAAAGCTACCTGATCAGCCTGACAGACGGGCAACTGTTGCAAACACTGACCTCCCTGCCCAATCGTCATTTTTACGGTCACGCGGTGATCCACAAAGATGGCGAGTGGTTGTACGCCACGGAAAACGACACCACGGATCCGGGTCGAGGTTTGCTCGGGGTTTATCGCTTTGAAGGCGAACGCCTGGTCCACAGCGGCGAAATTCCGACTCACGGCGTTGGCCCGCATCAAGTGTCGTGGATGCCCGACGGTGAAACACTGGTGGTCGCCAACGGCGGCATTCGCACTGAGGCCGAAAGTCGCGTCGAGATGAATCTGAATGCGATGGAGCCCAGCCTGGTGCTGATGCAACGCGATGGCACCCTGCTGAGCAAAGAAACGCTGAGTCAACAAATGAACAGTGTGCGTCATTTGGGCATCGCCAATGACGGCACCATCGTGGCGTGTCAGCAATTTATGGGGGACGCTCAGACGTTATCGGAATTATTGGCGATTAAACGGCCAGGCAAGGCGTTTGAACCGTTTCCAGTGGCGCAAGAGCAACTCCGGGCGATGGGTCACTACACGGCCAGTGTGGCGGTGCACAGTGACTTACGACTCGTCGCATTGACGGCGCCGCGCGGTAATCGCTTTTTTGTCTGGGACCTGGACAACGGCGATTTACGCCTCGATGCCCCTTTACCCGACTGTGCGGGTGTAGCCTCGGTAAAAGATGGTTTTGTCGTCACATCCGGCCAAGGACGTTGCCGTTTCTATGATTGCCGCCAAAGCAAGCTGACCGCCAAGCCGTTGGACTTGCCTTCTGGGTTGTGGGACAACCACTTGCATGTAATGTGAAACGTGATTGTGGTTGCTGGCGATGCTAAAAGCATATTCGCCAGCAACGATCACGCTGTGGCTAACCCTGCCCTTTTAAGCCTTGGGCCATTCCAAACATAAACAACAGCAGGTCATGATCCGGCTGTGCCGCTTCGACGGTTTTAATGACGCGCGGCAATGGGCAATTAGCACTATTAGGCCCGCTAATCACCTGCATCACCGGCTGCTCCCATGCGGCCAGAGCCGCAGAGGCAACAGCAAGAGCCACCAGCAAAAACAAACCTCGTGCTATTTCTCTCTTCATCACCGTAAACCTTTGATGGCGCTACCAAACACCTTTTCATAAAAGTAGTTCAGTTTTTTCCATTCATCGGCATTCCACGACGAATGGCGCCGTAGCTGTTTAAGATCGTGCAGGGCTGCCTTATGCGCGGTCAGTCGCTGACGGCATTTTTCAAGGTCGAGCAGGGCCACATCAACAACTGCGCTCTCCCCCGTGCCCGTGACGCGAACAAAGATGTGTTTGGCATATAAACAGCTGTGTTGCCAGCGTCCCAAATGCATGCGTGCCAGATTGTGGGCAATGCATTCAAGAACTCGGTCATGGACGGCTTCGCCATGACGCTCACGCTCACCCGCCGCGTACCAGTTATCGACTTCGACAAAACCTTCCAGCGCAGCGGTCACTAACAGGGCACGCCACTGCTTGTCTGCACCTTGTCGGGCTCCGCAGTAGACCAATTCAGGAACACCCACGGACAATTGTGTCAGCGCCTGCAACGCATCCCGCTCACGCAAGACCGTCGGACGTCCCAGCGGATAGCGCCAACTGCGGTAGGTATGCCCGACCTGACGTTTGACATACAGCAACCGACCACTTTCTTCATGAATTCGCTGAACGCCGCTCTCGCCGCCGCGACGCTGGTTCGGCTCCTCGACCCACTCGCCCTGCTGCTGCCAATAAAATTCAAAGCGATCTTCGGTCGCAGCGTCGGATGGCGGTACTGAATCAGCGCTCATTGTTTACCTCTTGCGTAATACGTAAACCCGCGCGAACCGGCGATGACGTTTTAGACCATAGTGATGTTTAGCCAAGTCTTCGTTCGCGTATTACGGGTCGTACTTTCAGAAAATTTAAGTTTGATGGGTGAGTTCACAATGACTCTCCTGAAGCGTGTAGCCAACACTTTAATCAGGAGAACGTGCGTAAGAGGTCATCACAAAGTGAAAATTATGTGCCTTTGCCTAGCAAACCTTGCAGGGTTTTACAGAGCCTAAATACTGGCTATGGGCCAGCCAGCTGACCCTAGCATTCGTCCTCAGGGTTTAATTCAATATGGAAACGGCAACCATTAGGCTCCATGGTCGTCAGTGTCACATGCCACCCTTGGCTGTCACAGATTCGTTGCACCAGCGAGAGTCCCAGGCCCAATCCTTCCCCCCGTTTTTCACTGCCTCGTACAAAGGGCTGAAACATGGCTTGGCGTTTCTCTTCAGGTATCCCCACACCACTGTCTTCCACCACGAAGCCGGTAGGCTCCAGGCTTAAGCGGATAAAACCGGTGTCGGTGTAATGCAGGGCATTGCGCAGCAGATTGCCCATCACCGCATGCAAGAAAGTGGCGTTATAGCGTGTGTCCAATGGGTTTCCCGGGTCATAAATCAGCTCGAGGCCTTTGGCCTCGATGGGGCCACGCCACAAACTGATCAACCCTTCGGCCACGGTGGTAAGCGTCACCGTAGGCGACATGTTCGAGTCTTCGTGTTGCGCGCGCGCCAACATCAGGAAGGTTTGAACCAGTTCGCGCATTTCTTCACAGGCACGTGATATTCGCTCGACCTGAGCGCGGCTGCGCTGATCCAGTGACGGATTTTCAAGTAATAGTTCACAAGAGCTGGCCAATACCATCAAAGGCGTTCGCAGTTCGTGACTGACATCGCTGGTAAAAAGCCGCTCACGCGTGAGGGTGTCACGCAAGCGGCCCAACGTGGCATCGAAGGCAACCGCCAGTTCACCCACTTCATCGGCCGCGTAGTCTGGGGCCAAAGGAGGGGCCAGTCCGAGCAACTGATCGCGGTGACGCACCTGCCGCGCCAACCGCACCACGGGTGCCATCACCCGGCGCGCCAGTACCCAACCGAGGAAGACCGCCAGCGCCAACGCCAGCACGAAGCCGACCACCACCACGGCAAACAGTACACGTTCACGTTCTTCAAAATCACTTTGATCTTGCAGCAACACGTAGCGGCGCCCATCGACGACTTCAACCATCGCGTGATACGAGAGCTGATCACGAAAGACCTCGTGAAACCCCGGTTCGAGATGCCGCAGGTCTTTGGGCAAGGCAAAATCACCCCGCCCGCCGCTGTAATAAAACAGCTGATCAGGTTCAGGACGATGGTTCCAGTCCGCGACGTTATCCATCAGCAGCAAACGCTGAAGGTCACCGCCCAAACCAGCCGAAATGAGTTTTTCTTCGACCAGGTGAACCGTGGCAACGATGCCCATCGCGAACGTACCCGCCACCAAAGCGCTCATCAGCGCAAAGGCGATAATGATCCGCTGAGCAAGGCTTTGCTTAAACTCCATCACGGCTCTCGGCGAGGCGGTAACCCACACCATGAACAGTTTGCAACAAGGGCTTGTCGAACGGTTTGTCGATTACTTGGCGCAACTGGTGAACATGACTGCGCAAGCTGTCGCTGTCCGGGCAATCATCACCCCACAAGGCTTCTTCAAGTACCTCGCGGCGTAACACGTGGGGGCTTTTCTGCATCAGGACGGCAAGCAGTTTAAGCCCGACGGGGTTGAGTTTGAGCAGACGCCCTTCGCGGGTGACTTCAAGGGTGTCGAGGTCGTATTTCAAATCAGCCACTTGCAACTCCCGTCGGCCACCGCCTTGGGCACGACGCAATACCGCTTCAATTCGCGCGGCCAGTTCTGACAGCGCGAAAGGTTTGAGCAGGTAGTCGTCCGCTCCGGACTTGAAGCCCTGCAAACGGTCATCCAGTTGATCGCGAGCAGTCAGCATGATCACAGGAGTGTCGCGCCGCGCATCTTCGCGCAGGCGTTTACACAGTGTATAACCGTCAATACCGGGCAACATGATGTCGAGCACGATCAGGTCATAATGCTCGGTTGCGGCCAGATGCAGGCCTGACAAACCGTCCTGCGCGCAGTCCACGGTATAACCTTTAAGCCCCAAGTAATCAGCCAGATTGGCGAGGATATCGCGGTTGTCTTCAACCAATAGAATTCGCATGGGCACTTCTCCGTACGCAGTTACCGCCATGTTGGCTCGCGCAGCTTAAGTCCTGTCACGGCACAGAGCCAGCGCTCTGGGGCATTTATGCGGTTTAGTTATCGACCGGGCGCCTATGACATTATTTTTACCAACGGTTCACAAACCCCCTACAGTAGAGCCCGCACACTTGCGCACCCCAAGGTTTAAGGAAAAACATTCATGCGTCTGCTGGACTCCGCGCCTATGCGCTATTTGCTGTTATTGACGGGCTGCTGGCTTGCGACCTTTTTAATCACCCGAGGGGTGTTGCTGGCCACTCACCTTGGCGAGGCCGGCAATCACTGGCTGCCTGTATTTGGCATTGGCTTGCTCTACGACCTCGGTTTTCTGGCCTATGCCGCCGTACCACTGGGACTGTATCTACTGCTGTGCCCGCCTGGGCTGTGGCGTCGCGGGGGTCATCAGTGGTTCTTGCAAGGCCTGCTAACTGTCAGTTTGTTTGCCATGCTGTTCACGGCCGTGGCGGAATGGCTGTTCTGGGATGAGTTCGGCGTGCGCTTCAACTTTATCGCCGTGGACTATTTGGTTTACTCCGATGAAGTGCTGAATAACGTCATGGAGTCTTACCCGATTGGCATGTTGCTAAGCGCCATTGGCGTCGTAGCCATTCTTCTAAGCGTCGCGTTGCGCAAACCCTTCAACGCTGCGATCAATGCACCACTACCGACCGTTCGCGCACGTGCCGCCACCTTTGCCGGCTTGTTGCTGGTGGCCGGGCTGAGCCTGCAACTGCTCGATCAGGATGCGCCGCGCGGTCAGGGCGGCAACGCTTATCAGCATGAACTGGCCAGCAACGGCCCGTACCAGTTCTTCGCAGCCTTCCGTAACAACGAACTCGACTATCAGCAGTTCTACACCAGCCTGCCCACGGCTGTGGTAGCCAAGCAGTTGCGCAGCGAGCTGGCTGAACCCAACGCGACGTTTGTCGGCCAGGATGCGCTGGATATTCGCCGCACTATCGATAACCCCGGCGTTGTGCGCCATCCCAACATCGTGCTGGTTACCATTGAAAGCCTGAGTGCGAAATATTTGGGCAGCAATGGCGATGATCGCAACCTGACCCCCCACCTCGATCAGTTGCGTAAAGAGAGCCTGTATTTCAATAACTTCTATGCCACTGGCACCCGTACGGATCGCGGGCTGGAAGCGATTACCTTGGCCATTCCACCCACGCCGGGGCGATCCATCGTCAAGCGCATCGGTCGTGAAAGTGGCTTTGCCAGCCTTGGGCAACAATTGAACGCGGTCGGGTATGACAGCGTATTTGTGTACGGGGGTCGTGGTTACTTCGACAACATGAACGCGTTCTTTAGTGGAAATGGCTATCGCGTCGTCGACCAAAGCAGCGTGAATGAAGCCGACATTCACTTCAAAAACGCGTGGGGCATGGCAGACGAAGACCTTTACCGTGAAACCCTGAAACTGGCCGATGCCGATTACACGCAACAACAGCCGTTTTTGCTGCAATTGATGACCACATCTAACCATCGTCCTTATACCTATCCAGAAGGCCGAATCGACATCAAATCGGGTCATGGTCGCGATGGGGCGGTGAAATACACCGACTATGCCATCGGCCAATTCCTCGAAAATGCACGGAAAAAACCGTGGTTTGACAACACGATCTTTATCTTCGTAGCTGATCACACGGCGGGCAGTGCGGGCAAAGAAGACTTACCGATCAGTAACTACCAAATCCCGTTGTTTATTTATGCGCCAAAACTGATTGAAGCACGCGAGAACGCGCAACTGGCCAGCCAGATCGACCTGGCTCCCACCCTGCTGGGCTTGTTGAACATGGATTACCAGTCGACGTTCTTTGGTCGCAACGTGTTGCAGGACAACCCGCTGGCCCCGCGAGTGGTGGTGGGCAACTATCAGCACCTTGGACTATTCGATGGCAAAGACTTGGCGATATTGAGCCCGCGTCAGGGGCTACGTCGTCACGATCAAGCGCTGACAGCCAGTGTTGAATCGCGCGTACCGGCTACCGATCCGCTGGTAGAGCGGGCGATTACCTACTACCAAGCCGCGAGCTATGGTTATAAACAGCAACTGTTGAGCTGGAAGCCGGAGCAAAAGTTACCGGTGCAGGTTACAGAGCGCTGATTGATCCGCAACCCTCACCCCAACCCTCTCCCAAAGGGAGAGGGAGCTGATTTGCGGTGGAACACAGGTTTGAGCCACCCAGATCAGTTCCCTCTCTCTCCAAAGGGAGAGGGAGCTGATTTGCAGTGGGACACGGGGTTGAGCATCACCCAGATCAGTTCCCTCTCTCTCCAAAGGGAGAATGAGCTGATTTGCGGTGGAACCCAGGTTTGAGTATCACCCAGATCAGTCCCCTCTCCCTCTGGGAGAGGGCTAGGGTGAGGGGCTTTTAACCATGCATAACCCACAAAAAAGCCCCGCCTGATTACTCAGGCGGGGCTTTTGCGTATCGGGGTAAAGCTGGCTTACATCATGCCGCCCATACCACCCATACCGCCCATGTCTGGCATACCGCCGCCAGCTGGTTTGTCTTCCTGGATCTCAGCGATCATCGCCTCAGTGGTGATCATCAGGCTGGCAATCGACGAAGCCGCTTGCAGAGCCGAACGAGTCACTTTAGCCGGGTCAAGAATACCCATTTCAATCATGTCGCCGTATTCGCCAGTGGCTGCGTTGTAACCGTAGTTACCCGAACCCTGCTTCACTTTGTCGACAACTACGCTTGGCTCGTCACCGGAGTTGGCAACGATCTGGCGCAGAGGTGCTTCAACAGCACGACGCAGCAGAGCAATACCTACGTTCTGATCAGCGTTGTCGCCTTTCAGTTCGGAGATGGCTTGCAGAGCGCGAACCAGTGCCACGCCACCGCCAGGTACCACGCCTTCTTCAACGGCTGCACGGGTAGCGTGCAGGGCGTCTTCAACGCGGGCTTTCTTCTCTTTCATTTCTACTTCAGAACCAGCGCCAACCTTGATCACTGCAACGCCGCCGGACAGTTTGGCCAGACGCTCTTGCAGTTTTTCACGGTCGTAGTCAGAAGTGGTATCAGCCACTTGAGCACGGATCTGAGTAACGCGAGCCTGGATGTCAGCCTCAACGCCAGCACCATCAATGATGGTGGTGTTTTCTTTGGTCACAGTAACGCGTTTGGCATTACCCAGGTGTTCCAGGGTAGCGCTTTCCAGGCTCAGACCGATCTCTTCCGAGATAACAGTACCGCCTGTCAGAACAGCGATGTCCTGCAGCATTGCTTTGCGACGATCACCAAAGCCAGGTGCTTTTACAGCAACTACTTTAACGATACCGCGCATGTTGTTCACAACCAGCGTTGCCAAGGCTTCGCCTTCAACATCTTCGCTGACGATCAACAGTGGACGGCCAGCTTTGGCAACAGCTTCCAGTACTGGCAGCAGCTCACGGATGTTCGAGATTTTCTTGTCAACCAGCAGGATCAGCGGGCCATCAAGCTCGGCTGTCATGGTGTCTGGCTTGTTGACGAAGTACGGGGACAGGTAACCACGGTCAAACTGCATGCCTTCAACAACAGACAGTTCGTTTTCCAGGCCCGAGCCTTCTTCAACAGTGATCACGCCTTCTTTGCCGACTTTTTCCATAGCTTCGGCAATGATGTCGCCGATGGAGCTGTCGGAGTTGGCAGAGATGGTGCCTACCTGAGCGATTGCCTTGCTGTCAGCGCATGGCTTGGCCAGTTGACGCAGTTCTTTGACAATAGCGATGGTCGCTTTGTCGATACCGCGCTTCAGGTCCATCGGGTTCATGCCGGCAGCGACGGCTTTCAGGCCTTCGTTGACGATCGATTGAGCCAGAACAGTCGCAGTAGTAGTACCGTCACCTGCGTCATCGTTGGCACGGGAGGCAACGTCTTTAACCAGCTGCGCGCCCATGTTTTCGAAGCGATCTTTCAGCTCGATTTCTTTGGCTACAGAAACGCCGTCCTTGGTGATGGTCGGAGCGCCGAAGCTTTTCTCGATGATCACGTTACGGCCTTTAGGGCCCAGGGTCGCTTTTACTGCGTCAGCCAGGACGTTTACACCGGCCAACATTTTTTTACGGGCGGAGTCGCCGAATTTAACTTCTTTAGCAGCCATGTTCGTTCTTCCTTAAATACTTTGTAGTAACGGGAAAAGGAGCGGGAAATCAGCCTTCAATTACAGCGAGAATCTCGTTCTCAGCCATAACCAACAGGTCTTCGCCGTCGACTTTCACAGTGTTGCTGCCGGAGTAAGGGCCGAACACAACCTTGTCACCCACTTTAACGGCCAGTGCACGCACTTCACCGTTATCCAGAACGCGACCCGAACCAACGGCGATCACTTCACCGCTGTTAGCTTTTTCTGCAGCAGAACCCGGCAGAACGATACCGCCAGCGGTTTTCTTTTCTTCTTCGCTGCGACGGATTACGACGCGGTCATGCAGAGGACGAAGCTTCATTGTCGATCTCTCCTAATTGAGGTGTTCATCGGCCGGTGTCAATACCGGCTGGGTTTACAAGTCCGGAAATGCCGGGTGCCGTTCGCTTATAGAGAATCGCTGTTAGCAGCGAAACCTTGCGTTGTCCGTTACATAAGGGCGTATCAACTGATTACAAGAGCGCGCACGCTAATTTTTTTTAAAATCCAGCGCCCGCTCAAAGCAAACACGGCACCTGGGGTGCCGTGTTGTAAATGCCGAAATGTTACTTGTCGCGATGTTCGAATTCGCCTTCGATCACGTTGGGCTCACGGCCCAGCGGCTTGTGTGTGCCCGGTCGAACGACTGGGTCGAACTCATCGGCAAAGGCGCGCTGACGAAGCGCCTGCTCTTCGGCGCGCTTACGCAAGCGGTACACCAGAAAACGACGCACCGGCGGGAACAGCAACAGCAGACCTGCCACATCACTGATAAACCCTGGCAATACCAACAAACCGCCACCCAAAGCGAGCATCAGGCCTTCAAGCATTTGCTGGGCTGGCAGCTCGCCGCGATTCAAGCTTTCTCGGGCCTTCAGTGCAGTCGCCAAACCGGCAACGCGAACAACCAAAACACCCAGCATGGAGCCAGCAATGATCAGCAACAACGCAGGGAAGAACCCGATAGCGGTGCTGACCTTGAAAAATACGTACAGCTCTAGCACGGGAAACAGCAGAAAGAGCAATAGAAAAGCGCGCATCAAATGATTCCTCTCCGGAAGAATATCTTCCAACCCATCATAGATGACGGCGCGCCTCTATGAATTCAAGGCTAGACCGTCTGTTTTTTTGGCCACTCAGTGGCGCGAGCCAATAGAACCAAGGCTTCACGCACCTGTGTCGAGGTGTTGCAAGGCTCTGGAAAGCCCAACCAGTACAACGCGTCACCTATACGCAAATGCACACCTTCACTGTCGATGCCGACCATTTGAGGGGGCGCCGTTTTCGGTAATCCGGCCAGTTCAATATAGTGCTCAATGGCATTGGCATGGTCACTGTTCATATGCTCGACCATGCGCACTTCTGCCTGCCCGGCAAATGGATTGAGCAGCGTGATGTTATCCAGCCAGTGGATGGCACCAAATCCACCGATATAACGATGACGAACCGGGTTGAGCACCCAAAAATCGAAATTGTGCGCCGTGTCATAGCTACGCGCTTCAGGGAAGTAACGGTAGTAACGTTCAGCGCCAGCCTCAATAGCTAGAGGGTCGGTCAGCTGTTCAGCCTCGGCAAGGTAAGTCAATCGACCTACAGCCTGTACGTCTTCAGCTCCGCGCTCTCCCACCATTAGCGAACACTTTGGGTCTTTGCGCAAATTGTGGGTGTGCTGAGCAATACGGCTGATCAAAATCAGCGGTCGTCCTTGATCATCCAGGCAATAAGGCACAACGGACCCAAATGGAAAACCCGGCATGGCTTTGGAGAGCGTGGACAAGGCTCCACGGTATTCCTTGAGCAGTAATTCTCGGGCATGCTTGGCAGCTTCAACGCTCAACTTATGACTCCTTATAAAATCCGTCTAAAACGGACGAGTTCAGGGCTAGCCGTCAACCCGCACTCAGGGCTATGTCTGATAGGCGAATCGCGCATGCGGCGCAGATCGATAGCCTATAAGGTCTCACTTCTGAATGGCTGCTGAGGGTTCCCATGCAATTAAACGATAAAGTAATCATTATCACTGGCGGCTGCCAAGGGCTAGGTCGTGCCATGGCCGAATATCTGGCGGCCAAAGGCGCAAAACTGGCCTTGATTGACCTCAACCCAGAAAAGCTCGAATTGGCTGTTGCGGCTTGCCAGGCACAGGGTGTAGAGGCGCGAGCTTACCTGTGTAACGTCGCGGACGAAGAGCAGGTGACGCAGACCATAAAACAAGTGGCAGAAGATTTCGGCGCGATCCATGGCCTGATCAACAATGCTGGCATCTTGCGTGATGGCCTGCTGCTCAAGGTCAAGGATGGCGTGATGACCAAGATGAGTCTGGCCCAATGGCAGGCAGTCATCGACGTCAACCTGACAGGCGTGTTTCTGTGCACTCGCGAGGTGGCCGCAAAAATGGTCGAGCTGAACAATCAGGGCGCAATTATCAATATTTCGTCGATCTCGCGCGCCGGTAATGTCGGTCAGACCAACTACTCTGCCGCCAAGGCGGGTGTGGCCGCAGCAACCGTGACCTGGGCCAAAGAGCTGTCGCGCTACGGAATTCGTGTCGCCGGGATAGCACCCGGATTCATTGAGACTGAAATGACGTTGGGCATGAAGCCCGAAGCGCTGGAAAAGATGACGGCTGGCATCCCGCTCAAGCGCATGGGCAAGGTCGAGGAAATTGCCCACTCAGCGGCCTATATCTTCGAAAACGACTATTACAGCGGGCGTATTCTTGAACTTGATGGCGGGCTGCGGATTTAATCCCGGCCTCTGCCCCTCAGCCTTGCTCACACAACGCTGAGGGGTAACACCCTCACCACATCACGCCAAACCCTGCGGTATAACGGGTTTTATTGAGCGCGTTATCCGAACCACTGCCACTGCCGATCAGTTCTTTTTCAGCCTTGAGATTCAACGAAGCCCACTCGGTGACTTTGTAGCGCAAGCCAATCTCTGCATCCAGGCTGTAATCCGACGCCCCTTCAAGCGGCTTGCCCAATTCACCATTGGTAAAGAGCGAAACTGTTTTACCCATCAGATAACGGTTGTAGTCCCATTTCATGGCTATGGAATAGAAGTTATCTTTCTTGCCGTCGGAATATTCATAATCGGTGCGATTAAGCAGCGAGCCAAGCGAGAACGCACCTAATTCATCATCCCAGAATTGGTAGCCCGGGCCAGTACCCACCGTGCGTTGACGGGCAATGTCTTCAACCTTGTCCCGTGTATAGCCAAGCCGACCCTGCCAATACCACTGATCATCAATAAAGTAATCCAAGGCGTATTCGGCGCTCCAGTTATCCGTGGTCACCACATCATTCTGGAACTCCCGGTTGTACTCACCCTCGGCGTGGTGACGCCAGGCGCCATGCCGGGCCGTCGTTTTGAAGTCGATATCGTAATCATCTGTGTCTTTATCGGCGCGTTTGTAGTCCAGCGCGACATCCACATTACCTTTCCAGACCAAATCTTCGATCACCGGCTTGGGCTTGATGATCTGCTCAATACTGGCGAGATCAACCGTTTTAGGCGCTTCGCCGTTGACCAGGGTGACCTTGCCATCTTCGGCGGCTTTGAGCGACTTGGCCTTTTCGCCCGTGTAAGCATCTTGTTTGACCAACAACTCCTGGTCGCTTTCCAGCGTCTTGACTTGCTTCCAGTCAATCGGGATGGCACCCGCATAGTCGGTTTGAACCAACAACTTGCCGCCATCAAACACTTTGATTTTACCGGTAAGACGGTCCCCATTTTTCAACCAGACGGTATCGGCGAGTAAAGGCGTGGACACATTCAAGACAGCAAGGCATAACAGGGTTCTGGACAACATAAGCAGATGCGAGACTCAGGTGTGCGAAGGAATGTCGGCATTATCCGGATAGACGTGCCTCAGGCAAATAAAGACTGACTGATTCTCTTGTAGTTCATTTCTTGGTCCAATTGACAAGAACGTATTCGCCTCCCACCAACGTCATGAAACATGAAGAATTTGCCGTGAGCACAGCCCTCGACTTACCACAAAGCCCGGCTGATATTCGCCGCACAGCCTTGTACACGACCCTGATGCAAGTGCCCGAAGGCTATGTGGTGACGTATGGTCAACTCGCCGAGCTGGCTGGCTTGGGCCGTGCTGCGCGCTGTGTTGGACGCACACTCAGCCAGCTGCCGGAAGGGTCACGCCTGCCCTGGCATCGAGTCGTTGCCGCCGGAGGCCGTATCAGCTTGCCAGCAGGCAGCCCTTCCGGCGATGAACAGCGTGCGCGATTGCGCAGTGAAGGGGTGAGCCTTTCAAACAGTCGTGTGGATTTACGTCGTCATGGCTGGCGCCCGATAGAGCACTGCGGTTAGAGTGCGCCCTTTGTTTCCGTAATCAGAGGCAGACTCGAGTCCATGCCCCGTAAAACCTGGCGCGAAGCGCTAGCTGCCTATTCCAGCCCCTCGACCCTTGTGCTGTTGCTGCTCGGTTTTGCCGCCGGCTTACCGTACATGCTGGTGTTTTCAACTCTCTCCGTATGGTTGCGTGAAGCCGGTGTGGCCCGCGAAACCATCGGCTATGCGAGCCTGATCGGTCTGGCCTACGCCTTTAAATGGGTGTGGTCGCCGCTGCTCGACCAATGGCGCTTACCCCTGCTGGGCAAACTCGGTCGACGCCGATCCTGGCTGGTACTCGCCCAAACGCTTGTGATCCTCGGACTCATCGGCATGGGCTTTTGCGACCCGCAAAAGCACTTGTCATGGCTTATAGCCATTGCCGTCGTGGTGTCGTTTGCCTCTGCAACTCAAGACATTGCCGTAGACGCCTATCGACTGGAAATTGCCGACGACAACCGTCAGGCCGCCCTTGCTGCCAGTTACATGTCTGGCTATCGCGTTGCCGCCTTGCTGGCCACTGCCGGCGCATTGTTCTTTGCCGAAGGCTTCGGGTCTACGGGCTTTAACTACAAGCACTCAGCATGGACCGGCACCTATGTGCTGTTCGGTTTGTTGATGGTTCCGGCGTTGTTGACCACCTTCTTCATGCGCGAACCGCCAGTGCCACTGCGCACTCAACTGTCTGCGGGGCGCTACAGTTTTGCCCACCAACTGGCATCGGTGTTCGTATTGATCGTACTGCTGGTGTCCGTGCCGGCCATGTTCACCCAGTTGTACAACACCGACTTCGCCAGCGTGCTTTTCGAGGGTGTAAGCCCGGTGAACCTGGTCCTCGAGGACCGAGCTTTTCTGAGGGCCATCCTCTACACACTGCTCACCGTTCTATGCCTGTCATCAATGGGGCGACGAGGTCTGGCCCCTGTTCTGACACCGGTTAACGACTTCATCTTGCGTTACCGCTGGCAAGCCCTGCTGCTGCTCGGCCTGATCGCCACTTACCGCATGTCTGATACGGTCATGGGCGTAATGGCCAACGTGTTTTACATCGACCAAGGCTTCACCAAGGATCAGATTGCCGGGGTCAGCAAGATTTTCGGCCTGATCATGACGCTTGTTGGGGCCGGCATGGGCGGGCTGCTCATCGTTCGCTTCGGTATCTTGCCGATTCTGTTGATCGGCGGCGCAGCCTCAGCGGGTACCAACCTGCTATTTATGCTGCTGGCTGACATGGGCCCTAATCTGCAAATGCTGATTGTCACCATTTCACTCGATAACTTCAGCTCGGGCCTCGCGACATCTGCCTTTGTGGCCTACCTGTCCAGCCTGACCAACCTGAAGTTTTCGGCGACCCAATACGCACTGCTCAGTTCTATCATGCTGCTGTTGCCGCGCCTGATGGGTGGCTATTCAGGGGTTCTGGTGGAGAAATTCGGTTACCACAACTTTTTCATCATCACTGCTGTCATGGGCGTGCCGACCTTGCTACTGATCAGCCTGCACTGGTTTCAGGAAAGCCGCCGGGCGCGCTTGAACCCGCCTGTCAATCTCGAAAAAACCCCGTAAAAATCGGGGAGAGCCTCTCTCCCCGCCCCGCCCTGTACGCAGACACCTCTCGCCCGTACAATGCCCAGCTATTTCCAGTCATCAGCAACGGCACCGGCTAACCATGCGCACCAGTCAATATTTGCTCGCCACACAGAAAGAAACGCCTTCCGACGCGGTCGTTATCAGCCATCAGCTGATGCTGCGCGCCGGCATGATTCGTAAACTTGCTTCCGGCCTGTACACCTGGCTGCCCATGGGCTTACGCATCATGCGTAAAGTCGAAGCCATTGTTCGCGAAGAAATGAACGCTGCTGGCGCTCTGGAAGTGCTGATGCCGAGCATTCAACCGGCTGAATTGTGGCAAGAGTCGGGCCGCTGGGAAGAGTACGGCCCCGAGCTGTTGCGCCTCAAGGATCGCCACGGTCGTGAGTTCTGCGTTGGGCCGACCCACGAAGAAGTGATCACCGACCTGTGCCGCAACGAGTTGAACAGCTATAAACAGCTGCCTATCAACCTGTACCAGATCCAGACCAAGTTCCGTGATGAGATTCGCCCTCGCTTTGGTTTGATGCGCGGTCGCGAATTCATCATGAAAGATGCCTATTCGTTTCATACCGACGAGGCTTCGCTGCAAATCACTTATGACCGCATGCACCAGGCTTACTGCAATATATTCTCCCGCCTGGGCCTTAACTTCCGCCCAGTAGAGGCCGACAACGGCTCCATCGGCGGCGCTGGCTCCCATGAGTTCCATGTATTGGCCGAGTCTGGCGAAGACGATATTGCTTTCAGCAATGCTTCGGATTACGCCGCCAACATCGAAAAAGCCGAAGCGGTGCCACGCGAAACTTCACGCCCTGCGGCGACTGAAGAGCTGCGCCTGGTCGACACGCCCGATGCCAAAACCATCGTGCAATTGGTAGAAGGCTATAACCTGCCAATCGAAAAAACGGTCAAGACCCTGATCGTTCACGCAGCCGAAGAAGGCAAGTTGATCGCACTGGTGATCCGTGGCGATCACGAGCTCAACGAAATCAAGGCCGGCAACCATCCTTTGGTGGCAAGCCCGCTAACCATGGCTTCGGATGCAGAACTGCGCGATGCAATCGGCGCCAGCGCGGGTTCTTTGGGCCCACTGAACCTGCCGTTGCCGTGCATTATTGACCGTTCTGTCGAGCTGATGAGCGACTTTGGCGTGGGCGCCAACATTGATGACAAACATTACTTTGGCGTGAACTGGGAACGCGACCTACCTGTTCCGACTGTTGCCGACTTGCGTAACGTGGTGGCTGGCGACCCAAGCCCTGACGGTAAAGGCACGCTGGAAATCAAGCGCGGCATTGAAGTCGGTCACATCTTCCAGCTGGGCACCAAATACAGCGAAGCCATGAAGTGCCAGGTACTGGGCGAAAACGGCAAGCCAGTCACATTGGCAATGGGCTGCTATGGCATTGGCGTATCCCGCGTGGTCGCTGCTGCCATCGAGCAGAACAACGACGAGCGCGGCATTATCTGGAGCGACGCCCTGGCTCCGTTCCAAGTGGCACTGGTGCCACTGCGTTACGAAACCGAAGCCGTTCGCGAAGCCACTGACGCCCTGTATGCCCAACTGACGGCTGCCGGTTTTGAAGTGCTGCTGGATGACCGCGACAAGAAAACAAGCCCAGGCATCAAGTTCGCCGACATGGAGTTGATCGGTATCCCGCACCGGATCGTCGTCAGCGACCGTGGCTTGGCCGAAGGCAATCTGGAATACAAGAGCCGCACCGAAGCAGAGCCGCAAGCACTGCCCGTTGCTGAGGTGTTGGCCTTCCTTCAGGCGCGTATCCGTCGCTGAATCCAGATAGAGACACCATGTTCAATCGACACACCTTGACCCTCGGGGGCGCCGCCATGTGCGGCGCCCTGCTGCTGAGCGGCTGCGCCAACCACATGTCGCAACGCAGCGAGCACGAGGAGCGCATTGAGCGCAAACTGCTCGCCCACAACTTGCAGATCGATGTCGGCTCGCCATCAGTGCTGGAGCTGCCGCAACGCCGTGTGCGCATCAATGAGCAAAAGACCTTTGAGGTCACTGAGTTCGATGTCACGCGGCATTACGACAGGTACACGCCCTATCAACCCTGGCGCGAGGTCTATGAGATTCCGCTGGGTGCAGTAGCGATCGTCGCCGGCGTGGGCGCCAATGTGCTTAACGTCTTTATGTTTGGGCAATTACCGGACAGCGTGACAAAAGACTGGATCAGCTATGGTTTTGCCGGCATTAACCCGGCCATGAACGTACAGTCCCATGGCCGCGCCGAACAAAATCTGGCGGGAATTGACGATATTCAACGCGACAAACGCCTCGAAAACTCAAGCTTGCCTTGGGCTGAACGGCCGGTCATGGTCAAGGCTGGCTCGCAAAGCCACGAAATGACGACGGACCGTAACGGCGTCCTGCGCCTCAACTTGTTGGACAGCCCTTTTGCCGAGCAGGATTTGAACCGCATCAGCACCCTGACGATTGCGGTTGAGGATGCACAGGACGAAACTCACTCTGACTCCACACTGTCGATCAGTCACACGTTGCGTACAAAACTGCTCGAAGCGCACAACCTGATCTACGACGACCTTGAGGGTGACGACGTCAACCAATGGGTTCACCGGGTCAAGCGCCTCTCAGAATTGGGGCTGGAAGAAGAAGCCAGCGAACTGGAGCAAAGTCTGATTGAACTCACTCGCAACGACCCGGAGTTACAACGTGAGTTCTTGCAGGCTCTGACCCAGAAAGCCGGTCGATTGGTGGCAGACCCCGGCGTCAGCTAACGCCCGAACAGCTCCAACTGTTCATGACCACCGCTCAAATCATGCAACCGCACGCCAAGCCCCAACAATCGGACGGGCTTGGCGCCTCGGGCAAACGCCTGACTTAACAACCCCTCGTAACTCTCAAGGTCGCGACCGGCACCCGACTGCTCAAGCGTGGTCTGAGTAAAATCGTGGAACTTCACTTTGACGAACGGCTTTCCGGGGCGGTAACCGCTGCCGATGCGCTCAATCCTTCGATTCAGGGTTTCAAGCAACTCCGGTACTTTTTTAAGGCACGTCGCCAGATCGGGCAAATCCGTGTCGTAGGTGTTCTCCACACTTACGGATTGCCTGCGGCTATCACTTTGCACCTGACGCTCATCAATCCCCCGCGCCAGCCCCCACAAACGCTCCCCGAAACTGCCAAATTCCCGCACCAGCGCCAATTTGTTCCAATCACGAAGATCCAGACAGGTTTCAATCCCCAAGCGCGCCAGCTTGTCAGCAGTGACCTTGCCTACGCCGTGCAGCTTGTTAACCGCCAACGCCGACACGAAGTCTTCCACCTGATCCGGGGTGATAACGAACAAGCCGTTGGGTTTTTTCCAGTCGCTGGCAATCTTGGCGAGGAATTTGTTCGGCGCGACCCCTGCAGATACAGTGATATGGAGCTGGTTGGAGACCCGACGCCGAATGTCTTGAGCGATTCGCGTCGCACTGCCAGCAAAGTGCGAGCTATCTGACACATCAAGATAAGCCTCATCCAGCGACAGCGGCTCAATCAGCTCGGTGTAATCACGCAAAATACCATGAATTTCTTTGGAGGCTTCTTTATAAGCCTCCATTCGACCGCTCACGATCACCAGGTCTGGGCATAGCTTAAGCGCATGGCGGGACGCCATGGCCGAGCGGACACCGTAAGCCCGCGCTTCATAGTTGCAAGTTGAGATCACACCGCGCCGATCAGCCGAGCCACCCACCGCCATTGGCTTGTTCGCCAGGCTCGGGTCATCACGCATCTCAATTGCGGCATAGAAACAGTCACAGTCAACGTGGATGATTTTGCGCTGCGTCATGTAGGGCGGTGTTCTTAAAAGGAAAGGCAATGCAGATCGCCAGTATGTCACCGGCAACTGTATATAGCACCAGTAGTCTTATTTCTGGCCGACGAGCGTAGGAAATTTACCCGGTTTATTTGATTTTTTAATCGAATAAAACTGATCGATAGAGCCAAACCCTATACAGGGCAAGGGCTGTAGCCATTCTAATAACTGAAAAACACCCTAACTGATTGAAGCAGAACGCTATTTTCTAAATTAACGATTGACAGCACCGCGTATCGCTGTAGAATCCACCCCACAGACGCGGGATGGAGCAGTCTGGTAGCTCGTCGGGCTCATAACCCGAAGGTCGTCGGTTCAAATCCGGCTCCCGCAACCAAACATCAAAAAAGGCTACTCGAAAGAGTGGCCTTTTTTGTGCGCGTTTGTTTTTACCTTTTTATGCCATCGCCGACCTTGAGTAGCTGATGAGGCACTAAGGCATCAGCGGCGTAGCTATCGAAAGCCCTGCCCGTGCATGACCTCACAAGCATCGCTTTGACCGGATCAACGATTGCTTACCACCACCCCCTATTTGCACCTTATTTAACCGTTTTGTGGATTAAAGGTTGACTCCCCTGCTCATCACTGTAAAGTGCGCCCCACAGACGCGGGATGGAGCAGTCTGGTAGCTCGTCGGGCTCATAACCCGAAGGTCGTCGGTTCAAATCCGGCTCCCGCAACCAAACATTAAAAGGCTACTCGAAAGAGTGGCCTTTTTTGTGCGCGCGTGTTTTTCACGATGATTGCCAAGCCAGGCCATCAAGCATTAAAACGGCGTATTTCAATCACTTACGCGATTTAAGCTTGACACCCCGGCGATCCTCTGTAGAATCCACCCCACAGACGCGGGATGGAGCAGTCTGGTAGCTCGTCGGGCTCATAACCCGAAGGTCGTCGGTTCAAATCCGGCTCCCGCAACCAAACATCAAAAAAGGCTACTCGAAAGAGTGGTCTTTTTTGTGCGCGCTCAAAAAGTCATGTGCAGACGTTTATTGACAATAAACGTCATATTTCTGAAAGTTCGACAGTCCATGCTTCGCGCCCACAATTAACTGTTTTTCACACACCTAACCTGAACATCAGGCAAACAGCTGCAAGTTTTTCAAATTATTTTGACCAAAAGGATTGGTAACTTGAGTCGATGCCTCCATCCTGTCGCGCACGATCCACGAGGTGATTGATGCCCGATAATTCGCCAGAACCCACAGAAGCCGTTACAGCTACCCACCCCATTGCCGCAACACGGTTGCGCTGGCTGGACTTGCTGAGCAAATACCGCCAACCCATTGGACTCGCACTGACCCTGCTGCTGTTTGCAATAGCATTGATCGCTTGTCGTCATTTGTTAAGCGAACTGGATCTCTACGCCCTGCAAGACTCCCTTCAGGAAGTCCCCAAGCCCGCCCTCCTCGGCGCCTTGGCTGCGACAGCCGTGGGGTTTTTGATACTGCTTGGGTATGAGTGGTCGGCGAGTCGTTATGCAGGGGTCAAGCTGCCCACCAAGACCCTGGCCTTCGGCGGCTTTACGGCGTTTGCCATTGGCAATGCCATCGGACTGTCCTTGCTGTCTGGCGGATCAGTGCGCTATCGGCTTTACGCGCGCTATGGCGCAGGTGCCTCTGAAGTCGCCCACATGACGCTGTTTGCCAGCCTGTCACTGGGGTGCGCATTACCGCCTTTGGCTGCACTCGCAACGCTGAGTAATCTGCCAGCAGCTTCGACAGCCCTGAATATTCCTGTCTGGATATTAGGCTCAGTGTCTGTTGCCGTACTCGCGCTGTTTGCGCTACTGGCGCTGGGCATTTACCGCCGTCGTTTGCCTGAGCAACCCATCCCGAATAATCTGCTGGTGAAGGCCGGACGGCGCACCCTGCGATTGCCCAGCCCACGCTTGACCTTGCTGCAACTGGTGATTACCGCGCTGGACGTCGCGGCTGCGGCCACAGTGCTGTACTTACTGCTGCCTGAAGCGCCCCCGTTTGGCCCCTTCCTGCTGGTTTATTTGCTGGCACTGGCCGCAGGCGTTCTCAGTCATGTGCCTGGCGGCGTCGGGGTTTTTGAAGCCATCTTGCTCGCTGCGTTCGCCGACAAACTGGGCGCGGCCCCACTGGCAGCCGCGCTGCTGTTGTATCGCATGATTTACGTGATTTTGCCGCTGCTGGTCGCGTGCTTCATGCTGCTGCTCAATGAGGCACAGCGACTGATCCATACCCGACAAAGCTTGCGGGTAGCCTCCGGTCTGGCAGCACCGATTCTTTCAGTTCTGGTTTTTATGTCCGGCATCGTGCTGCTGTTTTCAGGCGCGACGCCCGAAATTGATACACGCCTTGAACACATCGGGTTTCTGATCCCCCATCGCTTGATCGATGCTTCGCACTTCGGCGCGAGCCTGATCGGCGTGCTTTGCCTATTGTTGGCTCAAGGCCTGAGACGCCGCCTGTCGGCCGCCTGGATGCTGACCACGATTCTCTTGCTGGTCGGCGCCGTGCTATCCCTGCTCAAAGGTTTTGACTGGGAAGAGGCCACTATTCTGGTACTGACTGCCAGCCTGCTGGGGCTGTTTCGCCGCTCCTTCTACCGCCCGAGCCGACTGACCGAACTGCCCTTTTCGCCGCTGTATCTGGTGTCCAGCATCTGTGTGCTAGGTGCCTCTATCTGGCTACTGTTATTCGCCTATCAAGATGTGCCTTACAGCCATCAACTGTGGTGGCAATTCACCCTCGATTCCGACGCACCCCGCGGCCTGCGCTCTCTGCTGGGTGCTGCCGTGCTGCTGGTGATTGTCTCGCTCACTTGGCTGCTGCGCACCGCACGCCCGGTCATCCATTTGCCGGATGCCAGTGAGTTGGATAAAGCCGCCAAAATCATCCTGGCCTCTGACCAGCCCGATGGCGGGCTGGCCTTGACGGGCGATAAAGCACTGCTGTTTCACCCTGATGACAACGCCTTCTTGATGTACGCACGTCGTGGACGCAGTCTGGTTGCGCTGTATGACCCGATCGGGCCGCCTCAGCAACGGGCCGAATTGATCTGGCAATTCCGTGACCTGTGTGACGTCTATCATGCTCGCCCCGTGTTCTATCAGGTTCGCGCCGAAAACTTGCCGTTCTACATGGACATCGGTCTGACTGCGATCAAGCTGGGAGAAGAGGCCCGGGTGGACTTACATCGATTTGATCTCGACGCCAAAGGCAAAGAGATGAAAGACCTGCGCTACACCTGGAACCGTGGCACCCGCGACGGCCTGTCGTTGGAAATACACGAGCCGGGTGAGGCGCCAATGGCTGAACTCAAAGTGATTTCCGATGCGTGGCTGACGGGCAAGAATGTGCGCGAAAAGGGCTTCTCGCTGGGGCGCTTCAGCGAGGACTACATCAAGCATTTTCGCGTGGCGATTATTCGTTTCGAAGGCAAACCGGTGGCTTTTGCCAACTTGCTCGAGACCCACAGCCATGAACTGTCGAGCCTCGACCTGATGCGCGCTCACCCGCAAGCCCCCAAGCTGACCATGGAGTTCATGATGGTCGGTCTGATTCAGCATTATAAAAAGCATGGATACGCACGATTCAGCCTGGGCATGGTGCCCTTGTCTGGCCTGCAACCGCGCCGCGGCGCGCCACTGACTCAGCGTTTAGGGTCAATGTTGTTCCAGCGTGGCGAGCACTTGTACAACTTTCAGGGTTTGCGTCGCTTCAAAGACAAATTCCAGCCTGACTGGGAACCTCGTTATATGGCCGTTCCCGCCGGACTTGATCCACTGGTGGCACTGGCCGATACCGCCGCCCTGATTGCAGGCGGCTTGACTGGATTGGTGAAACGTTAATGAAACATCGTTCCTGGCGGTTTTTATGGCTTGCATTGGTTGTTCTGGTCGCGCTCGCCGCTGGCGGTTATGGGTGGTGGAATCGTCCCGCCCCCGAACCCACCGTTGAACACCTGACCCAGACTGACGGCTCGACCCTGACCAGGGTGTCACCAGGGCAGAAGGCCCAAGCCCGCGTGGTTATCGCAACGCCGGCCGAAGAGGCCTTGACCGACAAACAACTCACGGCGTTAAGCCAGGGTGGTAAAGCGCAACTGGTGCAAGTGATCCTGCCCAAGGATGATTGCACCTTGCAGCACAAAGCCCTGGAAACGGCCCTGCAACAGCTTAAGGGCCCTGCCACGCTGGTCAGCGGCATTGGCCCAGGGGCAACGCTGGCGTGGCGCTGGCTAGCCGAACAGACAAACGACAAAGCCCAGGCCGTGTCGGTGGGTTTCAAGCTGGAAGAACCCGGTTGTACCCTGCCCGTGCCGAAATCCGCAGCCCACGGCAACTGGCTGGTGGCTTGGAATGACAACCCTGACGACCCGAGCGCAGCCTTTGTGCGCGATCAACCCAATGCCCAAACCAGCATCAGCGATTACGACATTCACTTCCCACAAGTGTTGAGCAACGAACTGCGCAAAATTCTGGTGGGCGATGACAACGGTGGGCTGAACATGCCCGTGGTTGAAGTGCCTGCTGGCCAGCAAAACAGTACCGTGACGTTATTTCTGTCAGGCGACGGCGGATGGCGTGACCTGGATCGCGACGTGGCCGGGGAAATGGCCAAGATCGGTTACCCGGTCGTCGGCATCGACATGCTGCGTTATTACTGGCAGCACAAGACCCCCGAGCAAAGCGCCACCGACCTGACCGAACTGATGCAACACTACCGCCAGAAGTGGGGCACTCAGCGCTTTGTGCTGGTGGGCTATTCGTTTGGCGCGGACGTATTGCCCGCCACCTACAACCGTTTACCCGAAGCCGAACAGAATCGTGTCGACGCCATCATGCTGCTGGCCTTTGCCCGCAGTGGCAGCTTTGAGATCCATGTCGATGGCTGGCTGGGTAAAGCGGGTGCAGAAGCGGATACCGGCGAAGAAATGTCCAAACTGCCTGCCAGCAAAGTGGTGTGCATCTATGGCGCAGAAGAAGTCGATGAAAGCGGCTGCACGGCCAAGACGGCGGTGGGCGAAAGCCTGAAGCTGCCGGGCGGGCATCACTTTGACGAGAATTACCCGGCGCTGGCCCAGCGTCTGGTTGACCTGATCAAGAAGCATCAAGTGACACCGGAGTAAAGGCCGACCCTCACCCCAGCCCTCTCCCAGAGGGAGAGGGAGCTTGATTGTGATGTTGCCCAAATCTGCTTTTGCTTTTAGTCCCCTCTCCCTTTGGGAGAGGGAGCTTGATTGTGGTGTTGCCCAAATCTGCTTTTGCTTTTAGTCCCCTCTCCTTCTGGGAGAGTGAGCTTGATTGTGGTGTTGCCCAAATTTGCTTTTGCTTTTAGTCCCCTCTCCCTTTGGGAGAGGGAGCTTGATTGTGGTGTTGCCCAAATCTGCTTTTGCTTTTAGTCCCCTCTCCCTCTGGGAGAGGGAGCTTGATTGTGGTGTTGCCCAAATTTGCTTTTGCTTTTAGTCCCCTCTCCCTTTGGGAGAGGGAGCTTGATTGTGGTGTTGCCCAAATCTGCTTTTGCTTTTAGTCCCCTCTCCCTTTGGGAGAGGGAGCTTGATTGTGGTGTTGCCCAAATCTGCTTTTGCTTTTAGTCCCCTCTCCTTCTGGGAGAGGGAGCTTGATTGTGGTGTTGCCCAAATCTGCTTTTGCTTTTAGTCCCCTCTCCCTTTGGGAGAGGGAGCTTGATTGTGGTGTTGCCCAAATCTGCTTTTGCTTTTAGTCCCCTCTCCCTTTGGGAGAGGGAGCTTGATTGTGGTGTTGCCCAAATCTGCTTTTGCTTTTAGCCCCCTCTCCCTTTGGGAGAGGGAGCTTGATTGTGGTGTTGCCCAAATCTGCTTTTGCTTTTAGTCCCCTCTCCCTTTGGGAGAGGGCTAGGGTGAGGGGGCTTTGGCCTTTTCTACATCTCCACCTGCGTCCCCAACTCAATCACCCGATTGACCGGCAACTTGAAGAAACGCAGGTTGCCATTGGCGTTCTTCAACATAAAACCGAACAACGCTTCGCGCCAACGCGCCATGCCCACCAATTTTGACGCGATCACCGTCTCGCGACTCAGGAAATAAGTGGTGCGCATCGGATTGAAGTCCAACTCATCGAGATGGCACAACTTCAGCGCTTGCGGCACATCCGGCTCATCCATAAAGCCAAAGTGCAGAATCACCCGAAAGAACCCCTCCCCATAGGCATCCACTTCAAAACGTTGCTGTTCTGGCACTCGCGGGGTGTCTTCGTTCATCACCGTCAACAACACCACCTGCTCATGCAGCACCTGGTTATGCAGCAGGTTGTGCAGCAACGCATGAGGCACTGCATCAGGTCGGGCAGTCAAAAACACGGCCGTACCTTGCACACGATGTGGCGGCTGTATTCGAATGCTGCTGATAAACAACGGTAACGGCAGCGCATTTTCATCCAGGCGATCTACCAGTAACTGTTTGCCGCGCCGCCAGGTGGTCATCAAGATGAACAGCACAATCCCCGCCAGAACAGGGAACGCCCCGCCTTGCACGACTTTCGGTACGTTGGCAGCAAAAAACAATCCGTCCACCAACAAAAACCCTATCAACACCGGCACCGCCAACACGGGTGGCCACTTCCACAGCAACAACATGACGGCGGACACCAGAATACTGGTGATCAGCATGGTGCCCGTGACGGCCACGCCGTAGGCCGATGCCAGCGCCCCCGAAGACTCAAAGCCCAGCACCAGCAAAATCACCCCGACCATCAACGACCAGTTCACCGCACCAATATAAATCTGCCCCTGCTCAGCGCTGGAGGTGTGCTGAATGTGCATGCGCGGGATATAACCGAGCTGAATGGCTTGGCGGGTCAACGAGAAGGCGCCCGAAATGACCGCCTGGGACGCAATCACGGTCGCCAGCGTGGACAGGACAACCAACGGGATCAACGCCCAGCTGGGTGCCAGCAAATAGAACGGGTTGCGCGCCGCGTCAGGGTTCTCCAGCAACAGAGCACCCTGCCCGAAGTAATTGAGCACCAGCGCGGGCAGTACCAGCACAAACCAGGCGCGAGCAATCGGCTTGCGCCCAAAGTGCCCCATGTCTGCGTATAGCGCTTCAGCGCCGGTCAACGCCAGTACCACAGCCCCTAAAATGGCCACGCCCATGCCGGGATGTGAGACAAAGAAACGCACGCCCCACATAGGGTTCAGCGCATGCAACACCTGCGGATGCTGGAGGATGCCGTGAACCCCCAGCCCTGCCAGCACCACAAACCACAGCACCATGATCGGGCCGAATAGCTTGCCCAGCGTCGCCGTGCCTCGTCGTTGAATCAAGAACAGCGCCACCAGCACGATCAAGGCCAAAGGCACGACCCAGCGATCCAGACCGCTAAACGCCAGCTCAAGCCCTTCAACGGCCGACAAAACCGAGATCGCCGGGGTAATCATGCTGTCGCCGTAAAACAGCGAGGCACCCACCAAACCCAGAATCACCAGCACCGAGCGCAATTTGGGATAAGGCGAGGCTGCCCGCCGTGCCAGCGCCGTCAGCGCCATGATGCCGCCCTCGCCTTCGTTGTCCGCGCGCAAGATGAACAGCACGTACTTGATCGACACGACCCAGATCAGCGACCAGAAGATCAGCGCCAAAATGCCGAACACCCCGTCGTGATTGACTTGAACGCCATACCCACCGGAAAACACTTCTTTGAGGGTGTACAACGGACTGGTACCGATATCGCCATACACCACACCGACGGCGGCAACCAGCATACCAATGGGCTTTGCTGTTGAATGACCGTGTTCCGCTGCCTGACTGCTGACCTGCCCCATCGACCACTCCTACGACTCTAGATCGCACTTTTAAACACCGAGCACCGCACTGAACAGCGCACTCTGTTTTTCTGACTGCTTGTGCAGACACTTTCCTGCAAAACACGGGCGTAAAATACGCTCTTTTCACGACGGCGCGCAGCATAGCGCAGCACTCGTCGCAAATCCCCGTTTAACGCTGGTCAAGCGCGTTGCCCATAGCTAGAATTGCGCACTTTTTTTCATTAGAGGCGCACTAAGCGCCCGTTCGTCGTGCAGCCTTTTACGGGCATGTAACGTCACTACATACCGAGGTTCGCCATGTCCACCGTTACCAAGCCAGCCAACCCGAAGGTCGGGTTTGTTTCCCTGGGTTGCCCTAAAGCCCTAGTCGACTCCGAACGCATCCTGACGCAGCTGCGTATGGAAGGCTACGATGTTGTTTCCACCTACCAGGACGCTGATGTCGTGGTGGTCAACACGTGCGGCTTTATCGACAGCGCCAAGGCTGAATCGCTGGAAGTCATCGGCGAAGCCATCAAGGAAAACGGCAAGGTCATCGTCACCGGCTGCATGGGCGTCGAAGAAGGTACTATCCGCAACGTGCACCCTAGCGTTTTGGCCGTGACCGGCCCGCAGCAGTACGAGCAAGTCGTCAACGCCGTACACCAGGTTGTACCGCCCCGCCAGGATCACAACCCGCTGATCGACCTGGTGCCACCACAAGGCATCAAGCTGACACCGCGCCACTATGCCTACCTGAAAATTTCCGAAGGCTGCAACCACAGCTGCAGCTTCTGCATCATCCCTTCCATGCGCGGTAAATTGGTCAGCCGCCCGGTCGGTGACGTGCTCGACGAAGCCCAGCGCTTGGTCAAGTCCGGCGTTAAAGAGCTGCTGGTGATTTCCCAGGACACCAGCGCTTATGGCGTTGACGTAAAATACCGCACCGGTTTCTGGAACGGCGCGCCGGTTAAAACCCGCATGACCGAACTGTGCGAAGCCCTCAGCACTCTGGGCGTATGGGTGCGCCTGCACTACGTTTACCCGTACCCGCACGTTGACGAGCTGATCCCGCTGATGGCGGCAGGCAAAATCCTGCCCTACCTGGACATCCCCTTCCAGCACGCCAGCCCCAAAGTACTCAAAGCCATGAAACGTCCGGCTTTTGAGGACAAGACCCTGGCCCGCATCAAGAACTGGCGCGTCATCTGCCCAGACCTGATCATCCGTTCGACCTTTATTGTCGGCTTCCCCGGCGAAACCGAGGAAGACTTCCAATACCTGCTCGACTGGTTGACCGAAGCACAACTTGATCGTGTTGGCTGCTTCCAGTACTCGCCAGTAGAAGGCGCACCCGCCAACTTGCTCGATGCCGCCATCGTGCCGGATGACGTCAAGCAAGAGCGCTGGGAGCGCTTTATGGCTCACCAGCAGGCCATCAGTGCCGCCCGCCTGCAACTGAAGATCGGCAAGGAAATCGAAGTGCTGATCGATGAAGTGGACGAACAAGGTGCTGTGGGTCGTTGCTTCTTCGACGCTCCGGAAATCGACGGCAACGTGTTTATCGCCACCGAGAAAGATATCAAGCCCGGTGACAAAATCATGTGCCGTGTGACCGACGCCGACGAGTACGACCTGTGGGCTGAAGCGATTTAAACCGCTAACGCTTCTAAAAAAGCCCTGCCGTGCTCGCGACAGGGCTTTTTTTACGGCTATGGTTAATCCATCACGCTCGCCATCTGCGCCAGGAGACACGCCGATGCTACACAAGTGGGCCATTCATACACCGCGCCTTGGCGATTTTGCAGAATTGACTGACGTATGGGAGTCATCTGTTCGTGCTACCCACGATTTCTTGCCTGACAGCTATATCCAACTGCTGCGGCCCTTGGTCAAAGATCAGTACCTGGACAGCGTGATGCTCGCGTGCTGCAAAGACTTGGCTCGCAAAAAAATCTGCGGCTTTGTGGGCGTGGCAGCCAACAAGGTTGAAATGCTTTTTATCCACCCTGACTATCGGGGCCTGGGAATCGGCAAAAGCCTGCTCTCATTCGCCATAAACGAGCTCAACGCCCAGGAACTGGACGTCAACGAACAAAATCCGCAAGCCATCGGCTTTTACATCAAACAAGGCTTTGAAGTTGTCGGCCGCTGCGAAAAAGACGGCTTGGGCCAGCCCTATCCGTTGCTGCACTTGCGTTATAAACGCCCACTCCGCGCTTTCGGTAAATGTAGCCGGGCTTAACCAGCGCCAGCCGGGTACAATAGTCGCCCCATTCTATTACGGCCCCTGTCATGTCTGAACCGATACGTCTCTCCAAACGCCTCATCGAACTCGTCGGCTGCTCGCGCCGTGAGGCCGAACTGTTCATTGAAGGTGGCTGGGTCACGGTAGATGGCGAAGTCATCGACGAGCCACAATTCAAGGTCGGCGACCAAAAGGTCGAGCTGGATCCGCATGCCAAGGCCACACCACCCGAGCCTGTGACCATTTTGCTGAACGCACCTGCGGGCCTGGACACTGACAGTGCCCTGGCTCTGATTGGCCCAGAGACCCTGAGCGAAGAACACCGCTACGGCAAGCGACCGCTTAAAGGGCATTTCCTGCGTCTGACCGTTGGCAATGAGTTGCAAGCCAACGCCAGCGGCCTGCTGGTGTTCACCCAAGACTGGAAAATCGTGCGCAAACTGACTGCCGACGCCAACAAGATTGAGCAAGAGTATGTGGTTGAAGTCTCTGGCGAGATGGCCCCGCACGGTTTGAACCGCCTTAACCACGGCATGACCTACAAAGGTCGCGAGCTACCTGCCGTGAAGGCCAGCTGGCAGAGCGAAAATCGTCTGCGCTTTGCGATGAAGAATCCGCAGCCGGGTGTCATTGCACAATTCTGCCAGGCCGTCGGCCTGACCGTCATTTCCATGCGCCGTATTCGTATTGGTGGCGTATCGATGGGCAAGCTGCCTGTCGGCCAGTGGCGCTACATGGCGACCACCGAAAAGTTCTAAACACCGCCTGCCCCGAACATTTCGACACCGCAGCATTGCCTGCGGTGCTCACTGCTGAATATCAGGATTGACCCTATGATTCATAACGACGTACTGCGTAGCGTGCGCTACATGCTCGACATCAGCGACAACAAGGTTGTCGAAATCATCAAACTGGGCGGTATGGACGTCACCAAAGAAGACGTGCTGACCTACCTGAAAAAAGACGAAGAAGAAGGTTTTGTACGCTGCCCTGACGACGTCATGGCGCACTTCCTTGATGGCTTGGTGATCTTCAAGCGCGGCAAGGACGAAAGCCGTCCGCCGATGCCGGTAGAACTGCCCGTGACCAACAACATCATCTTGAAAAAACTCCGGGTGGCCTTCGAGCTGAAAGAGGATGACATGCACGCCATCCTCAAGGCGGCAGAGTTCCCGGTATCCAAACCCGAATTGAGCGCCCTTTTTCGCAAGTTTGGCCACACCAACTACCGCACCTGTGGCGACCAGTTGCTGCGCAATTTCCTGAAAGGGCTAACCCTGCGGGTTAGAGCTTAAAAGCAGCGTTAAGCTGCAAGCTGCAAGCTGCAAGCTGCAATCAAAAGCATCATTGTGAATACTTGTCGCTTTTAGCTTGCAGCTTAAAACTTGCAGCTTGCCACTGGGAGCCCGCGACCATGACCTACAGCGTTTCACCTATTGGCTTTGTGCGCTCCTGCTTCAAGGAGAAGTTCGCCATTCCGCGTCAGCCGCAGTTGGCCCCGGCTGCCCGCGGTGTACTGGAGCTGGTTGCGCCTTTCAATCAGGGCGACGCAGTACAGGGACTGGAACAGGTGAGTCACGTCTGGCTACTGTTTGTGTTCCATCAGGCACTCGAAGACAAGCCTCGCCTCAAGGTGCGCCCGCCCCGGCTGGGCGGCAACACGTCGATGGGCGTATTCGCTACCCGCGCCACCCATCGCCCGAATGGTATTGGCCAGTCAGTGGTCAAGCTGGACAAGGTTGAACCCGGGCGCTTGTTTATCTCTGGAATTGACCTGCTAGATGGCACGCCGATTCTGGACATCAAGCCCTACGTGCCTTACGCCGACATCATCGACAGCGCCAGTAACAGCATGGCAAGTGCACCCCCGGCCTTGATCACCGTGCACTGGAGCGAGAACGCGCTGCACCAGGCGCAAGACCATGCCCTGCGCATTCAAGAGCCGCTGGTGGCGCTGATAGAGCAATGCCTGGCCCAAGACCCACGGCCGGCCTACCAAACACCTACAGCCGAGCGCGAATACGGCGCAGTTTTTTGGGATGTCGATGTGCGTTGGCATTACCCGGAACCCGGAGTAATTCGCGTGCTTGAAGTGATTCCAAAGCTGTAAGCGCAAACGAAAAGAGGGAGCTGGCAAGCCAGCTCCCTCTTTTTTTGATCAGCGCTGCTTACTTCTCGACGAAGGCACGCTCGATCAAATAGTCACCCGGCTCGCGCATCCGCGGCGAAACAGTCAGGCCGAAGCTGTTAAGCACTTCGCTGGTTTCGTCGAGCATGCTTGGGCTACCGCACAACATGGCACGATCGTCCTGCGGGTTGATCGGCGGCAGACCAATATCGGAGAACAGCTTGCCGCTGCGCATCAGATCGGTCAGACGCCCCTGATTTTCGAAAGGCTCACGGGTTACGGTCGGGTAGTAGATCAGCTTTTCGCGCACCGCTTCACCGAAGAACTCATTCTGCGGCAAGGTCTCGGTGATGAATTCGCGATAAGCCACTTCATTGACGTAACGTACGCCGTGGCACAGGATCACCTTGTCGAAACGCTCGTAGGTTTCAGGGTCCTGAATGACGCTCATAAACGGCGCCAAACCTGTGCCCGTGCTCAGCAGGTACAAATGCTTGCCCGGCTTCAAATCGTCAAGAACCAGCGTACCAGTAGGCTTTTTGCTGATCAGGACTTCATCGCCTTCCTTCAAGTGCTGCAATTGGGAGGTCAGCGGACCATCCGGCACCTTGATGCTGAAGAACTCCAGATGCTCTTCCCAGTTAGGGCTGGCGATCGAATAGGCACGCATAAGCGGACGACCGTTAGGCTGCATCAGGCCGATCATCACGAACTGACCGTTCTCAAAGCGCAGGCCCGGGTCACGGGTGCACTTAAAGCTGAACAGGGTGTCGTTCCAGTGGTGAACACTGAGGACACGTTCGTGGTTCATGTTGCTCATGTACGGGGCTCCTAAAATTCGCCTGCGCTGACAATGGGCGCGATTGCGCAGCATTCTAATGGCGAGGACAATATCTGTTAACTGAATTATTAAGATAAGGGTTATCGGTTATATCGATATGCGATTTACTCTCAGACAACTCCAGGTTTTTGTCACCGTCGCCCAACAAGAGAGCGTGTCACGCGCTGCGGGTTTGTTGGCCCTTTCACAATCAGCTGCCAGTACATCCATCACTGAACTGGAACGTCAAACCAGCTGTCAGCTATTTGATCGTGCGGGCAAACGACTGAGCCTCAATGCCTTGGGTCGCCAGTTATTGCCTCAGGCCGTCGCGCTATTGGATCAGGCCAAGGAAATCGAGGACTTGCTCAATGGCAAATCAGGTTTCGGCTCGCTGACCGTGGGTGCCACACTGACCATAGGCAACTACCTGGCCACGCTGCTGATCGGTAGTTTTATGCAGGCGCACCCTGAAAGCCAGGTCAAATTGATCGTTCAAAACACGGCGCATATCGTGCAACAAGTGGCCCACTACGAAATTGATCTGGGCCTGATCGAGGGTGATTGCAGCCACCCTGATATCGAAGTGCAAAGCTGGGTTGAAGATGAATTGGTGGTGTTTTGCGCCCCTCAACACCCGCTGGCTGCACGTGGGCACGCGACACTGGAAGAGCTGAGCCGCGAAGCATGGATTTTACGAGAACAGGGATCCGGCACCCGCCTGACTTTCGATCAGGCCATGCGCCATCATCAGACGTCGCTCAATATCCGCCTCGAACTGGAACACACCGAAGCGATTAAGCGAGCGGTGGAATCAGGACTGGGTATTGGATGTATCTCTCGTCTGGCCCTGCGCGATGCTTTTCGGCGGGGCAGCCTGGTGGCAGTAGAAACCCCTGATCTGGATCTCGCTCGCCAGTTTTTCTTTATCTGGCATAAAAAGAAGTACCAGACCTCTGCAATGCGCGAGTTTCTGGAACTGTGCCGCGCTTTTACCGCAGGTGTTCAGCGCAGCGACGAGATCGTGCTGCCGAGCATTGCTTAAAGCAGGATCACGGCCCACACCACGGCAATCAGCGTGAGCACCACAAATTGCGCGGCACTGCCCATGTCTTTGGCGTTTTTGGACAACGGGTGCAGATCAAGGGAGATTCGATCGATGGCTGCTTCAATGGCCGAGTTCAGCAACTCCACGATCAGTGCCAGCAAACACACAGCGATCAATAGCGCACGTTCTACCCGACTGACATTCAAGAAGAATGTCAGCGGGATCAACACCACATTAAGCAACACCAATTGCCGAAATGCCGCCTCGCCGGTGAAGGCTGCTCGTAAACCGTCCAGCGAGTAGCCGCTGGCATTCAAAATCCGTTTAAATCCGGTTTTACCCTTAAAAGGCGACATAGATAAGCAACTGCACAAAAAATGAGGGTGGAACGCTAGTTCACTGCTTGTTAAAAAAGCGTGAAAGCCAAGCGCTTAATGGCTTGAAATTGATTCAAGCTGTTGCAGAAGGAGCGCCGCCTGAGTGCGGGTACGAACCCCCAACTTGCGGAAGATAGCCGTAACATGCGCCTTGATGGTGGCTTCGGACACGCTCAATTCATAAGCGATCTGCTTATTCAGCAGCCCTTCACAGACCATGGTCAACACCCGGAACTGTTGTGGCGTGAGGCTGGCCAACCCTTCACTTGCCGCTTTGGCCTCAGCAGAGACCTGAACAGGCTCAAACGCCTGAGGCGGCCAGCTGACATCACCCTCCAACACAGCACGCACAGCCTTCTGAATGTCTTCCATCGAGCTGGATTTGGGGATAAAACCACTGGCGCCAAATTCACGCGAGCGCACCATAATTGACGCTTCTTCCTGAGCCGAAACCATCACCACCGGAATTTGCGGGTACTGCCCACGTAGCAATACCAGCCCGGAGAAACCGTAAGCACCCGGCATGTTAAGGTCGAGCAGCACCAGATCCCAATCGGCTTTGGCTGCCAGCTGTGCTTCAAGCTCGGCAATACTGGCGACCTCGACCAAGCGGACATCAGAACCTAAGCCCATTGTTACCGCTTGATGCAAGGCAGTGCGGAACAATGGATGGTCGTCAGCAATCAGGATTTCGTATGTGGCCATTTTTTAAATGATCCTGTTTTTTAGGCGAGCCCTGAAGCATTTCAGTACTCGCTAAGGCAACTCGAACAACAGCGTATAGGCGCGTTTCAAAACACGCGTTTTACGCTAAACGTCGGTAAATATAAGCGTTTTAACAGCCGTTGCCGCCCAATGGGCGCCAAGCATGCCGAGCGAAGCCAGAGGGGTCAAGTCGAAAACCTGACGCCAGACTCAACTAAATGCCATTACAGCGCCATCATGCAAAACCGTTGATGGCGTTAAGTGACATCGCGGTCAAAATTGTAGCGCTACTTCTTTAGTCTATTGAGAGCGATTCTGGGGAAGGTCTTTTACAAAAACGCCCAGTTCGCGGTGTGCGGCACTGCACTCATTCATCGGCAACTGGTTTTTCGCATCCAGATAATGCTGACTGAATACATCAAAGTAAGCGTCCAGCGCACAGGAGGCCTCGGTGTCTCCAGCAAGGTCCAGGCACAAGCTGGCCACCTCGGCTGTACACAAGTGCTCGCTGCGCGTTGATCTGCGTAAACGATAGCGAGACAGTTTTTCTGGCAGCAAACTCAAAATCGGCAAGGCATCAAAATACGGGCTTTTGCGAAAGATCTTTCGCGCCTCAGTCCAAGTGGCGTCAAGCAAAATAAAGAGCGGGCGCTTGCTGCCATCCAACGCCACCGAATGCGTGACACGCTCAGGGGCTACATACTCGCCCGGAAACACCAGATAAGGCTGCCACTGTGGGTCAGCCAGCAAGGCAAGCAATGCATCATCGGTTTCAGTGCGCGACCAGATAAAAGCAAAGTTGTCCCTGACCACGTCAGCAATCAACCAGCCTGTATTGCTCGGCTTGAAGACTTCCTTTTTGGTCATGATCAGGCACACGCCAGCGCGAGTACTGACCTGGGGCCGCCAGTTGCACAGACAATGACTTACGATCACTCGACACGTATGACAGCGCGGCGCACGTGAACCACGCGCCAGATAAGGCTTGGTGCTCTCCTCTTCACGCTCGTCACGTAAACGGGCAACAGCATTGGGGGAAAAGGTCATCAGGGTCATGGTCTGGGGCAACGACGGATAGTAAAAAGAGAGCCGGGAAGTTTAACAGAGGCCGAGCCACCATGACCGGGGGCATTTCCTGTCCTCGAATGCTGACCTATACTCCTGCGCCACTGAACGCACCGATCTATGACGGGTCGAAGCTTGCGTCACTGAAATCAGGAGAGTTTCATGCTGCGCACTATCATCCCGACCCTTGCTCTACTGTTTGCACTGCCACTGAGCGCACAAGCGGCCTCTCTTGCAGAGTTCAACTTGAACAAGGACTTGCTCAAAGTTGCCAAAGTCAGCAATGAAGGGAAACCCCGCGCCATCAGCCCCGACCTTCTGGACAAAGGCTTTTCCGTTGACAGCACGGTGCTGATCAATCATCTGGAAGCCAGCCCTACCCTGTCAGCACAAATGCGCTCTGCTCCGGAAGCCGCCGTTCCGCAACTGGGACGCAGCGTTTGCAGTAACCCGAATTTCCGTAAATTGATGGCCAAGGGCGCGACCATGCGCTTTGACATCCGGGAATACAAAACCAACACAGCGGTTTTGACCCAGGACATCGGCGCCGACAACTGCCAGCGCAAATAACCGTTACCTGCTTTTCTTCGCGCGCGCCGTGGCATAAAGCGGCGTGCAGCCCTCGCCGTATTTTTCATCGTAATCCCATGTCTTCTTCCACATCAGGCAATTAGCTATTGCCAGTCAAGACAACACCGGACCATCATCAAGGCATCGCTTTTGACACCTTGTGTCGTCGCGCTTGGCTGATCGGGCGCACCCAAGGATGTTGTCTAGAAGGAGCTATAAATGCCCGACCAAACCCAGGACACCCTGTCACTTTACTTCGAGAGCCACGGCCTGAACGTTGCCGAAGAGGTTGAAGCACAATTACAGCGGGTGGCCCCTAACAGCCCGAACCAACCGCTTTATCGTGAAATGCTGCTGACCGTCTTGCGCATGGCCCATGACGATATCGATCGCTGGAATGCCAAAATCACCCTGCAAGCCATTCGCGAGCTTGAGAAAACCTTTCGCGTACTGGAGCAATTCAAAGGACGCCGCAAAGTAACCGTCTTCGGTTCAGCCCGCACGCCCGCTGAAGATCCGCTGTATGCGCTGGCCAGGGAGGTGGGCGTAACACTGGCACGCTCAGACATGATGGTCATCACCGGAGGTGGCGGCGGAATAATGGCCGCTGCACATGAAGGCGCCGGTCTGGAATACAGTTTAGGGTTTAATATCACCCTGCCGTTTGAACAACGCGCCAATGCAACGATCATTGATTCAGAGCATTTGCTGGCTTTTCACTTCTTCTTCACCCGCAAGCTGTTTTTCCTCAAAGAAGCGGACGCCTTGATCATTTGCCCCGGCGGTTTTGGCACGCTGGACGAGGTGCTGGAAGTGCTGACGCTGATGCAAACCGGCAAAACACCCTTGGTGCCGATCGTGCTTCTGGATATGCCCGGCGCATCGTTCTGGCAAAGTGCCCTGGACTTCATCCATAACCAGTTGCAAGCCCATCAGTACATACTGCCCAATGATCTGAAATTGATGCGTCTGGTCCACAGTGCTCAAGACGCGGTTGATGAGATCGAGCAGTTCTACAGCAACTATCATTCAAGCCGCTGGCTCACCAAAACCTTTGTCGTACGCATGAAAAGGGCTGTAAATGGCGAAGCCCTTGAACAGATCAAGCTGAACTTTGCCGACATTTGCGTTCATGACAGTTTTCAACAGCAAGCCTATGGACAGGTTGAGCACGACAATCCTGCGCTCAACCACTTGACGTGTCTGAGCTTCGCCTTTAGCGGGCGTAATCAAGGGCGCTTACGCGAACTTGTCAATTTCATCAATCTGCCCGAAAACTGGGCGACAGCAACGTCATCGCTGGCACCGCAAAGGCCCGAGTCGGTCACTGAATAAGAGAGGGGGAGTGAGGCTACGACACGTTGCTTAGTGATCAAGCCTTCGTAGTAGGAACGAAGGTCAGACAACGCTTATCGTAGCCTGCGGCAGTGACTACAGATGGCCGCCGTCAGTCATCAAATTCTCGGCCACTTAACAAGCGGCCGATCATTTCTAGCGGATACCCTCGATAACTCAAGAAGCGCCCTTGGCGAGCACGTTCTTTCGCATCTTCCGGTAACTGCGCAGAGAACTTGCGACGCCAAGTTTCTTCCAATCGTTCTTGCCAGTTAAATCCGCACTCGCGCAGCGCATCCTCTACATCGCCACGGGGCAATCCGCGCTGATTAAGTTCTTCGCGGATGCGCAATGGACCATAACCGGAACCGGCACGATAAGAGATATAGCTTTCAAGGTAACGCGCCTCCGACAGCAAGCCATCTTCCGTTAAACGGTCGAGGGCGATGTCGATCATGTCGGGGCAAGCACCGCGCTGACGCAACTTGCGTGTCAATTCAACTCGACCATGCTCGCGTCGCGCGAGCAGGTCCATAGCAGTTCGACGCACCGCGGCCAGATTATCCAGAACTACGGTCATGAGTCAGATCAGTTGTTATTGGAGTCTGAGCCGTTTTCCAGCGCCATTTCTGCTGCTTCAGCTTCATCCGCGGCCGCTTTGGCTGCTTTACTCATTTTTGGCATGATTTTGATGTCAGCCATCTCGGCATCCGACTTTGGCCCCAACAACTTGGCGCGCAACTGCTTCTCAAGGGCTTCCTTGATTTCAGGGTTATCGTCCAGGAACTTAGCCGAGTTGGCTTTGCCCTGACCAATCTTGCTGCCGTTGTAGCTGTACCAAGCGCCCGCCTTCTCGACGAAACCGTGCAATACACCCAGGTCGATCATCTCGCCATTGAGATAGATGCCTTTGCCGTAAAGAATCTGGAATTCAGCCTGGCGGAATGGCGGAGCCATTTTATTTTTGACCACTTTGACGCGGGTTTCGCTGCCGACCACCACATCGCCTTCTTTCACCGCACCCGTGCGGCGGATGTCCAGACGTACCGAGGAGTAGAACTTCAGCGCGTTACCACCGGTGGTGGTTTCCGGGCTACCGAACATCACGCCGATTTTCATGCGGATCTGGTTGATGAAGATCACCAGGCAGTTGGCGTTTTTGATGTTACCGGTAATTTTACGCAGAGCCTGAGACATGAGACGGGCTTGCAGACCCACGTGCATGTCACCCATGTCGCCTTCGATTTCGGCTTTTGGGGTCAAGGCTGCCACAGAGTCGATGATGATCACGTCAACGGCGTTGGAACGCACCAGCATGTCTGTAATTTCAAGCGCCTGTTCGCCGGTATCAGGCTGAGAAACCAGCAGATCATCGACGTTAACACCCAGTTTGGCAGCGTATTCAGGATCAAGGGCGTGCTCGGCATCGACGAAGGCACAGGTGGCACCCGCCTTTTGTGCTTGAGCGATTACCGACAGAGTCAGTGTGGTTTTACCCGACGATTCTGGGCCGTAAATTTCAACAATACGACCTTTTGGCAGACCGCCAATGCCTAGCGCGATGTCCAGACCCAGCGAACCGGTAGAGATTGCCGGCACTTCCTGGCGCTCTTGCTCGCCCATGAGCATTACGGCACCCTTGCCGAATTGACGTTCGATCTGACCCAAGGCCGCAGCCAAGGCTTTCTTCTTGTTGTCGTCCATTAAAGTCCTCTCGTAATCAATAAGGCCGGTCGGCCGATAACTGTATAAGTAGCCAGTATTATTCCACAGGGTTAAACGATCGCCTACCCCTGTTTTTTTATTTCTCGTACCGTTCGGCGTATTAGGCCTTCCAAAGCCGCGATTACGGTTTGCCGACGCACCTCATCACGGTCACCGGCAAAATACCGGCGTTCGGTCGTGACCTCGCCGCCATCCCCCCACGCCAGCCAAACGGTGCCGACCGGTTTCTCTTGCGATCCACCACCAGGCCCGGCCACGCCACTTACGGCCACAGCAAAGCGTGCTCCGCTTTGCACCTGAGCCCCCGCAACCATTGCCTCGACCACTTCGCGACTGACAGCACCTACTTGGTCGAACAAGCCCTCAGGAACCCCCAATTGCTTAGTCTTTTGCAGGTTGGAATACGTGACAAAACCTGCCTCGAACCAGGCAGAACTGCCGGGGATACGGGTAATGGCTTCAGCAATACCACCTCCAGTGCAGGATTCAGCCGTCGTGACCTGAGCATCTAGCGCCTGCAGCAGGTGTCCGAGTTCGGCAGCAAGGTGAGACAGTGAGTCCATAGTAATTTCCTGAGCGGCAAGGGTTTCGACATCGTTGTAAGCACTGATCGATGCCATAACCTACACGAAAACTAAGGATCGATACGTGAGTCCGTTGCAGAACTCTCCACCCCAAGCCGCTTAGCAGCCCAACGTTGGTACAGGCTGATTGCAGCATCTGCACCGGCCAATGCAGTCAGGCATCCAAAGGCTCCCGCCGCCAGCACGGACATACCTGCCGAATACAACAACATAAAGGTCGAGACGCCGCAGACCACGCAGGCCCCCGAGCGCAGCGCAAGGCGTCGGATCAGCAACCATCCACTGGCACCGTCTTTATCAGCACGCCACATCTCGCCAAAAACCCCCCCCACCAAAGCCAGAAGGATGACCAGTAAAACCGGCATATCCAGCAATACCTGCGGTTCATTCATCGTGTCATCACTCCTGGGTCCTTAGGGATAAATAGTCAATGCCGACCTGAGGTGCCGGCGCTTTCGATCGCGCCACTTCCCTGTTTGAATTCGATCGCCGACCGTCATGCAAACTAGACTATGCATGTATGGATATACAGTCAATGCACCAGTGCATATATTTATATACCGCCCAACTCAAGCCACCCTTGAATACGTGTTGCGCAATAAACACCGCTTTAAAACCAGAAAAGCCCACGTTTATGTGGGCTTTTTACATGAGATGTAGCTCAGCGTGCGTACATGCCCCACCAGAACACATGGCCTAGAATGACCAGTTGCTCATCCTCCATGTCACTGTAGGCATAGTCCTCGTCTGGATACTCGTCCCGGTTAAAACTTCGCAAACGAATACCTTGGGGCAACCGATAGAGCTGCTTTACCCGTAGCTGACCGTTGTGATTGATCGCATACAGATCACCATCAATGACCTCTTCAAGCGCACGCTTGCCTGCATTGACACCCACCGTTGCGCCATCGCGCAAAACCGGGAGCATGCTGTCACCGCGCACTGTTACACACTTGGCCTGATCGAATTGCACGCCATTATGGCGCAGGCTGCGCTTGCCAAAACGAAGCTTCGCACGCTCGCTCTCTTCAATGGCAAAACGCCCGGAACCGGCTGCTAATTCGACCTGGCGCAGAAAGGCGATGGCCACTTCATCATCAGCCACAGGGGTGTCGTCATCCCATAAGCAAATATCCCGCAGCTCCGGATGTCTCGGGTCGGCATCGGATAAAACAGGCCTGCGAGGACTCCCCCGGCCACGTAATTGATCGGTACTGATTTGGAAATACTCGGCGATTCTTGAGATTTGCCTGTCAGACGGATCGACAATTTTGCCATTCAAAATTCGCGAAAGTGTTGACTGCGGCACACCCGTACTACGGTGCAGCGCCATGGCCGTGAGCTGATGGCGAGCAAGCAGTTCTTTGAGGACGATAGAAACAGTTCGTTTAGGCATGGAGAGAATAGTGCTAGCGGTGTTTATAGATGGCAAATGCTATTTCTTCTATTAATAGCAGCGCCCATGAGCGCCTGTAGATGCACATGGCTGACATGTTAACCTTGCGCCCATTGCGAAAACTTCAGGCCACGCGCCTGCCTTTGCCCACTTTTAAAACGAATCCGCCTAAGCCTCTCATGAGTAAAAATACTTCCGACCTTTCCGGCCACACGCCAATGATGCAGCAGTACTGGCGCCTGAAGAACCAGCACCCTGATCAGCTGATGTTCTATCGCATGGGCGATTTCTACGAGATCTTCTACGAAGACGCGAAAAAAGCCGCCAAGTTGCTGGACATCACCCTCACCGCACGTGGGCAATCTGCCGGGCAGGCTATCCCTATGTGCGGGATTCCTTACCACGCGGCCGAAGGTTATTTGGCCAAACTGGTAAAGCTTGGCGAGTCGGTGGTGATTTGTGAGCAGGTGGGCGACCCGGCAACCAGTAAAGGCCCGGTCGATCGTCAGGTGGTGCGAATTATCACACCCGGCACGGTCAGCGATGAAGCGTTGATGGATGAGCGCCGCGACAACCTGATTGCCGCCGTACTGGGCGACGAGCGTTTGTTTGGGCTGGCGGTGCTGGACATTACCAGTGGCAACTTTTCGGTACTGGAAATCAAAGGCTGGGAGAACCTGCTGGCCGAACTGGAGCGAATTAACCCGGTTGAGCTGATGATCCCGGATGACTGGCCTCAAGGCTTGCCAGCAGAAAAACGCCGTGGTGTACGTCGCCGCGCGCCGTGGGATTTCGAGCGCGACTCCGCCTTTAAAAGCCTGTGCCAGCAATTCTCTACCCAAGACCTTAAAGGCTTCGGTTGCGAGAACCTGACCCTGGCTATTGGTGCCGCCGGTTGCTTGCTCAGCTATGCCAAGGAAACTCAACGTACCGCCCTGCCCCATTTGCGCAGCCTGCGTCACGAACGCCTTGATGACACCGTGGTGCTCGACGGTGCCAGCCGACGCAATCTGGAACTGGACACCAACCTGGCGGGCGGGCGCGACAACACGTTGCAATCGGTGGTTGACCGCTGCCAGACGTCGATGGGCAGCCGCTTGCTGACCCGTTGGCTGAATCGTCCACTGCGCGACTTGAGTGTACTGCTCGCGCGCCAGTCGTCGATTACGTGCCTGCTCGATGGCTATCGCTTTGAAAAGCTCCAACCGCAGCTTAAAGAAATTGGCGACCTGGAACGCATTCTGGCTCGAATCGGTTTGCGTAACGCCCGCCCGCGAGATCTGGCCCGGTTACGCGATGCCCTGACGGCCCTGCCAGAGCTGCAGGATGCGATGATTGGCCTCGAAGCCCCGCATTTGCAGCAACTGGCCAGCCTCACTGGCACCTATCCTGAGCTGGCTGCGCTGCTCGAAAAAGCCATCAACGACAACCCGCCTGCCGTCATCCGCGATGGCGGTGTACTCAAGACCGGCTATGACGCCGAGCTTGATGAACTGCAATCATTGAGCGAGAACGCGGGCCAGTTCCTGATTGATCTTGAAGCCCGCGAAAAAGCCCGTACGGGCCTCGCCAACCTCAAGGTCGGTTACAACCGGGTTCATGGCTACTTTATTGAGTTGCCCAGCAAACAGGCCGAACAAGCCCCGGCAGATTACATTCGTCGCCAGACGCTTAAAGGGGCCGAGCGCTTTATCACACCGGAGCTAAAAGCCTTCGAAGATAAAGCCCTGTCTGCCAAAAGTCGCGCATTAGCCCGCGAGAAGATGCTCTATGAAGCCTTGCTCGAAACCTTGATTGGTGAGTTGCCGCCCCTGCAAGACACAGCCGCCGCGCTGGCCGAACTGGATGTACTGAGCAATCTGGCTGAGCGTGCGTTAAACCTCGACTTGAACTGCCCACGTTTTGTCGACGAGCCGTGCATGCGCATCAACCAGGGGCGTCACCCGGTGGTTGAACAAGTGCTGACCACGCCGTTTGTGGCCAACGATCTGGCGCTGGATGACAACACCCGCATGCTGGTGATCACAGGTCCGAACATGGGCGGTAAATCGACCTACATGCGTCAAACCGCATTGATCGTTTTGCTTGCGCATATTGGCAGTTTTGTACCGGCGGCGAGTTGCGAGCTATCACTCGTTGATCGCATCTTTACTCGCATCGGCTCCAGCGATGACCTGGCGGGCGGACGCTCGACCTTCATGGTTGAAATGAGCGAGACCGCGAATATTCTGCACAATGCCACCGACCGCAGCCTGGTTCTGATGGACGAAGTGGGTCGAGGCACAAGTACCTTTGACGGCCTGTCGCTGGCCTGGGCTGCCGCTGAGCGGCTGGCTCAACTGCGTGCGTATACCTTGTTCGCCACTCACTACTTCGAGCTGACGGTTCTGCCCGAGAGTGAACCATTGGTCGCCAACGTGCACTTGAGTGCAACCGAGCACAATGAGCGCATCGTATTTCTGCACCACGTGCTGCCGGGGCCAGCCAGCCAAAGTTATGGTTTGGCCGTGGCACAACTGGCTGGTGTGCCAACTCCCGTTATCACCCGTGCCCGCGAGCATTTGAGCCGCCTGGAGACCACCAGCCTGCCGCACGAATTGCCAAAACCAGCCCCTGGCAAGAAGGCCGCGCCCCAACAAAGTGATTTGTTTGCCAGCCTGCCTCACCCGGTTCTGGATGATCTTTCCAAGCTGGATCTGGACAATCTCACACCGCGTAAAGCACTTGATTTGCTCTACACATTAAAGACACGCCTTTAAAAGCTGCTAGAATCGCGCGCGGTTCGGGATGCTACTGACCTTTTAGCCTGTTCAGTAGATATCACTCCCGAACCCTGCGAGCCCGAACTGGAAGGGCTTCGCTGCCGCCGCCTGAGGAGAAAATTAGAAATGACCTTCGTCGTCACCGACAACTGCATCAAGTGCAAGTACACCGACTGCGTAGAAGTCTGTCCGGTGGACTGCTTTTACGAAGGCCCGAACTTCCTGGTGATTCACCCGGATGAGTGCATTGATTGCGCGCTTTGTGAGCCTGAATGCCCAGCTCAGGCCATCTTCTCTGAAGATGAGATTCCTGCTGGCATGGAGAATTTTATTCAGTTGAATGTCGAGCTGGCTGAAATCTGGCCAAACATCACTGAGCGTAAAGACCCTCTGCCGGACGCGGCAGAGTGGGATGGCAAGCCAGGTAAGATTGCCGACCTGGAACGCTGATTGATGCTGTAGCTGAAAAGCCCCGTCTCGTTTGAGCCGGGGCTTTTTGCGTTTCAAGGCCGTTACGCGCTTATTTTGCAACCTGTGGCTTCTTGTAGTTGCTCACGCGTCACGCCTGACGCCAGCTCTACCAGTGTCAGACCGTGCTCGGTGACGTCGAGCACGCCCAGATCGGTAATGATCCGGTCAACCACGCCAACCCCGGTCAGGGGCAAATCGCAGGCTTGAAGCAGTTTATGGGCACCGCCTTTAGCGGTGTGCTCCATCAGCACAACGACACGCTTGACCCCCGCTACCAAATCCATCGCGCCACCCATGCCCTTAACCATCTTGCCAGGGATCATCCAGTTGGCCAGATCGCCTTTCTCCGAGACTTGCATCGCCCCCAGAATAGAAAGATTGATATGCCCTCCACGGATCATGGCGAATGAATCGGCACTGTTGAAAAAACTGCTGCCGGGCAAGGTGGTGATGGTTTGCTTGCCTGCGTTGATCAGGTCGGCGTCCACTTCGTCTTCAGTCGGGAACGGGCCAATACCGAGCAATCCATTCTCACTCTGTAGCCAGACATCCATGCCCTCAGGGATGTAGTTGGCGACGAGCGTCGGCAAGCCGATACCCAGATTGACGTAAAAACCATCCTGCAATTCTTGGGCGGCGCGGTGCGCCATTTCTTCACGAGTCCAGGCCATGATCAGGCGCTCCGCACAGTGCGTTGTTCGATGCGTTTTTCCGGGGTGGCGTTGAGCACCAGCCGTTGTACGTAAATACCCGGTAAATGAACGTGGTCAGGTTCGATCTCGCCAATCTCAACGATTTCTTCCACTTCAACCACACACACCTTGGCTGCCATGGCCGCTAAAGGGTTGAAGTTACGTGCAGTTTTGTTAAACAGCAGATTGCCGGATTTGTCAGCCTTCCACGCTTTAACCAAGGCGACGTCGGCCCGCAACGAACGCTCCATGACATACCACTCACCGTCGAATTCACGCGTTTCCTTGCCTTCAGCCACCAACGTCCCGTAACCCGTCTTGGTGTAAAACGCTGGAATACCGGCTCCACCAGCCCGAAGCTTTTCAGCCAGGGTGCCTTGTGGGGTGAATTCAAGCTCCAGCTCGCCTGCCAAATACTGACGCTCGAACTCTTTGTTTTCACCGACGTAAGAGGAAATCATTTTACGAATCTGACGAGTCGTCAGCAGTTGCCCTAAACCAAAACCATCGACGCCGGCATTGTTGCTGATCACGGTCAGGTCACGTTTGCCGGTATCCCGCAGGGCTGCAATCAAGGCTTCAGGGATGCCGCACAACCCAAAACCTCCCACAGCCAGGGTCATGCCGTCTTCAACAAGCCCCAGTAAGGCGGATTCAGCACTCGAGTAAATCTTGTTCACTTGTTATTCCTCGAATTTGCCGCGACGCTCTCGGCGATTCGCAGCCTGTTTGCTTAAGTTCAGGCAGTCCAATTGACCGGCACGCTGAACTCTGGCAGCTCTGGCCCAAGGCCAAAGCGTGTGCCGAGTGTAGGGGATACGTAGGCAACAACTCTAGATGCGCAAAAAAAGTCGAGGCTTTTTCGCAGTTCCACACCTGAACGACGCTCAAGCAAAAGGTTGCTTGAGGCACGACTTAATAGACTCTTAACCATACGGTAACAATTGGGCTACAAAATACTTAGCTGGCTACCTTTAAACCCGCGACCTAGACGTATATAAAGACCGCTCGGAATGAAACGGCCTCGATTGGGAAATCTTCCTACCCTTATTCTTTGTTCCGACTAAACTCTGAGCGAATTTGGCATTATTTGCGTAGGCTCAGGCTCAAGCTGATCATTTCGATGCCGGCATCAACCCATATTTCAGCTTCCTTGTGCAGCTCGAAGCTGTCGGGAACCAGTAGCCATTGACCGAGAATTCCGTCGATGTAGGCATGCAGACAAATAGCCGCGCGACGAGCATCGAGGTTTTTGGGGAGTTGATTGCGATGGATCGCGTTATTCAGTGTGAGCTCGATTCGACTATTACAGTCGACCATCGCCACTTGGCGTTGACGACGCAAATCGCACATTTCGTCAGTGAATTCACACTTATGAAACAAAATCTCATTGATGCGCCGGGTTTTAGGGTCAATGGCAATCTGGCAAAACAAATGGACCAGCAGCTTGCGCATGCACCCAAGCGGGTCAAGCTCATCCTGGCTTTCACTGGCTTTGGCCAGCTCCTCCAACGGCTCATGCAAACTGTCCAGCATGGCTTGCACAAGATCAGCCTTGTTGCTGAAGTGCCAATAAATGGCGCCTCGTGTAACGCCAGCCAACGCGGCAATATCGGCCAGCGTCGTGCGCGCGACACCACGCGTATAAAAGGCCTGCTCAGCCGCTTCGAGAATCGCACTGCGCGTTTCCTGAGCTTCTTCTTTGGTACGACGCACCATGGCAATAAAAACCTCAATCAGGAGGATCTGGACGGTTGCACTCACGCGTCCAAACCGACATCGGGTGGCGGTTGTTATGCCTTATCCCGGCCTACTTCACGCTCTAAAAAGGACTCAGTAGCGCACGTTGCAAAAGGGCCACGCTATTTACAAACAGACACGAATGTAAGTATATTCCTTAGCAAGCTACTTATCCACCCGGAACAGCTTTCTTTACCCTTCCACTATTCTTGTGCGCTTTCGCGTGCCTGACCCGAGGATCTTCATGCAATTCAAGCCAGCTGTTACCGCTCTGGTTGCTGCCATCGCCCTAGCTTCGCTTATCAGCGGATGTAAAAAGGAAGAGGCAGCACCTGCCCCGCAAATCCCTCAGGTCGGCGTCGTGACGCTGAAAACCCAACCATTTACCCTGACCACCGATCTTCCAGGGCGCACGACGTCTTATCGTTCGGCAGAAGTTCGTCCCCAGGTAAACGGGATTATTCTTAAGCGCTACTTCAAGGAAGGCAGTGACGTCAAAGAAGGTCAACAGCTGTATCAAATCGATCCGGCTATTTACCAAAGCAATGTATTGAGCGCCAAGGCAACGCTACAGTCCGCCAAATCACTGGCTGACCGCTACAAGCAATTGGTCGCAGAGCAAGCCGTAAGCCGTCAGGAATACGACAACGCCGAGTCGTCCCGTCTTGAAGCCGAAGCGGCCCTCAATACTGCGATGGTGAACTTGCGATACACCAAAGTACTGGCTCCGCTGACAGGCCGTATTGGCCGCTCGATCTACACTGAAGGCGCTCTGGTGACCAGCGGTCAGGCCAACGCATTGGCCGTGATCACGCAACTGGACCCGATCTATGTTGACGTGACCCAGTCCTCCGTCGAGATGCTCGAACTGCGTCGTGACCTGGCTGATGGCCGCTTGAAATCCGCAGGCGCCAACGCTGCCAAAGTGAAACTGACCCTGCCAGATGGCAGCCAATACTCAGAAGAAGGCCGTCTGGAATTCTCTGAAGTGTCAGTGGACGAAACCACCGGCTCCGTCACCCTGCGTGCCGTGTTCCCGAACCCGAAAGATATCCTGCTGCCGGGCATGTTTGTTCATGCGCAACTGGAAGCCGGTATCAACAGCGATGCCATTCTGGCCCCGCAAATCGGTGTGACCCACAACTCCAAAGGCCAGCCGACGGCACTGATCGTAGGCCCGGATAACAAGGTTGAGCTGCGCGTACTGCAAGCGACCCGTACCGTCGGTAGCGACTGGTTGGTGGAAGACGGCCTGAAACCGGGTGATCGTCTGATCACTGACGGCCTGCAATACGTCAAACCAGGTGTTGAAGTGAAAATCATGGATAAATCTCCAGGCGCATCCCCGGCATCTGCCCCGGCCACAGAAAAAGCTGCGGGCACTAAAGGGGAATAAACCATGTCGAATTTTTTCATCGACCGTCCGATTTTCGCCTGGGTAATAGCCCTGGTGATGATGCTTGTCGGAGCGCTGTCGATCCTCAAGCTACCGATCAACCAGTACCCGAGCATTGCACCACCGGCCATCTCGATTTCCGTGACCTACCCGGGCGCTTCGGCGCAGACCGTGCAGGACACCGTGGTTCAGGTGATCGAGCAGCAATTGAACGGTATCGATCATTTGCGTTATGTCTCGTCGGAAAGTAACTCCGACGGCAGCATGACCATTACCGCGACCTTCAACCAGGGTACTGATCCTGATACTGCTCAGGTTCAGGTACAAAACAAGCTCAACCTGGCGACACCGCTGCTGCCGCAAGAAGTTCAGCAGCAAGGTATCCGCGTGACCAAGGCAGTGAAAAACTTCCTCATGGTCGTTGGCGTGGTGTCCACCGATGGCTCGATGAACAAGGACGACTTGTCCAACTACATCGTTTCCAACATGCAGGACCCTATCTCCCGTACCGAAGGTGTGGGCGACTTCCAGGTGTTCGGTTCCCAGTACGCCATGCGTATCTGGCTCGACCCGGCCAAGTTGAACAAGTACAACCTGACCCCGGTAAGCGTCAAAACGGCCATTTCAGCTCAGAACGTGCAGGTGTCCTCCGGGCAACTGGGGGGTCTGCCAGCCGTCAAAGGCCAAGAACTCAACGCCACCATTATCGGCAAGACGCGTTTGCAGACCGCCGAAGAGTTCAAGAAAATCCTGCTCAAGGTCAACACGGACGGTTCTCAGGTTCGCCTGAGTGATGTGGCCGATGTGGCACTGGGGGGCGAGAACTACAGCGTCAGCGCTCAGTACAACGGCAAGCCGTCCTCCGGTCTGGCAATCAAGCTGGCCACTGACGCTAACGCACTGAACACCGCCAAGGCGGTACGCCAAACCATCGCGGATCTGCAACCCTTCTTCCCGCCTGGCATGGAAGTGGTTTACCCGTATGACACTACACCCGTGATCTCTGCCTCCATCGAAGGGGTTGTAGAAACACTGGTTGAAGCGGTTGTGCTGGTGTTCCTGGTGATGTTCCTGTTCCTGCAAAACTTCCGCGCCACCATCATCACAACGATGACGGTGCCGGTGGTATTGCTGGGTACGTTCGGGATCCTCGCTGCAGCTGGCTTCAGCATCAACACCCTGACCATGTTTGGCTTGGTGCTTGCCATCGGCTTGCTGGTGGACGATGCCATTGTCGTGGTTGAAAACGTCGAGAGGGTGATGGCCGAAGAGGGATTATCGCCCAAAGAAGCCACCAAAAAATCCATGGGGCAGATTCAGGGCGCCCTGGTCGGTATCGCCCTTGTACTGTCAGCCGTATTGCTGCCAATGGCGTTCTTCGGCGGCTCTACCGGTGTGATCTACCGTCAGTTCTCGATCACCATCGTATCGGCCATGGCGCTGTCGGTTATGGTCGCCTTGATCTTTACTCCAGCCTTGTGTGCCACGATTCTCAAACCGATTGCCAAAGGCGATCACGGCGAGAACAAGCGCGGGTTCTTCGGTTGGTTCAACCGCACGTTCGACAGCGGCGTCAAGCGCTACGAAAACAGCGTCGGCAGCATCCTGCGCCACAAAGCTCCGTACTTTCTGGCCTACGTATTGATCGTCGTGGGCATGATCTTCCTGTTTACGCGCATTCCTACCTCCTTCCTGCCAGAAGAAGACCAGGGCGTATTGTTTGCTCAAGTTCAGACACCACCCGGAACAACAGCCGAACGCACACAGGACGTCATCGACAGGATGCGTGAATACCTGCTCAAAGATGAGTCGTCGTCCGTATCGTCAGTCTTTACGGTAAACGGCTTCAACTTTGCAGGTCGCGGTCAAAGCTCTGGTCTGGCATTCATCATGCTCAAGCCGTGGAGCGAGCGTGGCCCTGAAGACAGCGTATTTGCCTTGGCAGCACGGGCACAAAAGCACTTCTCCACATTCCGCGATGCGATGGTGTTCGCCTTTGCTCCCCCTGCCGTAATGGAGCTGGGTAACGCCACCGGTTTTGACGTTTATCTGCAAGACCGGGCCGGTATCGGTCATGACAAACTGATGGAGGCGCGTAACCAGTTCCTCGGTATGGCCGCGCAAAGCAAGATCCTGTCCGGCGTACGTCCAAACGGATTGAACGACGAACCTCAGTACAAACTGATCATCGACGATGAGGCCGCGCGCGCTCAGGGCGTCAGTCTGTCAGACATCAACGACACGCTGTCTATCGGTTTGGGTGCCAGTTACGTCAACGACTTTATCGACCGTGGACGGGTGAAGAAGGTGTTCTTGCAAGGCAATGAGACCTCGCGCATGAACCCCGAAGACCTGAAAAAGTGGTACGTCACCAACGATGAGGGAACGATGGTGCCCTTCTCGGCCTTCGCCCGCGGCGAATGGACCTACGGCGCACCCAAGCTGTCGCGTTACAACGGTGTAGAAGCCATGGAGATTCTGGGTGCACCCGCTCCGGGCTACAGCAGCGGCGAGGCGATGGCAGAAGTTGAAGCGCTGGCCAAGAAGTTGCCTGCAGGTGTGGGTATAGCCTGGACGGGGCTGTCTTACGAGGAGCGTCTGTCCGGTTCGCAAGCACCTGCACTGTACGCAATCTCCTTGCTGATGGTCTTCCTGTGCCTTGCAGCCTTGTATGAAAGCTGGTCGATTCCAATTGCGGTCATGTTGGTGGTGCCACTGGGGATTATCGGTGCATTGCTGGCCACCAGCCTGCGCGGTTTGTCCAACGACGTTTACTTCCAGGTGGGGCTGTTAACCACCATCGGTCTGGCAGCGAAAAACGCCATTCTGATTGTTGAATTTGCCAAAGAGCTACACGAACAAGGGCGAACGTTGACGGAGGCCGCGATTGAGGCGTGCCGTATGCGTCTGCGTCCGATCATCATGACGTCGCTGGCCTTTATCCTCGGGGTGGTGCCATTGGCCATTTCCAATGGTGCAGGTTCGGGCAGCCAGCATGCCATCGGTACCGGCGTAATCGGTGGTATGTTGAGCGCTACCATTCTGGCCATCTTCTGGGTGCCTCTGTTCTTCGTAGCCGTGTCCTCCATCGGCAGCCGCGCCGAAGGTAAAAAGAAAGTGGACCTGACTAAAACTCCAAACAAAGAGGCTGGCCAATGAGCAAGTCGCTTCTCGCAGTAGCTATCGCCGCGTTTACGCTGGGCGGCTGCTCGTTGATTCCGGATTACCAGCGCCCTGAAGCGCCGGTAGCCGCGCAGTACCCTAAAGGCCCGGCTTACTCGCCTACGGAGGCGGCCAATCAGGCCGCCGCCGAACAAGGCTGGCGTCAGTTTTTCCATGACCCAGCCCTGCAACAGCTGATTCAAACGGCCTTGGTCAACAACCGCGACCTTCGGGTCGCGGCGTTGAACATCGACGCGTATGCCGCGCAATACCGTATCCAGCGCGCCGATCTGTTTCCGGCGGTCAATGCGGATGCCAGCGGCAGTCGTCAACGCACCCCGTCGCGCATGTCGCAAACCGGAGAGTCGGGCATCACCAGCCAGTACTCGGCGACCCTTGGGGTCAGTGCTTACGAACTGGACCTGTTTGGCCGAGTCCGCAGCCTGAGTGACCAAGCGCTTCAGAACTACTTTGCAACCGAAGAAGCGCGACGCACCACCCAGATCAGTCTGGTGGCCAGTGTCGCCAACGCCTACTTGACCTGGCAGGCTGACAAAGAACTGCTGAAGCTCACTGAAGACACACTGAAAAACTTCAACGAGAGCTACAAGCTGACTTTGCGCAGCAACGAAGTGGGTGTGGCCTCGGCGCTGGATGTGAGCCAGTTGCGGACCTCAGTCGAGAATGCCAAGGTGCAACTGGCACGGTATACCCGTCAAGTTGCCCAGGATCAGAACAGCCTGGTTCTCCTGTTAGGGACATCGTTGCCGGACAACCTGCCAGCAGCCAAACCGCTGGCCGTCGACTTGTTGAATGAAGTCCCGGCAGGCTTGCCGTCGGACTTGCTGCAACGTCGCCCGGACATCCTTGAAGCCGAGCATCGGCTGTTGGCCGCCAACGCCAACATTGGGGCCGCACGTGCTGCGTTCTTCCCCAGCATCAGCCTCACCGCCAATGCGGGGACCTTGAGCCCTGATTTGTCTGGGCTGTTCAAGGGCGGTTCGGGCACGTGGCTGTTCTCGCCGCAAATCACCCTGCCGATCTTTAACGCAGGGGCTTTGCGCGCCAGCCTCGACTACTCGAAAATCCAGAAAGAGATCACCGTTTCTCAGTATGAGAAAACGATCCAGACGGCGTTCCAGGAAGTCTCCGACGGTCTCGCATCCCGCGAGACTTACAAACAGCAGTTAGAGGCTCAAAGCCAATTCGTCAATGCCAACCAAGATTACTATCGCTTGGCAGAGCGTCGTTATCGCATCGGCATCGACAGCAACCTGACCTTCCTTGATGCTCAGCGCTCGTTGTTCAGTGCGCAGCAATCCTTGATCACTGATCGCCTGTCGCAGCTGACCAGTGAGGTCAATCTGTACAAGGCGCTAGGTGGCGGCTGGTATGAACAGACCGGGCAAAACCGTCCGATTTCGGACGAACCGCCCAAGGCTTGATGCCTGCCGGTTAAACAACAAACCCGCCTTTTGGCGGGTTTGTTGTTTAACCGGAACGTAAATCTCGTAGCAGCTGACGAGTAATGCGAGGCAGCGTTCGACGATGCAATCGTCGCAAGGACCTAAGCCGAGAAACGTTTACGACTGCTGCGCAGCCGGACGTAGCCTCGTACTACTCGTCAACTGCTACGCAGGTATTGCTTAGCCGCGCGACTCTATGCCCAGCTCATCCCACACCGACTCAGCCAGATGGAATGTCGCATTGGCCGCCGGGATGCCGCAGTAAATGGCACTCTGCATCAACACTTCCTTGATCTCGGCCCGGCTCACCCCATTATTCGCCGCTGCGCGCAGGTGCAACTTCAACTCTTCACTGCGGTTCATGCCGATCAGCATCGCTATGGTAATCAGGCTGCGGGTATGGCGCGGCAGACCGGGGCGCGTCCAGATGTCACCCCAGGCATGGCGGGTGATCATTTCTTGAAACTCACTGTTGAATTCGGTCAGGGCATTGAGGCTGCGATCCACATGGGCATCGCCGAGCACTTCACGGCGCACGCTCATGCCTTCGTCATAACGTTGTTTTTCGTCCACAAAACGCTCCTTAGATCGACGTCTCAACTAACAGAAATTCAAGCACTCGTTGGCTGAAGGCATCACCGGCTTGCACGTTGGACAGGTGAGCCGCATGGAACTCGGCATACTGCGCGCCCCGTACATGCTCCTGAATGAAATGACTGCCCGCTGGCGGGGTGACCGCGTCTTCAGTGCCGGCGATCACCAGCAGGGGAACCGTAATTGCGCCCAACTGGTCACGAAAATCAGCATCGCGTACCGCCGCGCAATTGGCGGCATAGCCCTGTGGCGAGGTGGCGGCCAGCATATCGGTAATGCGCTTGGCTTGCTGCGGGTTGGCCTGCGCAAAGTCAGGGGTGAACCAGCGGGCAATTGACGCATCGCGCAGGCCAGCCATTGCCGCAGCCCCCTCACGCAACACCGTTTCAATACGCGGGTTCCACACGGAGGGCTCGCCGATCTTGGCGGCGGTGTTGCAGACCACTAATTTGTTTAAGCGTGAACCGGCATTGATGCCCAACCATTGGCCGATCAATCCGCCCATCGACAAGCCGCAAAAATGAGCACGCTCGATAATCAGCGCATCCAGCAAAGCCAGCACATCGGCGCCCAGTTGCCCAATGGTGTACGGGCCTTCGGTGACCAATGACTGACCATGACCCCGGGTGTCGTAGCGCAATACCTGAAAATGCTGGGTAAACGCAGGCATCTGAGCGTCCCACATGCCTAGATCAGTGCCCAGCGAGTTGGACAAAACCAACACCGGCGCACCTTGCGGGCCGTCCAGCTGGTAATTGAGTTCACCTTCAGCAAGTTGTACACGTCCCACGCAGTGCTCCTTCTTATGATTCAAGTGCAAAATGTTCAGCCCGCGCGCGCTCAACCCACGTCGTCGCCTGACCAAGGTAATGAGCCGGATCGAGCAAGCGATCCAATTCGTGTGACGACAGTTGGGCGCACACTTGAGGTTCTTCGCCCAGCACCGCGCGCAGGTGGCGGTGCTCAGCGACGGCCCGCTTGCAGCATTTTTCCAGCAAGTGATGCGCTGTTTCACGCCCTACGCGCTGAGCCAGCACACTGCTGACCGCCTCTGCCAGCACCAACCCGTGAGTCAAATCAAGGTTACTGGCCATGCGCTCGGCATCCACTTCCAGCCCTTGCGCAATCGTGAGCGCTTGAACAAGGGCCCCGGACACCAGGCAACAGATCTCGGGCAGGGTTTCCCATTCGGCATGCCACAGCCCCAGGCTGCGCTCATGTTCTTGCGGCATGGCGCTGAACAAGGTGCTCAGCAAGCCCGGTACGCGTGTGGCAGCACTGATCAACACCGCCGAGCCCACAGGATTGCGTTTGTGCGGCATGGTTGAAGAGCCGCCCTTACCCGGTGCCGAGGGTTCGAATACTTCAGCGGCTTCGGTCTGCATCAATAAACTGATGTCACGGCCAAGTTTGCCGAGACCGCCCGCAATCAAGCCCAATACCGCGCCGAACTCCACCAAACGATCACGTTGGGTGTGCCAAGGTTGATCAGGCAGCTGCAAGTGAAGTTCTTCGGCCAACGCGTGCGCCACGGGTAATGCGTGATCACCCAGTGAAGCCAGGGTGCCCGCAGCTCCGCCAAATTGCAGGCACAGCAAGCGGGGCTTTAATTCATCCAGACGTTGACGGTTGCGACTGACCGCGCCCAGCCAACTGCCTATTTTCATGCCCAGAGTGACAGGCGTCGCCTGCTGAAGCCAGGTACGGCCTGCGAGCGGCGTGTTCGCATAGCGCAGGGCTAACTCGGCCAGCACATTGCCCAGCCGACGCAAATCCTGATCAATTAAGGCCAAGGCTGATCGCAGTTGCAACACCAACCCGGTATCCATCACGTCCTGACTGGTAGCACCCAGATGCACATAGCGCTCTGCCTCAGGCGCGGCGATGGCTATCTGCTTGCCCAAGGCTTTGACCAAAGGGATCGCCGAGTTACCCGCCGTGGCAATCGCCTGCCCCAAGGCTTCGAAGTCATACAGACTGGCTCGGCATGCCACGTGAATTGGCATCACCGCGGACTGTGGGATCAGCCCGACTCGCGCCTGAGCACGCGCCAGTGCCGCTTCAAAATCCAGCATGGCCTGAACCCGACCATGATCACTGAACACGTCCCCCATGGCCTTGGCCGTGAAGTACGCATCGAACAGCTGGTGACTCTTGCACTCGCTCATAAACCCTTCCTGGAAGGCGCGCGCCCTTCAAAGACGCGCGCGGTACTTCATAGGTCGTGGTGCAGGTACTTGGGTTGCTTGGGCAAGCGGAAGCTGAACAGAAATGCAATGGCCATCATGGCCGTCACATACCAATAAAAGGTGTTTTCCATGCCCATCGACTTCAGCCCCAACGCCACGTATTCCGCTGACCCGCCAAAAATGGCATTGGCCACGGCGTAAGCCAGACCGACGCCCAGCGCTCGCACTTGAGGTGGGAACATTTCAGCCTTAACCAACCCGCTGATCGAGGTGTAAAAGCTGACAATCGCCAGCGCCAGCGTGATGAGCACAAACGCCAAAAACGGACTGGAGATGGTTTTCAGTGTCATCAGAATCGGTACGGTGCACAGCGTGCCCAGCGCGCCAAACCACAACATCGACTGGCGGCGGCCAATCTTGTCCGCCAACATGCCGAACACCGGCTGCATGCACATATAAAGGAACAGCGCGCCGGTCATGATGTAGCTGGCGGTTTTGGCATGCATACCGGCCGTGTTCACCAGGTACTTCTGCATGTACGTCGTAAAGGTGTAGAAAATCAGCGAACCACCTGCGGTGTAACCCAGCACGGTAATAAACGCGGCTTTATGGTCGCGGAACAAGGCCCTGATACTGCCAGCGTCCTTATCCTGTCGCGTTTCAGCACTGGTGGTTTCCTTCAGGGAGCGACGCAGCATCAACGAGATCAGCGCAGCCAGCGCACCGATCACGAAGGGCACGCGCCAGCCCCAGGCACGCAACTCGTCTTCCGACAAAAATTGCTGAAGGATCACCACCACCAATACGGCCAGCAGTTGCCCGCCGATCAGGGTGACGTACTGGAAAGACGCAAAAAAACCACGCTGACCTTTAAGGGCCACTTCGCTCATGTAAGTGGCTGTGGTGCCGTACTCACCGCCGACCGACAGCCCTTGGAACAGCCTCGCGACCAGTAGCAACGCCGGCGCCCAAGCGCCGATTGAGGCATAGGTGGGCAAAAAGGCGATGACCAGCGAACCGGCGCACATCATCAGCACCGAGATCATCATTGAATTCTTGCGGCCGTGTTTGTCGGCCACCCGGCCGAAAATCCAGCCGCCGATAGGGCGCATCAAAAAGCCAGCTGCAAATACCCCGGCCGTATTCAGCAATTGAACCGTAGGGTCATCTGACGGGAAGAAAGCCGGCGCGAAGTAGATCGCGCAAAAGGCATAAACGTAGAAGTCGAACCATTCGACGAGGTTGCCGGAAGACGCACCGACAATCGCAAAAATCCTTTTTCTGCGTTCCTCTCCTGTGTAGTGAGTGGCTGTTGTCATGTTTTTATACTCATCAGGGTTAAGTTGCATACCGACATACCTTGCAACATGTAACGCCTCAATCACAATAAGCCGAACGATTGATTCAACAATCGCCCGGCTTTTTCACATCGCGCTATCAGACCCGTTCGATCGCCAATGCCAGACCTTGGCCGACGCCGACACACATGGTCGCCAGACCTTTTTTGCCGCCGGTTTTCTCCAGCTGATGCAAGGCGGTCAGCACAAGACGCGCCCCGCTCATTCCCAATGGATGACCCAAGGCAATCGCCCCGCCATTGGGATTCACCTGCGGCGCATCGTCTGCCAGACCCAGCTCGCGCAACACGGCAAGCCCCTGGCTGGCAAAGGCTTCATTGAGTTCGATTACATCAAAGTCACTGACGGCCACACCCAGGCGCTCAATCAGTTTGCGCACCGCAGGCACCGGACCAATGCCCATGACCCGAGGCGCGACGCCGGCACTGGCCATGCCCAGCACACGCGCCCGAGCCGTAAGACCGTGACGCTTCACTGCCTCGGCGGAAGCCAGAATCAAGGCTGCCGCGCCATCATTGACACCCGAAGCATTGCCCGCGGTGACGGTTTTTTCCGGGCCGTTTACCGGCTTGAGCTTGCTGAGTGTTGCCAGTGTCGTGTCGCCACGCGGGTGCTCATCGTGCTCAACCACGGTCTCGCCTTTTTTATGGGCGATGCGTACCGGCACGATTTCCTCGGCGAAGTAGCCTGCTGCCTGGGCTGCCGCCGTGCGCTGCTGGCTGCGCAGGGCAAACGCATCCTGATCGGCGCGGGAGATGCCGTAGTCGTCAGCCACGTTATCTGCCGTCTGCGGCATGGCATCCACGCCATATTGAGCTTTCATCAACGGATTGATGAAACGCCAGCCAATCGTGGTGTCTTCCAGCTTCATGTTGCGCGAAAACGCAGCATCCGCTTTGCCCATGACGAAGGGCGCACGAGACATTGACTCGACACCGCCAGCAATCGCCAGCTCCATTTCGCCGCTGGCAATCGCCCGGAAAGCCGTGCCAATGGCATCCATGCCTGAAGCACACAAGCGGTTGAGGGTCACTCCAGGAATTGTCTCCGGCAGACCGGCCAGCAAGGCGGCCATGCGCGCCACATTGCGATTGTCTTCGCCGGCCTGATTGGCGCAACCGAAGAACACCTCGTCAACTTCATCCCATTGCACGCTCGGGTTGCGCGCCATCAGCGCCTTGATCGGCGCGGCGGCCAAATCATCAGCGCGCACCGCCGCCAATCCGCCGCCAAAGCGGCCAATGGGTGTGCGAATGGCGTCACAGATAAAGACCTCACGCATCACGCTTCTCCTGGCGCTTGGCCGTGGGCCAAAGCGGTACGCGTTTCAAGATCACGCAAGGCCTTTAGCTCGACTTCGGTAGGGGCTGGGGTGTGCTCAACGTTATCGGCAAAACGAATGGCCCACCCCGTCGCTGCAACCACTTGTTCACGAGTCACGCCCGGATGCAGGGCAGTCACTACAAATTCGTTGGTCTGGGCTTCCGGCTCCATGATGCACAGGTCAGTAATGATGCCCACTGGCCCCGCGCCCGGCAGGCCCAGACGCTTGCGTGAATCGCCGCCCTCGCCATGCCCAACAGACGTAATGAAATCCAGACGATCAACAAACGAGCGCGCCGACTGTTTGAGGATAATCAGCACGCTTTTCGCCGAACCGGCGATCTCCGGCGCTCCTCCGGCTCCCGGCAGGCGGACTTTTGGCTGATGATAATCACCGACTACGGTGGTGTTGATATTGCCAAAGCGGTCGACTTGAGCCGCGCCCAAAAAGCCAACGTCTACCCGACCGCCTTGCAACCAATAGCGAAAAATCTCACTGGTGGAGACGACAGTGTCTGCCGTTTCAGCCAGTTCTCCATCGCCAATCGACAACGGCAACACGTTCGGCTTGGCGCCAATCGGGCCGGATTCATAAATCAGTACCACGTCAGGCGACGAGGTGAGGCGCGCCAGATTAGCGGCTTTGGAAGGCAGACCAATGCCGACAAAGCAGACCGAGCCATTTTTCAGGCGACGAGCAGCGGCAACGGTCATCATTTCATTCGTGGAGTACGTCATTATTTTGCCTCCGAAGCGCGCGCCAACTTGGCTTGGAATTCACTGAAATTGGCGGTGCCACGAATGAACTCATTAATCCACGCGGTGAACGTCTCGCGATCGCGGGCAATGGGGTCCCACGCTTGATAAAAGCGGTTATCTCGCTCGGTGTAGCCGTGGGCATAGGACGGATGGGCCCCGCCGGGCACATGGCACACGGCGCTCAAAGCCCAGGTCGGCAACACGCAGGCGTTCATGGGCGCTTGCAGATCGTCGACGATTTCTTCAACGGTCACGATGCAGCGCTTGGCAGCCAGTGCAGCTTCTTTCTGAACGCCCAAAATCCCCCACAGCAGCACATTGCCTTTGCGGTCTGCCTTTTGTGCGTGAATGACGGTAACGTCCGGGCGCACCGATGGCACCGCTGCAAGGACTTCGCCTGTAAACGGGCAAGTGACGGTTTTGATCAGTGGGTTAACCTTGGGCAAGTCTGAACCGGCATAGGCGCGCAGCACGGCGAAGGGTAAGCCTGAAGCCCCTGCCACGTAGGCATTGGCCAGATCAGCGTGGCTGTGTTCTTCAATTTCCAACGGCTGCGGCCACTGTTTTTCGACGGCATCGCGCAAACGGTGCAATGAACCCACGCCCGGATTGCCCCCCCATGAAAAGATCAATTTGCGTGCACAGCCGGCACCGATCAACTGGTCGTAAATCAGGTCAGGCGTCATGCGTACCAAGGTGAGGTCTTGCTTGCCCTGACGAATGATTTCATGACCTGCAGCCGTCGGAATCAAATGTGTAAAACCTTCGAGGGCAACGGTATCGCCATCGCGCACAAATTGTTTCACGGCGTCGTGCAGTGAAATGATGTCTGCCATGAGGGGGGAGCTCCCGTTTCTTGTTGGCCACTTGCAGTAGAGAAAGGCGCGCCGGGGCGACACCGTATGCTCAGCAGGTTAAGCCGCCGTCACGGGCCAAAACAATCCGATAATCGACTATGTGTTCGTTTATCGAACACATAGTTAGTGTGCTGACTAATGGAATGCGTGCGCCTTAAGTGAACAGCTGGGCACTCAATTCACGGCTGGAGCTGAGCATGATGGGCAGAAAACGTTGCTCCAGCTCTGTTCGTGATACCCGCCCGGCATGGGTGCTGACGTTCAAGGCGGCCAGAACCTGGCCGGAAGCGTCATAGACCGGCACGGCAATAGAACGCAGTCCTTGCTCCAGTTCTTGATCAACAATGCACCAGCCCTGCTCCCGCACTTGGTGCAAGCATTCAAGGAGCGCCTGGGGCGTGTGCACGGTACGGCTGGTTTTGGCCTGAAATTCGCTATTGGCCAAATATTCATGCAGCGTTACATCGTCCAGCGCGGCCAGCAAAATGCGGCCCATTGAAGTGCAATACGCCGGTAAGCGCCCGCCCACCGAAAGGTCCACCGAGATCAAGCGTTGTGTGGTTGCCGAACGGGCGATGTACAAAATGTCGTCGCCCTCAAGGGTCGCCATATTGCACGCCTCATGTAACTGTTCGCTCATGCGGTCCAGATAAGGCTGGGCTGAAACCGCCAGCGGTGTTGATGACAAGTAGGCATGCCCTAATGTCAACACCTTGGGCAACAAGGAATAGGTGCGGCCGTCGGTGGTGGCATAACCCAATTTAATCAGCGTGTATAAACATCGACGCACCGCGGCTCGCGGAATTTCGGTGCGGTGGCTGATCTGCGCGATGGTCAAATGCCGTTTGCGTTCCTGAAACGCTTGCACCACCGCCAGCCCACGAGCCAACGACGCCATAAAGTCAGGGTCACCGGTGAAGGCCTGGATCCGCTTTGCAGGAGACGCCACGATAGGCGGAGCGAGAGAGGGAGTGGACGTGCGCATGTGATCATTCATTACTAACCCCTGCTTCGACTATTGACTGCAATGTCAGGCTTGCCTGAGCCAAAAACGTGTAGGGCGCACGCAAAGTTGGGCGATTATCGAACCTTCGTCCGATAATCGCAATCTGCTTTCCTGACACCCTCAGTATGTCGCTCCGTGCGGGTATTGATCACTTACATACAGAGAAGATGTTCGATCGAAACTCTTTTTATAAGCGCACGTGTTAAATCCGTTCAGGGCAGACACTAATATCCGCGCCTACTTCAGCGGTTCACCGTTATTAACCGGTTTGGCGCAGCGCTTAGTTTATCGTGCCGTTTCTGTAACACGTCGATCATCTGGAAGTTGACGTAAACGAAGTTATTCAGCGATAGTAGGCGCCATCCCTTGAGCCTTTATGGCCAGCAGCTTCATGAGTGCAGGAATTCAGGCGCATTGATGCGGATTGGATCCAATCTATTCCAAGGCTTCTTGCCCACGGTGGTGGAACAATCAAGTGTTTGCTGCTCACGGCGTCATTATTAATTGATACCGGCGTAATGGACACGATGTTTGTCACTCAAGTTGCTGACAGGTAGTTTCAAAAGACGAGTTTAATTAACTCCTCTACCGGCTCTCATACACCATGGTCTAATCCATTCAAACTCTACTCAATTAGGTAACACTGTGACGACGAAAGACGAACTGCGCGCAGAACTTGAGCGTCAGGAACAACGTTACAAGGAAGTCTACGGCGGCGAAATAACGACCTACGCCGCGCAACCTGAGCCCGAGCGCAAACCCTGGAAAAAACGCGCCAGCCTGCTCGATCAGGCCTTCAGCCAGGAAATTCAAAAAATTGAAAAAGAGCTCAAATCCGAGGAGTCGTGAGCCTCGGATTGAGCACCCCGAGCCTTGCTCGATGCCCTGTATTTAAGATCATGAATGTGCCCGTTTGCTGCGTTGAAGCTGGAACCTGCCTCAGCCGAACGTCTGATATGAGATATTTCATACGACAGAATCAGACTCATCCAGAAGCGTAAGCCACTCATTAGTGATCGCTTATAGCCTTTGTTTTCAGGGGCTTGTAGCGCTTTTTCTGGTTGCAGAACCCATTGCGTCTTACAAGATTTTTCATTTATAGATGTTACCAACCAGCAGCTAGTGCATTGATAACCGGGGTTTTCTGGCATAATTCCGCCCCCTTTATGTCCGTGTCAGAAAACCTTCATGATCGATTTACTAAGCGCATTGGATGCCTGGGTTCTCATCAGCCTCTTCTTCGCCCTAGCCTTTGTTCTCGCGTTTGAGTTCATTAATGGCTTTCATGACACCGCGAATGCGGTAGCGACCGTCATCTACACCAAAGCCATGCCGCCTCATCTGGCGGTGTTCTTCTCCGGTGTGTTCAACTTTCTCGGCGTTCTGCTGGGCGGTGTCGGCGTGGCTTATGCCATCGTCCACCTGCTGCCCGTAGAGCTTCTGGTGAACGTGAATACCGGACACGGCCTGGCTATGGTGTTCTCACTGTTGGCTGCTGCCATTACCTGGAACCTGGGAACCTGGTATTTCGGGATTCCGGCGTCGAGCTCTCACACCTTGATCGGTTCGATCCTCGGTGTAGGCCTGGCCAATGCCTTGATCACGGGTATTCCTGTGAGTGAAGGCGTGAACTGGCAGAAGGCAATCGACATTGGCGCCTCGCTGGTCTTCTCGCCACTCGCCGGCTTTCTGATTGCAGCGCTGCTGTTGATCGGCCTGAAGTGGTGGCGCCCTAATTCCAAGATGCACAAAACTCCGGAACAGCGCCGCAAGATGGATGACAAAAAGCATCCACCCTTCTGGAACCGTCTGGTACTGGTAATCAGCGCCATGACCGTGAGCTTTGTTCACGGCTCGAACGATGGCCAGAAAGGCATTGGCCTGATCATGCTGGTACTGATTGGTATCGTCCCGAGTGTCTTTGTTTTGGACCTCAACAGTACGACCTATCAAATCGAGCGGACTCGCGACGCCACCCTGCATCTGAGCCAGTTCTATCAGCGTAACAACGCCACCCTGAGCGAGTTCCTGGCACTGGGTAAAAGTGCCAAAGGCGACTTGCCAGAGCAGTTCAGCTGCAACCCTCAGCAAACCGAGCCGACCATTGCAGCTTTGTTGGGCTCATTGAAAGGCGTAGCTGACTATCATTCGATCCCTGCTGAAAAGCGCATCGAAATTCGTCGCTACCTGCTGTGCCTGGACGACACCGCCAAGAAAGTCAGCAAATTGCCAGTTCTTGATAACCGCGAGAAAGCGGACCTCGAAAAACTACGCAAAGACCTGACCGCTACCACTGAATACGCCCCGTTCTGGGTGATTCTGGCGGTCGCGCTGGCATTGGGCCTGGGCACAATGGTTGGCTGGAGACGTGTGGTTAAGACTATCGGTGAGAAAATCGGCAAGCAGGGCATGACCTACGCCCAAGGTATGTCGGCGCAAATCACTACAACCTTTGCAATTGGCTTGGCAAACATCTACTCGCTGCCAGTATCGACGACGCATATTTTGTCGTCGGGTGTAGCGGGCACGATGGTCGCGAACAAAAGCGGCCTGCAAGGCGGTACGATCAAGACCATCCTGATGGCTTGGGTCCTGACCTTGCCCGCTACCATTGCCCTGTCTGCGACGCTGTTCTGGCTGGCTTCTAAAGCACTCGCCTGATAACCGCCTGGCAACATGAGAAGGCACGCCCCCAGGGTCGTGCCTTTTTTTATGCCCAAAAACCCTCACCCTAGCCCTCTCCCAGAGGGAGAGGGGACTAAAAGCAAATCTGCGCACAACCACAATTGAGCCCCCTCTCCCTCTGGGAGAGGGCTGGGGTGAGGGCCAGCCGCGCCGCTCTCATCCTGGATTGCGCTCAGCCTAGTTTTCTTCGGGCAAAAAAATAGGCGACCGAAGTCGCCCAAAATGCCTTGCGTGCTCATACCCCAAAAAAACTCGCGCTACTTACGCTTGCGAGAGTCCTTCCAGATAAAAATGCCCAGACCCGCAAAAAACACCATCATGAGTCCCACCGTAAGTACCCCGGCGATAACAACGTTATCGAGAAACATGACAGCCTCCTGCGTGTCTGTCTGTGTGTTGAAGCTAGATTAACCAGTCACGCAGGCGCAGACCTTGACCGGGATCAATACTGATCCACGAGCAGAGTCACTTCAGCGGGAGGGTTGACACAGATCATTGAAAACGCCGGACTTTAGCGCTTTTTAGATTTCTTCTTGGGCTTTTTCTTGACAGTTTTCAGTGGCATCGCCTGCTCGAAAGCCAAGCGTACTTCGTTCAACTTCTTTTCTTTCAGGTCATGCACTCGCTTGGCGCGCTCGGCACCCAAGTCGACCAATGTGTTGTCTTGGCTCATGGCGCTATAGGGTCACTGTCTGTGTGAGATGAGCCAATAATGCGACGGCCCCATCCCCATGACCAGTAAAAACAGCTCAGACTTTGATATCCACCCACACGCCTTGGCGCTGCAACCCATCTACAGCAGGCAGATCAACCACATCGCTTTCTTCGCCCGACTCATCGTGAAGCAACGAGGCCTCTGCTTCACCGCGGCGCTTATCCTGTTGACGCTGCTGTTCTTCACGCAGCAACAACGCGGCCCGCTCACGGTCGCCCTCACTCAGGTTGATGGTGCTGTCTGCCGACGAAGGCTGGGCAGGCACTACGGGTGGAATGTCCGGGCGCGGGCGCACCGGATCCTGTTGCGAAGTCACGGGTGCAACGCTTAAAGGCAAGATCGGTGGCAGCATGCAGGTGTTCTCCTTAACCACTTATCGAATACTCATTCGGTAGCTGATCAGCTTTTTGTGAGAGACCTTTGGACTGAGGCCCCTGCTGCGTTAATATACTCGGCTTTTTCAAAGCGGGAGTCAGGCAGCATGGCGCAGCAGTATCAACCGGGGCAACGCTGGATTAGTGACAGCGAAGCAGAGCTAGGTTTAGGCACCGTTCTGGCACAGGACGGTCGCTTGTTGACCGTGCTCTATCCGGCCACTGGCGAAACCCGCCAATATTCGCTGCGCAACGCACCGCTGACGCGGGTTCGTTTTTCGCCGGGTGACACCATCATCCACTTCGAAGGCTGGAAAATGACCGTGCGCGAAGTCGAAGATGTCGACGGCTTGATGGTCTACCACGGGCTCAACGAGCAAAACGAGCCGGTCACCCTGCCCGAAACGCAGCTGTCTAACTTTATCCAGTTCCGCCTGGCCAGCGACCGCCTGTTCGCAGGCCAGATCGACCCGCTATCCTGGTTCTCGCTGCGTTATCACACCCTGGAGCACACCAGCCGCCAACTGCAATCGCCGTTATGGGGCCTGGGTGGCGTACGTGCGCAACCCATCGCGCATCAATTGCACATTGCCCGCGAAGTGGCCGACCGAATCGCCCCACGCGTATTGCTGGCGGATGAAGTAGGCCTGGGTAAAACCATTGAAGCCGGCCTGGTGATTCATCGCCAACTGCTCAGTGGCCGCGCTAACCGGGTACTGATCGTCGTCCCGGAAAACCTCCAGCATCAATGGCTGGTCGAGATGCGTCGTCGCTTCAACCTTGAAGTCGCACTGTTTGATGAAGAACGCTTTATTGAAAGCGACGCCAGCAACCCGTTTGAGGACTGCCAACTGGCCTTGGTCGCTCTTGAATGGCTGGTTGACGACCCTAAAGCTCAGGCCGCCCTCTTTGATGCCGATTGGGACCTGTTGGTGGTCGATGAGGCTCACCACCTGGTATGGCACGAAGATCAAGTCAGCCCTGAATACGGCCTGGTGGAGCAACTCGCCGGCGTCATCCCGGGCGTGCTGCTGTTGACCGCGACGCCGGAGCAACTGGGGCAGGACAGTCACTTCGCCCGTTTGCGCCTGCTTGACCCCAATCGTTTTCACGATTTGGCCGCCTTCCGCGCCGAGAGCGAAAACTATCGCCCGGTGGCTCAAGCCGTACAAGAACTGTTGGATAAAGGCCGTCTTTCGCCGCAGGCTCACGACACCATTCACAATTTCCTCGGCGCTCAGGGCGATGCCTTGCTGGCAGCCGTCAACGAAGGTGACAGCGAGGCCAGCGCCCGCCTGGTTCGCGAGCTGCTCGACCGTCATGGCACCGGCCGCGTCCTGTTCCGTAACACCCGTGCCGCGATTCAGGGCTTCCCTGAGCGCAAATTGCATGCATACCCGCTGCCATGCCCGGACGAATACCTTGAGCTGCCGCTGGGCGAACATGCCGAGCTGTACCCCGAGGTCAGCTTTCAGGCACAGCCAGACGCCACGGATGAACAACGCTGGTGGAACTTCGATCCGCGTGTTGAGTGGCTGATCGATACCCTGAAAATGCTCAAACGCACCAAAGTGCTGGTGATCTGTGCCCACGCAGAAACGGCCATGGATCTGGAGGATGCCCTGCGTGTGCGCTCCGGTATTCCAGCCACCGTTTTCCATGAAGGCATGAACATTCTTGAGCGCGACCGTGCAGCCGCCTACTTCGCTGATGAGGAGTTCGGTGCTCAAGTACTGATCTGCTCGGAAATCGGCAGTGAAGGTCGCAACTTCCAGTTTGCCCACCATTTGGTGTTGTTCGACCTGCCGTCACACCCTGACTTGCTGGAACAGCGCATCGGGCGTCTGGACCGCATCGGTCAGAAGCACGTTATTGAGCTGCATGTGCCCTACCTTGAGACCAGCCCCCAACAGCGCTTGTTCCAGTGGTACCACGAAGCGCTGAATGCCTTCCTCAACACTTGCCCGACCGGTAACGCACTGCAACATACGTTCGGTCCTCGGTTGTTGCCATTGCTGGAAGCCGCTGACGATGAAGAGTGGCAAAACCTGATCGATGAGGCCCGTGCAGAACGCGAGCGCCTGGAACAGGAACTGCACACCGGCCGTGACCGCCTGCTGGAGCTGAACTCCGGGGGGTCGGGTGAAGGCGAAGCACTGGTTGAGGCGATTCTTGAGCAAGACGATCAATTCACCCTGCCGATTTACATGGAAACGCTGTTTAACGCCTTTGGTATCGACAGCGAAGACCACTCGGAAAACGCTCTGATCCTCAAGCCGAGCGAGAAAATGCTCGACGCCAGCTTCCCGCTTGGCGATGACGAAGGCGTAACCATCACCTACGACCGCAACCTCGCGCTGTCCCGTGAGGACATGCAGTTCATCACTTGGGAACACCCGATGGTGCAAGGCGCGATGGACCTCGTCAGGTCTGGCTCCATGGGCAACACGGCTGTCGCGCTGATCAAAAACAAGGCGCTGAAACCCGGCACTGTGCTGCTTGAGCTGATCTACGTGAGCGAAGTGGTGGCGCCTCGGTCGCTGCAACTGGGCCGTTACTTGCCGCCAGCAGCACTGCGTTGCCTGCTGGATGCCAACGGCAATGACCTGTCATCGCGCGTGGCCTTTGACACCTTGAATGAGCAACTGGAAAGCGTTCCACGCGCCAGCGCTAACAAGTTCATTCAGGCTCAGCGCGACACACTGACACCGAAGATCAACGCCGGTGAAGCCAAGATCGCGCCACGTCACGCCGAGCGCGTCGCCGAAGCCAAACGCCGCCTGGCTGCCGACACCGAAGAAGAACTGGCCCGCCTGACTGCCTTGCAAGCGGTCAACCCGAGCGTACGTGACAGCGAACTGGTTGCTTTGCGCAAACAACGTGAACAAAGCTTGGCCATGCTTGAAAAAGCAGCCTTGCGTCTTGAAGCCATTCGAGTACTGGTCGCAGGCTAATCGACCCTAAGCGACAAGCCCTCTCCCAAGTGGTGGGGGCTTGTAACGCTTGAAACGCCACAGCACTGACTGTAGCGATTATCTACGGCAATTCGCCACTATCCTGAAACAGGTTACTTCCCTACCCGTTCCTTACGCCTAAAGGAATGAACAGGTACGCCCCATAATGGTGCGCGAAACTATTGCTGCGCCCTTTCCTGGACCATTACCCAAGGCGAAACCACCACGGCCCAGAGCTGCGGGTCGCGCTCAAGCACGTCTAGCGCCTGCTCCCCAGTCATTCTCCCAAGCAGACCGGATGCCATCCAGGCCGAGACTTTCGCTGCATCATCCTGAGTCACGGCCTGCGCTGCTTCGATTAAGTCCAGACCCGGCTCAACCCACAATAGGTCCCCTTTGGCGAAGAACGGCTGTAAGGCGTTCCATTCAATAGTTGAAGTCTCGCCAAGCAGCTTGGCATAGAGGGTGCTAGGTTCTTGCGTCATGGGTTCCACCAGGTAAAAAAATCGGCGTAATGATAGCGCCGCTGCCCCGGTAGAAAAACCCGAATAAAGGCGCAGAGCGACGAAAGAACTAAGGCGCAGAAATGCCTGAATTAGCTGGCAACATCCTGATAACAATCACCAGCAAAATTCGCCGCATTTCTGTCTCTTTCTTTCGTTTAAGCGACATTCCCTGTTTATTCCACCTGCAGCCTGCTATTCAAGCGCAGAACCGGCGCTCTACACTGTACCGGTACAGTTGCGGGGGGGGATTGACCGGGAAATTCGCGCAGAAGAATACCCGGTCCGGCTGCCTTGGCTTCCAGGACTATAAAAATTACAACATAGAGTGGAGCACCAATAGAGATGGCTACTAAGCACATTACTAAACTGTTTGCCGCAATGGTTCTGGCCGGGGTTGCCAGCCATTCATTTGCCGCAGATACCATCAAGATCGGTATTGCCGGCCCTAAAACCGGCCCTGTTACCCAGTACGGTGACATGCAGTTCACAGGCGCTAAACAGGCCATCGCCGATATCAATGCCAAAGGCGGTATCGATGGCAAGATGCTAGAAGCTAAAGAGTACGACGATGCTTGCGATCCAAAACAAGCAGTAGCCGTGGCTAACAAGGTCGTCAACGACGGCGTCAAGTTTGTAGTCGGTCACCTGTGCTCCAGCTCCACTCAGCCTCCATCTGATATTTACGAAGATGAAGGCGTGATTATGATCACTCCCGCAGCCACAGCCCCCGAAATCACTGCGCGTGGTTACAAGAATATTTTCCGTACTATTGGCTTGGACAGCGCCCAAGGCCCAGCGGCTGGTAACTACATCGCTGACCACGTAAAACCTAAAGTCGTTGCGGTGATACACGATAAACAGCAATACGGTGAAGGCATCGCCACGGCTGTTAAACAAACCCTGGATAACAAAGGCGTCAAGGTTGCTGTCTTTGAAGGTATCAATGCCGGTGACAAGGACTTCGCTTCCCTAATCGCCAAGCTCAAGCAGGCCAATGTCGATTTCGTTTACTACGGTGGCTACCACCCGGAGCTGGGCCTGATTCTGCGTCAAGCCCAAGAAAAAGGCCTGAAAGCCAAGTTTATGGGCCCGGAAGGTGTGGGTAACGACTCCATCTCACAGATTGCACAAGGTGCGTCAGAAGGGTTGCTGGTCACACTGCCTCAGGCTTTCGACCAACTGCCTGAAAACAAAGCGTTGGTAGCGAAGTTCGTTGCGGACAAAAAAGACCCTACCGGTCCGTTTGTTTTCCCAGCCTATGCAGCCGTTGAAGTTATAGCGCAGGGCATCGAGGCCGCTAAAAGCGAAGACACCGCAAAAGTTTCCGAAGCCATCCATAAAGGCACATTCAAGACCCCAATGGGTAACCTGAGCTTCGACGCTAAGGGCGATCTCAAGGACTTCAAGTTCGTGGTCTACGAATGGCACTTCGGCAAACCTAAAACCGAAGCAAGCCCTCAGTAATGTCTGACTGCTGATCTGACAACTTAGCCCACTGCGCGAGCGGTGGGTTTTGTTTTACCGATCATTGTTTTGCGCACATGGGGCCGCGCCTTCGTGATCCGAAGATTCGCCCACCTGAAAATCTTTAAAACCGTCACCAGCGGTTCGCTGGCAAATGACTTGTGTGCGAAGTGGGTGAAATCCCATGCAACACAGGCCGGAAAATGACTCCACCAGTGAAATGCGTCTCAGGTTTTTAGGAGCTTTGTAATGCCTGACATCTATCACTTCTTCCAAATGCTGGTTAACGGCCTCAACGTTGGCAGCACGTATGCCCTGATCGCCATCGGCTACACGATGGTTTACGGCATCATTGGAATGATCAACTTCGCCCATGGCGAGGTGTACATGATTGGTTCCTATATCGCGTTTATTGCCATCGCCGGCCTGACCATGATGGGTCTGGACAGCGTGCCTTTACTGCTGACCGGGGCGTTTATCGCCAGCATCGTGGTCACCAGTGCCTATGGTTACAGCATTGAACGGGTGGCCTACCGTCCTCTACGGGGCAGCAATCGCCTGATCCCGTTGATTTCTGCCATCGGTATGTCGATCTTCCTGCAAAACATGGTGCTTCTGTCTCAGGACTCCAAAGACAAATCGATCCCTAACCTGATTCCCGGCGGTTTCACCTTCGGCCCGGGCGGTGCGAGTGAAGTCGTTGTCTCTTACATGCAAATCGTCGTTTTCGTGGTCACGCTTCTGGCCATGCTCGGTCTGACTCTGTTTATCTCCCGTTCACGCTTGGGCCGAGCCTGCCGCGCCTGCGCCGAAGACATGAAGATGGCCAACCTGTTGGGCATCAACACCAACAACGTCATTGCCCTGACCTTTGTGATTGGCGCGGCGTTGGCCGCCGTTGCCGCCGTTCTGATCAGCGTTCAATACGGCGTGATAAACCCTGGCTCCGGCTTCCTGGTAGGGCTAAAAGCCTTTACTGCGGCCGTTTTAGGCGGGATCGGCAGCATTCCCGGCGCGATGTTGGGTGGTCTGGTTCTCGGTGTAGCCGAAGCCTTTGGTGCCGATCTTTTTGGCGACCAGTACAAAGACGTAGTGGCCTTCGGCCTGCTCGTATTGGTACTGCTGTTTCGTCCGACCGGCATTCTGGGACGTCCGGAGATTGAAAAAGTATGACTAGGCATCTTAAATCGGCGCTCTTCAGCGCTCTGTTGGTCTGGGCCGTGGCCTACCCGATACTCGGTCTGAAACTGACTATCGTCGGGGTCAACATCGAAGTTCACAACACCAGCGCCTTTACGCTCAGCGTCATCGCCATCTGCTCGTTGCTGTTGTTCCTGCGCGTGCTGTTCAGCGATCAACTGAGTGCCGCCTGGAAATCCACCCCCAACCTGCCCAAGGTTCCAGGCAAAGCGACCAACTTCCTGACCCTACCCAGTACACAGCGCTGGATCATTCTCGGGCTGGTAATCGTGGCATTGATCTGGCCGTTCTACGGATCACGCGGCGCAGTCGACATCGCCACCCTGATCCTGATCTACGTCATGTTGGGCCTGGGCCTTAACATCGTGGTCGGTTTGGCGGGCCTGCTCGACCTCGGTTACGTGGGTTTCTACGCCGTGGGTGCTTACACCTACGCGTTGCTTTCACACTATTTCGGCTTCAGCTTTTGGGTCTGCCTGCCATTAGCTGGCTTGATGGCCGCTACCTTCGGCTTCCTGCTCGGGTTCCCGGTACTGCGTTTACGCGGCGACTACCTGGCAATCGTCACCTTGGGCTTTGGCGAGATCATTCGCTTGTTCCTGCGTAACCTGACGGACATCACCGGCGGGCCAAACGGCATCAGTAACATCCCGAAACCGACGCTTTTCGGCCTTAGTTTCGATCGAACAGCCGCTGAGGGCATGCAGACGTTTCACGAATATTTCGGCATTCCCTACAACTCGATCAACAAAGTGATCTTCCTGTACCTGATCGCGCTGGTGCTGGTGCTGATCGTTCTGTTCGTGATCAACCGCTTACTGCGCATGCCTATCGGCCGCGCCTGGGAAGCGTTGCGTGAAGACGAAATCGCCTGCCGTGCACTGGGCTTGAATCCGACCATCATCAAACTGTCGGCTTTCACCCTCGGCGCTACCTTTGCCGGTTTTGCAGGCAGCTTCTTCGCCGCACGCCAAGGCTTGGTGACGCCAGAATCCTTCACCTTCCTTGAGTCGGCAATTATTTTGGCCATCGTGGTGCTGGGCGGCATGGGCTCACAACTGGGCGTGATTCTGGCGGCCGTGGTGATGATCCTGTTACCCGAATTGATGCGAGACTTCAGTGAATACCGGATGCTGCTGTTCGGGGCATTGATGGTGCTGATGATGATCTGGCGCCCGCAAGGCCTGCTACCCATGCAACGTCCTCACCTGGAGCTGCGAAAATGAGCCGCGAGATACTGAAAGTCAGCGGCCTGAGCATGCGCTTTGGCGGCTTGTTGGCGGTGAATGGTGTATCCCTGACCGTCAAGGAAAAACAGGTGGTTTCAATGATCGGCCCTAACGGCGCCGGCAAAACCACGGTCTTCAATTGCCTGACCGGGTTTTACAAACCTTCGGCAGGTACCATCCTGCTGGACGATCAGCCTATCCAGGGTCTGGCCGGGCATGAAATCGCGGCAAAAGGTGTGGTGCGCACCTTCCAGAACGTGCGCCTGTTCAAGGACATGACCGCCGTTGAGAACCTGCTGATTGCTCAGCATCGCCACCTCAACACCAACTTCTTCGCCGGGCTGTTCAAAACCCCCGGGTTCCGCAAAAGCGAACGCGAGGCCATGGAGTACGCCGCCTATTGGCTGGACAAGGTCAACTTGACCGAGTTTGCCAACCGCCCGGCAGGCACCCTCGCCTACGGACAACAACGTCGACTGGAAATCGCCCGCTGCATGATGACCCGCCCGCGCATCCTGATGCTCGACGAACCGGCTGCGGGTTTGAACCCCAAGGAAACCGAAGACTTGAAGGCGCTCATCAGCGTATTACGCAATGAGCACAACGCCACGGTGCTGCTGATCGAGCACGACATGAAACTGGTCATGAGTATTTCTGACCATATCGTCGTGATCAATCAGGGCAAACCGCTGGCTGACGGCACACCGGAGCAGATCCGCGATAACCCGGACGTGATCAAAGCCTATTTGGGGGAAGCGTAAATGCTTAAGTTCGAAAACGTCTCGACCTTTTACGGCAAGATCCAGGCACTACACAGCGTCAATGTTGAAGTGCGTCAGGGCGAAATCGTGACCCTGATCGGTGCCAATGGCGCGGGCAAATCGACCTTGATGATGACGTTATGCGGCTCACCTCAAGCCCAAAGCGGCAGCATCCGCTACCTGGGCGAAGAGCTGGTGGGGCTGAGTTCGGCACAAATCATGCGCAAGAGCATCGCTGTAGTACCTGAAGGTCGCCGGGTATTTGCTCGCCTGACCGTCGAAGAAAACCTCGCCATGGGTGGTTTTTTCACCGAGAAACACGACTATCAGGAGCAAATGGACAAGGTTTTGCACTTGTTCCCGCGCCTGAAAGAACGCTTCACCCAGCGCGGCGGCACCATGTCCGGCGGTGAGCAACAAATGCTTGCGATTGGCCGGGCGCTGATGAGCAAACCAAAATTGTTGCTCCTGGACGAACCCTCCTTGGGGCTGGCACCGATCATCATCCAGCAGATTTTCGACATCATCGAACAGCTGCGTGATGAAGGTGTGACAGTGTTCCTCGTGGAGCAAAACGCTAACCAGGCGCTGAAAATCGCCGACCGCGCCTACGTGCTCGAAAACGGTCGGGTGGTCATGCAAGGTACAGGCGAGCAACTGCTCAACGATCCCAAGGTACGTGACGCGTATCTGGGTGGCTGAGCCTTGACCTTTGACAGACAACGGCCCTACGGGGCCGTTTTTTTTTGTCATGCCTGCCCCCATGACAGATTTTTTTTGAGAGTGCTGTAACAAACTCGATCGTCGTTTCTCTAGTGAGTAAGCCGCAGCTATCACTGCCGGTTTACCTAAACCTCACACTGGAGTTACGTCATGAACAATAAAACTACACGCACCCTCTCCACTGCCGCCCTGGCACTCGCCCTGGGATCTGCGCTAAGCATCGCCGCCCTGCCCGCGCATGCCGCTGATGACATGGAGAAGTGCTTCGGTGTGGCACAGGCAGGAAAAAATGACTGTGCCGCCGGCGCTGGCACGACGTGCGCAGGCACGGCCAAAACCGACTATCAGGCCAATGCCTGGAAACTCGTTCCCAAAGGCACCTGCGAGAAAACCGCCAGCACTACCTCGCCGACCGGTTATGGCCAATTGGCCGCTTATAACGCCAAATCCTGATCCTTAATCAAACCGAGTCTTGATGATGCACAGCTCATCAGCTTCCTTCATCGCGCCTCGTGCGCCTCAGCTCCCGCCTCGCGCGGGGCTGGGGCTCAAGGCCGAACATTTTATGGATGTGCTGCAAAGCCTGCCTGACCTCGGCTTCTTTGAAGTACATGCCGAAAACTACATGGTGGCAGGCGGGCCTTTCCATCATTACCTGGGCCTGATCAGTGAGCACTATCCACTGTCGATTCATGGCGTGGGCTTGTCGATTGGCGGTGAGGACCCGCTCAACCGTGAACATTTACAGCGTTTAAAGACATTACTTGAGCGTTACCGGCCGCAGATGTTTTCCGAACACTTGGCATGGTCCAGCCATGGCTCGGTTTTCCTCAATGATTTGCTGCCCTTACGCTATAACCAGGCCACGCTGGCACGGGTCTGTACCCATATAGATCAGGTGCAGGACATATTGCAGCGCCAGATTCTGATGGAAAATCCGGCAACCTATGTCGAGTTTGACGAAGCTGATTTCGACGAGGCCAGCTTCATTCACCACGTGATAGACCGTAGCGGCTGCGGCCTGTTGCTGGACGTTAACAACGCCTTTATTTCCTGCATCAATCACGCTCGGGATCCTTTGGCCTATATCGAAGCGTTGCCGCTCAAGTCTGTCGGCGAGATTCATCTGGCAGGTTTTGCTGAAGACTGCGATCACGCTGGGCAACGCCTGCTGATTGACAACCACGGAGCCCCTGTCGACCAAGCCGTGTGGCGCTTGTACCAACAGGTACTGGGGCGCATTGGGCCGATGGCCACCTTGATTGAACGTGATAACCAGTTGCCTTCGCTCACTGACCTCATTGACGAAGCCCAGCTCGCGGATCGCTACCTGCTCAGGGCACAGGTGCAAAGATGAACAGCCAAAAGGCTTTCAGCGCGGGCGTGCTGAACCCGCAACGGCCTTGCCCGCAAGGATTGGTGAGCACGCAAGGTGACGTTGCCAGCCGTTTCGCGGTGTATCGCAACAATGTGCAACGTGGATTGATCAACGCGCTGGCAGGGAACTTCCCGGTTGTGGTGCAACTGGTCGGAAGCCCTTTTTTTGAGGCCATGGCACAGGTTTTTATTCAAAAGTACCCGCCCGACAACCCCGTGATGAGCACCTACGGCAGCCAATTCGCAAACTTCATCGAACAGTTTGCCCCTACCAGAGGCGTTCCTTATCTGGCCGATACCGCACGACTGGAGCGCTTGTGTGTACACGCTTTTCACGCAGCTGATGCCAGCGCAGTCAAGCTTGAGGTGCTGGCACGAGTACTCAACACCCCGGCTGGCCTTGATCTATTGCGCTTGCAACTGCATCACAGCGTCTCGACGCTGAACTCGCCCTACGCGATTGTCAGTATATGGACCGCACACCAACGCCACCTACAGAACCCTGACTTCAACCCCGCGGCGCCACAAAGCGCGCTGATCTTGCGCAAGGACTTGAGGGTTCAGGTATTCGCTATCAATTCGGCTTGTGTCGAGTTTGTTCGCTCCCTGCAAGCGGGTTGTACCTTGGCACTTGCAGGCGATCGGGCACTGAAAACCGCCCCAGCGTTTGACTTGAGCCAAGCCTTGGCCCTGCTCATTGCTCAAGGCGCCATTATCGGCTTACTGCCCAATGACGAGGTCATACCATGAGTGTTCCCGCTACCTGTTCGTATCCGATCCGCCACTGGATTGAAAAAACCGTTGGATTGCTGCAACGCATCCCCCACACATTGATCGCTCTAGTAGCACGATTATCCATTGCAGCCGTGTTCTGGAAATCTGGCCAAACCAAGATCGAAGACTTGGCTATCGACCTTGTGCAGGGCACATTTGAGTTCGGTTTACCCAAACTGAGCAGTTCGGCGGTGTACTTGTTTCGTACCGAATATCAAATCCCCTTGCTTCCCCCTGAAGCAGCGGCGCTAATCGCTGCTTTCAGCGAGCATTTATTCCCCGTGTTGATCGTGCTGGGCTTGGCCACGCGCTTATCGGCGCTGGCTCTGCTGGGAATGACCCTGACCATACAGTTATTTGTCTACCCCGATGCCTACCCCACCCATGGCACCTGGATCGCCATTCTGTTGTACCTGATGGCCAAAGGTCCTGGCTCGATGTCTCTTGACCATCTGATCGCTCTACGTTTTCGTTAAAGCGGGTTGATCGCCTTACCGCTGCACTGGAGCCCGCCCACGAGGTGAAAAGGCCAACTCGGTCAGTCCAACTGTACTGCTTGAGGCGATGGATAAATACGCCCCGTACTTCCGTGGATTCAAGCCTGTAGCAGCCGCTGAGGCAGCACTGGCTTACGCCAAAAGTGTAGAGGGCTTACAGACGGGGCAAACGTATCAAGTGGGGTGGTCCAAACATATCCCCCTTGTGATGCTCGGTCAGGCTGAGTAACGTGGCGGCATTAGTCAGGAGTCCCAATGATGCGTGCTGTCCGCCCTTTTGTTTTACTCGCCCTGTTACCCGTGTTTGCCGGTTGCCAACTGTTCAACAGTAAACCCGTTGACAGCAACGCCGGCCTGACCCGCCTACAAGGCGAACTGGTGTCGGCCAATGACCAACTGATTTTTCAACCCTGTGTCGGCCAACAACGCTATGTGGTGCGCGACGGCGCTAACACCACTCTGATTCAAGACGCCACCGATATGCCCAACCTGCCAGGCAAGCTGTTCGCCGACATCCGTGGCAGCTTTACCTCGGCTAAAACTCCCGGGACTGAAGGCGAGGTGCAGGTACAACAGCTGTATCGCCTGGAACGCAGCAACACCGCCTGCAAAGATCCCCACTTCAAACAACTGACCGTGCACGCCAATGGCAATGGCCCTGCATGGGAAGTGCAAGCGAGCGGCAAAGGCATGATCATCAAGCGTGACGGCCAGCCGGATCTCGCGCTGCCCTTCGTTGAAGAGCAAGTGGGCGAGGGTCGCTTCTCGCTGTCTACCGAAGCCAACCACCAACGTATCGAGCTATGGGTCGCCCCACAACGCTGCACCGACAGTGCCAATGGCAGCTTGCAGCATCTGGCCGCAGAGCTGCGAATCAACGATCAGGTACAGCGTGGCTGTGGCTATTTCGGGGGCGCTCGAAACGACTAACCGACGATTGTGACCTCATTGTGCTGACCGTTAAGGGGCCAAGCAGCTTATAATCGCCGGTTCGCATAAGGCTGCCGGGGTTTACCCGGCCCCGATACTGGACACTGTCATGTTACGAATCACCGAACTCAAGTTGCCGATCGACCATCCCGAAGAAGACCTGCGCCCTGCCATCCTGCAGCGCCTGGGCATCGCCAGTGATGACCTGCTCGATTTCACCTTGTTCAAGCGCAGCTACGATGCGCGCAAAAAATCGTCCGAGCTGTGCTTTATCTACACCATCGATTTGAACGTGCGTGATGAAGCGCCGCTGCTGATCAAGTTTGCCGACGACCGTAACGTCAATCCAGCACCCGATGTCAGCTACAAAGTCGTCGGTCAGGCCCCTCAGGACTTGAACGAACGCCCGATCGTCGTAGGCTTTGGCCCGTGCGGCATTTTTGCTGGCCTGCTGCTGGCACAAATGGGTTTTAAACCGATCATTCTCGAGCGCGGCACCGAAGTGCGCCAGCGCACTAAAGACACTTGGGGCCTGTGGCGTAAAAACGTACTCAACCCGGAATCAAACGTGCAGTTTGGTGAAGGCGGCGCGGGCACGTTCTCGGACGGCAAGCTCTACAGCCAAATCAAAGACCCGAAACACCACGGTCGCAAAGTGCTGCACGAGTTCGTCAAAGCCGGTGCTCCTGACGAAATCCTTTACGTCAGCAAACCGCATATCGGTACATTTCGTCTGACCGGCGTCGTTGAGAACATGCGTCAGCAAATTGAAGCGCTGGGCGGCGAAGTTCGCTTCCAGCAGCGTGTAACCGATGTGCTGATCGATAACGGCCAATTGACCGGCGTGGTTCTGGCGGATGGCGAACAGCTGAACTCACGTCATGTGATCATGGCTCTGGGCCATAGCGCCCGTGACACCTTCCGCATGCTGCACGAGCGCGGCGTGTACATGGAAGCCAAGCCGTTCTCTGTGGGCTTTCGTATTGAACACCCGCAATCGTTGATCGATAGCGCTCGTTTGGGCAAGTACGCCGGTCACCCGAAACTCGGTGCTGCCGACTACAAACTGGTGCACCACGCCAAAAACGGTCGTTCGGTTTACAGCTTCTGCATGTGCCCGGGCGGCACTGTGGTTGCCGCTACCAGCGAACCGGGCCGAGTCGTGACTAACGGCATGAGCCAATACTCACGCAATGAGCGCAATGCCAACTCGGGGATCGTCGTCGGTATTACACCTGAAGACTACCCGGGTGGGCCTTTGGCAGGTATCGAGTTGCAAGAGCGCCTGGAGTCTCACGCGTATGTGTTGGGCGGCAGCAACTATGAAGCGCCCGCTCAGTTGGTGGGCGACTTTATCGCCGGCAAACCCTCTACGGCATTGGGCAGCGTTGAGCCGTCCTACAAGCCGGGCGTGTCTCTGGGTGATTTGGCGCTGGCATTGCCGGACTTTGCCATCGAAGCCATCCGCGAAGCTTTGCCGGCCTTCGAGAAGCAGATCAAAGGCTTCTCGATGCATGACGCGATTTTGACCGGCATTGAAACCCGTACCTCGTCGCCGTTGCGCATGACCCGCGACGCGTCAATGCAAAGTCTCAACGTCAAAGGGCTGTTCCCGGCCGGTGAAGGCGCAGGCTATGCCGGCGGTATTCTCTCGGCAGGCGTTGATGGCATCCGCATTGCCGAAGCTGTGGCGCGGGATATTTTGGGTCTCGAAGCCTGACACTCTCTCGCACCCTCTAGCTGCTGCCAAAGGCTCGTTCCCACGGCAGCTGCTACGGACTTCTCGTAGCAGCTGCCGTGGCTGTTTTCGTCTCAATTTGTCACACAACTGCTAGTCTCTTTCTCGGAAAGAGATCCATCGGCTGCTTATAACAAAAACGAATATAGTTTTTGTTTTAACTCCTAAGAAGTCGGGTTAGGGTGTCGCACCTTATAACTATTTGATGGAGAGCCACCTTGCCTCTGCGTAGCACTTTCACTCGTTTCTTTCAGTTGGAAGCTGCCAGCGGCTTGTTGTTGATTGCCGCAGCGGCGCTGGCTTTGATCATCAACAATTCGCCGCTTTCTCACTACTACACGGCTTTTCTGGATGTTCCGGTAGCGGTTCAGATCGGCGCCCTGCAAATCGCCAAACCTTCATTGCTGTGGATCAACGATGGCCTGATGGCCCTGTTTTTCCTGCTGATCGGCCTTGAGGTCAAACGCGAACTGCTGGAAGGCCAATTGTCCAAGCCCTCTCAGGTCGTACTGCCCGGCGGTGCTGCCATTGGCGGGATGGTCGTACCTGCGCTTATTTACTGGTTCATCAACAAAGACTTCCCCGACGCACTCGATGGTTGGGCCATTCCGATGGCCACCGACATCGCCTTCGCCCTTGGCGTGTTGGCACTGCTCGGTAAGCGCGTGCCGGTGTCGTTGAAGTTGTTCCTGATGACGCTGGCAATCATTGATGATCTGGGCGCAATCATTGTGATTGCCGTGTTCTACTCCAGCGAATTGTCAGGCGTGTCGTTGATGTTGGCCGCTGCCTGTCTTGTGGCGTTGATCGCGATGAACCGGATGGGTGTGGTGAAGATAGCCCCCTATATGATCATCGGCCTGATCCTTTGGGTCTGCGTACTGAAAAGCGGCGTGCATGCCACGCTGGCCGGTGTGACGCTGGCATTCTGCATACCGCTGCGTACTAAGAACTCCGAACCCTCCCCCCTCATGGGCATCGAGCACGCGTTGCACCCCTGGGTGGCCTACGCGATTTTGCCTTTGTTTGCGTTCGCCAATGCGGGCGTCTCGCTGACCGGCGTCAACTTGCACAGCTTCACCCACCACGTACCCCTGGGTATTGCCGCCGGCTTGCTGATCGGTAAAACAGTGGGTGTGTTTGGCTTTACCTGGATCGCGATAAAAACCGGCATGGCCGCATTACCGAATGGCGCGAATTGGGGCCAGGTGTTTGGCGTCGCGATTCTCTGCGGCATCGGCTTTACCATGAGCTTGTTTGTAGGCTCTCTGGCATTTGTGCCGGGCAGCAGCGATTACGTCGGTATGGACCGCATGGGCATCTTGACCGGCTCCATTCTGGCCGCACTCATCGGCTATGCCGTGACTGCAGCCTTTAGTCGCAAGCAGCCAGCACTCTGAATCCAGAACGCTGAGCACAATAAAAAACCCCGACCCATTCAAATGGGTCGGGGTTTTTTATTGAACGGCCCTGAAGGCTTATTGGGTAACGCGGCTTGTACCATCAACGGTCATGATGCGAACGCGCTCGCCGGTACGGAACACTTGGTTAGGCTCTACCTGCTGCACGTAAGCACGGGTGCTGCCGTCGTCTTCACGAACGGTGATTTCAACACCTTGGGTCTTGGTCAAGCCTGACTCAGCGGCCGAGCCTAGCAGGCCACCCGCTACCGCACCGATCACGGCGGTCACAATGCTGCCACGGCCGCCGCCAATGGCGCTGCCGCCGACACCGCCGATTACGGCACCGGTTGCCGCACCGATTGGGGTTTTGGTGCCCTCGATTTGTACGGGACGCAGGGCAACGATTGTCCCCATGCGAACGGTTTGAACACGACGCGCTTCATCGCGCGAATAAGAGTCGCCCGTCAGGTTCGAGGTGCAGCCGCCCAACAAGACCGTCATGGTCGAAAATGCAGCGATTAACAGTACGGACTTACGCATAGGTTCAACTCCAAAAGAACAGGGGGTCATTAAAACTCCGCAGCCGGGTGCCTGTCACCGCACAGCACGGAAAACGGGGTGTTCATTCAGCGCCAGTACAGCCAAATCAACACCAACCGTCGTTGCAAGCCATATTAAAGGATAGCTCGTTGAGCCGTTTTTTCCTGCGCGCAAACCCTATGACTCAATAGCGATCAGGGCGCCAGTCGCTCACGGCCCCAGTGCGCACCCTTGCGCAAATAATTGAGTCGGTCATGCAAGCGGCTGGGACGGCCCTGCCAGAATTCGATGCGCTCAGGCAGCAGGCGATAACCCCCCCAGTGCTCCGGGCAATGCGGCTGTGTATCACTAAAGCGTGCCTGCGTGGCCTTGAGCAGCTCGTTTAGCTCCTCGCGATCAGCAATGACCTGGCTTTGCGGTGATGCCCACGCCCCGATCCGGCTCCCCAAGGGGCGAACCTGATAGTAGGCGTCGGATTCCTGCGACGAGACTTTTTCGACTCTCCCTTCGATGCGTACCTGCCGCTCCAGGGTTGGCCAGAAAAAAGTCATTGCCGCAAAAGGATGCACGGCCAATTGCTGCCCTTTGGCGCTGGAGTAGTTGGTGAAGAAGGTAAAGCCCAACTCATCCAAGCCTTTGAGCAGGAGCACCCGACAATGTGGGCGCCCCTGAGCATCAACTGTTGCCAGCGTCATGGCATTGGCTTCGACCGGCGCTTGCTCGGTGCTGACTGCGTCACTGAACCATTGACGAAACAGGGCAAAAGGCTCGTCAGGTGCTTGCGCTTCGACCAGCCCGTCTCGGGTGTAATCACGGCGCATATCTGCCAGCGCTTGGGTCATGAGGCGTTCCTTGGCCAGGCGAATCAGTTTTTGGCTTGATCGTTGGTCGCAACCTTTTTAGCCGCTGCCGTTTTAGCAACGACTGCTTTTTTGGCTGGAGCCGGCTTCACCGCTTTTTTAGCCGGTGTGGCTTTCTTGGCCACGGTGGCTTTTTTCGCCGGAGCAGCTGCCTTTTTAGCTGCGGAAGCCGCAACGGCGGGTTGCACGGCGGCCAATTGCTCAGCGGTCAGTGCAGGTTGAGCGTATTGGCTGACCAGCGCGACCATAGTGGCTTGCGGCGTCATCATAATTTCGACGCGGCGATTCAATGCACGGCCTTCATTACTGTCGTTCGCTGCACGCGGCATCACCGAACCCATACCACGAAGGGTCAGACGATTACCCTGCAAACCGCTCATACGAAAGATGGCGGCCACTGACTTGGCGCGATCCAGGCTCAACTTGGTATTGCTGGCCATGGCGCCGGTTGAGTCAGCATGACCGAGCACTAATACGGCGGTTTTAGGATCACCTTCAACCACTTTGGCGACACGAGTAAACGGGCCGAGCATCGATGGCATCAACAAGTCTGGACGCGTTGCCTTGAACGAGCTGTCAGCAGAGGCCACCACCACTAACAGGTTTTCGCGACGCTCCAACTTCAAGTCGGTGCCTTTAATAGCAGTACGCAGACGTGGCTCGTACTCATCAAGCCAGGCCTGAGTCACTTTCGGATCTGGCATCGGGATCACGCCAATAGGCGCCGCCTGGGTTTCTTTAGCGACGCTATCGAACGGCCACCACCATTTTTTAGCCGATGTCGTGGCAGCAGCAGGCGCAGCGGTTACGGCCACTTTAGGCTTTTCAACAGCAGGAGCGGCTTTCTTGTCTGAAGCGTCTGCACTTTTATCGGTCGATGTCGAAGAACCGAAAGAGTCGAACTGCCACCATTTGTGGCCACTTTCGGCATTATTCTGTGGAGTTTGTGCGCAACCAGTAATTGCAAGGCAAAGTGCCAAGGCGAGAGTCTTATTAGATGACATTGAATATCCACACAATGAATTGATGAAAACAGGCTATATGCCCACTAAAAAAACGTATTAACCGGATAAAAGCTACAGCGTTCCGACCTACGGACTACAAATACACCGTTACAGACAGGCGGCCAATACCTTAACCAACTTTTGCGCCCTCGGATCCATCAATACATAAGGTCCCAAGGTGTTGGTTACAAATCCGAAAGCTACCTCCCGCTCCGGATCAGCAAACCCTATTGACCCTCCTGCGCCAGGGTGACCAAACGCCTTTGGCCCCAGTCCGAACGTAGCGTTCGGTAAGTCCGGCTGATCCAGCATGCAACCCAGCCCGAATCGTGTCTGGGTCAGCAAGGTTTTATCTTCGCCAATGCTGTGTTCGCGGGTCAGTTGTTCAAGCATCTCCGCTTCCAGCAAACGACCATCAAGCAAACCGCTGTAAAAGCCGGCCAGACTTCGGGCATTACCATGACCATTGGCCGCTGGCTGCTCCATCCGGCGCCACTCGGGCGTATTGGTGCTGGTCATAATAGACGGCGGATTCGTAAATGCCCGCGTGGACATCGCATCAGGCTCATTCATCATCGTCATTAACAGACGTTTCGAGGCCGCATCGCCGGTGTTTCCCTTGCCGCGGGCAATGTGCGCTACCCGGTAGAACTCTTCGTCCGCTAACCCCACATGAAAATCCAGGCCCAGCGGTTTGGCCGTACGAGCGACAATCGATTGGCCGGGGCTACGACCGTCTGCACGGCGAATCAACTCACCCACCAGCCAGCCATAGGTAATTGCTGCATAACCATGACCGTCACCGGGCGTCCACCAAGGCTGCTCGGCGGCCAAGGCATCGACCATCGTCTGCCATTCATACAACGACTCGCGCGGCAGGGTTTCGCGCAAGGCGGGTAAACCGGCCCGATGACTCAGCAACTGGCGCAGCGTGATGGCCTGCTTGCCTGCTGCCGCAAACTCGGGCCAGTAACGGGCGACAGGCACATCCAGCTCCAGCTTGCCTTCCTCGACCAATTGCAGCGCTGTGACTGCGGTAAAGGTTTTGGTGCACGAAAACAGATTAGCAATCGTGTCGGTATGCCAGGGTTGCTGAGCGTCCTTGTCAGCAGTCCCCGCCCACACGTCCAGCACTGTTTCACCGGCTATCTGGACACATAAGGCCGCACCGCGCTCTTGCGGGTCGTTGAACAGGTCTGCAAATGCCTCGCGAACTGTTTCAAACTGAAGGTCGTGAAAACCTTGAATCTGCACCCCTACCTCCTGGATCAAGCATGGCTTTCAATGGCGTGCATTGTTCCAGCCCCGGTCAAATTTTGAAACAGAGCAAAGGTCTCAACCGCACAAATTTTGTGCATTCAGTAATGCTTCGATGACTGTATCAGCGGCGCAGTGGATTTTTTGTGAAACGCGAGAGAGCGATAAGGGATAAGTAGCAGCTTTTCAGAGCCCAATCCAACGCAAGAGGGCCCTGAAGAGTGATGCTCAGAGTGCGGCGTAGACCAGAGTGGCCAGCTGTCTGGCCCGTGGGTCCATCAAGACGTGACTGCCCATTGTCGTGGTGACAAAACCGAAGGTCACGTCGCGTTCCGGGTCTGCGAAGCTGACGGGGCCGCCCAGCCCCACATGGCCAAACGTATTGGGGCCCATGCAGTTAGACGCTACGGGGTCGGCTGGCTGCTCCATCATGCAGCCCAGGCCATAGCGCATAGGTCGCAAGAGCGTGCGGTCCATGCTGTTGCTATGTTCGCGGGTGAATTCACTCAGCAACTCCGATCCGATCAATTGACCGGCCAGCAGCGCACTGTAGAAGCCCGCCAGCCCATGGGCCGTGCCATGACCATTCACGCCAGGCTGGCGATAACGCCACCATCGGGGATCGTGGGTGGCTTTAGGACCAATCCCCGGATTGGTAAAGGCAAGCGTGGCAACGTGCTCAGGCTCATTGACAATCACCTCGCGCAGATCGAGCGCGTATTGATCACCGACTCGCCCTTCGGCGCGATCGAAATGTGCAATACGATGAAAATGCTCGTCAGCCACCCCCATGTGCACGTCCAGCTCATGGGGCTGTGAGATGTTCTCTGCGATAAACGTACAAGGGTCCCGCCCATCCACCCGCCGGATCAGCTCACCGATAATCCAGCCATAGGTCAGGGCCCCGTAGCCCAAATCAGTGCCAGGCTGCCACCACAGGGGTTCGGCCGCCGTTATTTCCACCATGTCATCCCAGTCAAACATGATGGGCGTGCGATTAGGCAGCCGTAGGGCGGGAATGCCCGAGGTGTGAGACATCACCTGACGCAAGGTGATGCGCTCTTTGCCGCCTTGAGCGAACTCTGGCCAGTAGCGGGCAACTGGGGCGTCCAGCTCCAGCTTGCCCTCTTCCACCAACATCAAGGCAGCCACTGCCGTAAACGGCTTTATCGCACAATACGTATTAACCAGAGTGTCGCGGTTCCAAGGCTTTTGACCCTCCAGATCCGCCACACCCGCCCACAGATCGACCACTGTTTCGCCGCCGACCTGCACACACAGTCCTGCCCCACGCTCCTGCGGATCGTCGAAGATTGCCTCAAACGCCTGCTGAACGGCTTCGAACCCACTTGCACATCTTCCTTTAGCTTCCATCTCGAAGACTCCATTCAGTTGGAACGGATGACCTTAGTTTTTAAATGGCGTTAATAAAGAAGCTAACCCGTGATGAGCGACGAAATGCATCGCCACTCATCGGGTTCAGATGATCAGTGGCCTTTACCCGAGTGACCGCCCGCATGCCCCGCGCCAGAGCGCTCGCCATTGCCTTCCTGCGGGGTTTGGTGAGCGGCTTTGACTGCCTGATCAGCATCCACTTGCGCCTTGGCGGCTTGATCGCCCAATTGATCAAGGGCTTGAAGGTTGGTTTTGCGTACACTTTCAACAAAGCCGGTAAAGGGCAGGTCAGTGATGCCGATCATGCCAAAGTGACCGTTCTCACCATCCAGCAAGCGCCCTGTCACGGGCTGATCCAAATACTGGAACCAATGCACACCGACAATCGAAGGTTCAGCCACGGCCTGCGCGATGAACTTCGCATAAGCCGGTCCACGGGCCTCTTCGTTGGCAACTTCGGTTACTCCCCCCCAGAACGGGCCACGGTCACGCGAACCGAAGTTGAATTCGGTAATCATCACCGGCTTGTTCAACTCGCGCAGCTTGGCGAAGTCATAGCCGTCCTGCGGTTGCAGGGTATAAAAGTTGAAACTCAAGACATCACAGTACTGCGCGCACGAAGCAACGGCTTCAGGCGTGCTGACTGAAAATCTCCCGCCGAGCAGCAAATGATTGGGCGCATGCCATTTCAGAGAGTCAGAGATGGTCTTGAAATACGTATCGGCGAAGACCTTTTGGAAGTACTGATAGTCCGCCTCGATTTCCGGATGTTCAGGATTGGGCATGGGGGCCTCGAAACCCGGATCTTCCATTAATTCCCACGCAGGAATGTCGACGCCCCAGGCTTTGGACAGGCCTTGCTGGTTGCGGTATTTGTCACGCAGTTGTTTGAGGAACGCCCGCTTGGCAGGTACATCGGTGGTCAAGCGCAAAGTGCCGAAAGCGAGTGCATAGCGCGACTTTGGATCAGCTCCGGGGCCAGCCCACGCCAGTTCGTTATCGGCAAAGTAGCCAATCAGCCACGGGTCATCACGGTGATCGCGGGCGGCAATGGCCACCGCACGCTCTGTGGCCATGGCAAAACGCGGGTCGAACGGGTCAGGCATGCCGCCCCACCAGTCGGTGCCGGTACTGATGCTGGCATAATCGCCCACAATCGAAAGCGGCAGGGTGTAAGGCACGCGGTCATTGAGGCCCAGTGCCGGATCACTCCAGTTACCGATGGTGTTAAAGCCCCAGGCTTGCAAACGATCCAGCGTATGGGTTTGCCAGCGCTTGGCGTCAAACGCTTCAGGGGCGCACGGGATAACAGGTTCTGCACCGGGCTGTGTTTTACCGGCGACGCAGGGTTCACCGTAAATACGTTGCAGGTTGGCCCCATAGAAGTTGTACCAACGGCCAGCGTTGAACCCGCGGCCCTGCGAGGCACCGTTGCCGTTGTTATTGTTCGAAGAACCGTAATAACCCGCCAGCGGTGCATCGCCGTTTGGCAAATCGGTAAACATCCACTCTCGGCCATCGATATAGGTCTGACTGTCGTTGGCGGTGACCGCGTTTAGCCCCAGCGAGTAAAACGGGTGCCCTTCGGGGGTCACCAGATTCCAGCGACCATTGCGCTTTTCAGTGTGAAAGAAGCCGGTGGCGGTCAATGCCGGACCTTTTAGCCAGCCGCCGTATTTGTCCACATCAGTACGGTTGGCCAACCAGCCCTTGAGTTGCTGCTGCTCTTTGGCAGCAGCGGCCTTGAGCTGTTCGTCATTGGCCACACGCTCAGGCCATCTAGCCCGGGTCGACTGGCCATAACCATCGACGATTGAGCCGTAAACCGACTTGATGACGCCCTCGCCGTCCTGTACACCAAAACGTTCCAGCAAGATGCTTTGCGCGGCTTTGGGCTGCGGGATCGACAGTGTCACTGAAGCCACTTGACTGCGATCTATCTGGCCCTGGCTGCTGGCCAGCAGAATGCGTTGCCCGTCCAGGGTCATCGGCATCGGCGGGCCTGCGCGCATGCCTTGGCTGTGCGGCGTATTGGCCTGCAATGGCAGCAGCAGGGTTTGCGCAGGCCCTGCCGGCAAGTCGACGCGACTGGTGAGGGTCTTGCCGTCGGAGCTCTTGACGGTGATATCGAGGGTCAATGCCCAGTTCATCGCGTTCTGAATGCGCAGGGTCATCATGCCCGACTGTGACCAGTCCCAGACCCCGGTCTGCGGGGTTAACCGCACACTGGGCGCCGCCGCCGGACTGAACGTCACGCGGCGCAGCACTTCGCCTTCGGCCGTTTGTTCCGCATTGTATTGCGGCAAATCTGCATCTTCAGTTGCCACTTGCACCACATCGGCGGGGCGAACGAAGTTAAACAGGGTTTGTTGACTGGTAGGCGCCGCCAACAGCGGCGTCGTGACCAGCAGCGCAAAAACAGCAGAGAGCGAGCGGCAAATCATATGGATCAGGTTCTCCCAAACGGCCGAAAGCCGGCCTGTGAGGTTTCGAATGTCACAGCATAGACGACTGCAAAGCCGGTAATTGAGCCGGCCTGCACTTATGAAATTTCACGACGAAAAGGCGGCAGGGCATTAAGGATCGCCTTGCCATAGCGCTGAGTCACCAGCCGACGATCCAGCAAGGTGATGGTGCCGCGGTCCTGCTCAGTGCGCAGTAAACGACCACACGCCTGTACCAGTTTGAGCGAGGCATCAGGCACTGAAATCTCCATGAAGGGGTTACCGCCCCGGGCTTCGATCCACTCAGCCAATGCGGCTTCGACCGGATCATCGGGCACCGAGAACGGAATTTTAGCGATGACCACGTGTTCGCAGTACGCGCCGGGCAAATCCACCCCTTCGGCAAAACTGGCCAGCCCGAACAGCACGCTGGAATCGCCGCCGTCCACTCGCGCCTTGTGTTTGTTGAGGGTTTCCTGTTTTGACAGGTTGCCCTGAATGAACACTTGTTTTCGCCAGTCACGCTCCAGGCCATCGAAGACGTCCTGCATTTGCTTGCGCGAGGAGAACAGCACCAGCGTGCCCCGCGAGCCCTCAACCAGGCCGGGCAAGTCACGAATGATTGCCGCCGTATGGGCCACGGCATCGCGCGGGTCGGCTTTGAGGTCAGGTACGCGCAAGACTCCGGCATCTGCGTGATGAAATGGGCTTGGCACCACCGCCGTGACCGCGGCTTTGGGCAGCCCGGCACGCATGCGAAAACGGTCAAATGTGCCCAGTGCAGTCAATGTCGCCGACGTCACCAACGCGCCGTAGGCGACATTCCACAGGTTACGGCGAAGCATTTCGGCGGCAAGAATCGGGCTAGCATTCACCTCAATATCAAACAGCGAGCCACTCTCGGCCAGCGTTAGCCAGCGTGCCATAGGCGGGTTGTCTTCAGGATCTTCGGTGGTGAATGCCGTCCACAGCTCCCAATTACCCTGAGCACGGGATAACAGACTGCCAAAGAGTGGGTACCATTCTTCGGCCTGATTGCTGGTGATGCCGATATTGACCTCACCATCCATGCCGTCCTTGAGAATCTCGGTCAGGCGAGTGAACAGATCGGTCAGGCGCGAGAAGCCTTTTTTCAGTTCGATGCCCATTTCACGCAAGTGGTCTGGAATCAGCCCCCCGACGAAACGGTGGCGTGGGCGTTCTCGGCCTTCGGGCTCGTCACCGGGTTTGAAATCAGCGATTTGCTCGCAGGCGCTAAACATGAACTGTTGCTGGCCCTTGATCTCTTTCGCCAACTCCGGAACCTGCTCCAGCAAACGCCCCAAATCACCCGGCAACGGATGTTGAGCCAGCAATTTGGTCAGGTTTTTTGCGGTTTGCTCCAGCCAGTCGGCCGTTGAGCGCAAACGGGTGTAATGCGCGAAATGACCAATGGCCTTGTCGGGCAAGTGATGGCCTTCATCGAACACATACAGCGTGTCCCGTGGATCGGGCAGCACCGCGCCGCCGCCCAGCGCCAGATCGGCCAGCACCATGTCATGGTTGGTGACGATCACATCCACCTTGCTCATGCCTTCGCGCGCCTTGTAAAAGGCGCACTGACCGAAGTTGGGGCAATGACGGTTGGTGCACTGACTGTGATCGGTGGTCAGGCGCGCCCAGTCCTGATCTTCCAGGGCTTGGGGCCAACTGTCGCGATCACCATCCCACTTATTACCGGCGAGCTTTTCGATCATGCTGGTAAACAGTTTTTGGCTGGCTTCATCGACTTCAATCTTGAAGCCTTCCTCTTCAAACAACTGCGCCGTTGCGGTCTGTGCATGGCCTTCTTGCAGCAGCATGTCGAGTTTGGACAGGCACATATAGCGCCCGCGGCCTTTGGCCAGCGCGAAGCTGAAATTCAGCCCGCTGTTGCGCATCAGGTCGGGCAGGTCTTTGTAGACAATTTGCTCTTGCAGCGCGACAGTCGCCGTGGCGATCACCAGGCGCTTACCAGCCGCTTTAGCAGTGGGAATGGCCGCCAGGCTATAAGCAACGGTTTTACCCGTGCCGGTGCCGGCCTCAACGGCGACCACGGCCGGGTCACCACTGCGGTGGCCTTCATCATCGGTGTCGATGTCGCCCAGCACTTTAGCCACTTCGGCGATCATCAAACGCTGGCCATAGCGTGGCTTGAGGCTCTTGGCTTCGAGAAAACGCGAGTATGCGCCCTGGATCTGGGATTTGAGTTCGTTACTAATCATGGTTCTTCGGGCGCAAGAAACGCTGGATAAATTTTCAGTGGTTCGAATGGCCGCTATCATACCCCGCTAATTCATCCCGCGCCGAACGGAGTACCCCAATGACAACCTTTGCCCTCGCCTACAGCCTTCATTTATTGGCCGCCATGCTGTGGGTGGGCGGCATGTTTTTCGCCTGGATGATCCTGCGCCCCGCCGCTGTAGCGGCCCTTGAGGGTCCCGCACGGTTGAAGCTGTGGTTAGAAGTGTTTCAGCGTTTTTTTGTGTGGGTCTGGGCAGCGGTGATTATTTTGCCGATAAGCGGTGTGGGTCTGTTACAGATGCGGTTTAGCGGGTTTGAAACCGCGCCACGGTATGTGCAGGTGATGATGGGTTTGTACATTGTGATGGTGGCGTTGTTTATTCGGGTTCAGTCATTGCAGGTGCCGGAGTTACGCCGGGCAGTTGAGGCGCAGGAGTGCGCGGCCGGTGCGGCGGTGATGGTCAAGATTCGGCGCATGGTGGGGTGTAATTTGATGGTGGGAGTCGTGCTGGTAGCCATTGCAGCCGCACGACCAATGTTTTAGAGGCAGCTATAAAGCTGTGAGCTGCAAGCCTCAAGCCTCAAGCTTGTAGCTTGTAGCTTGTAGCTTGTAGCTTGCAGCTTGCAGCTCGTAGCTTGCCGCTTGCAGCTAGATCTAACTTACAACCGAGTAATCGTTACAGCACCCGCACTGCCTGCATCGCCAGGCTGGCCTGCCAGGCCTGGACGTCCCGGTTTGGCGCCATCGGTGCGGTAAACCACGCAACCTTTGGATTTACCCCCCGCACCAGGCCGACCAGCTTCGCCCGGGTTACCCCCCGCGCCGCCATCAACCTGAACACTGACCGCGTCATCGGGGTAGTCGCGGGGCAGTTCGAGACGCACGTGTGCACCCGGTGCCCCCGCCTGTCCATCACCGCCATTCTCTCCGTTATGACCTTTGCCCGCAGAACCCCATGTGCATCCCGGCTCCGAGCCGTTGCCACCATCAAGCCCCGCATAACCGGGTGCCCCTTTGCCGCCACGCGCATCAATGATCAACTTGGGCGCTTGCAACGATTCAATCCGCACATTCAGATCACGGGCCGATCGGGCAGGTTTTTCATAATTGCCAGCAGCGCCACGGGCGTTGATCTGGCTGCCTTCTTCAAGTTCAGCCTGAGCCACGCGCAGTTCAATGGCGTTGTCGGCCGGCACGATGGTGATGCGTGCCTCTCGTCCCAAATGCAATTGGTCGATGCTGACCTGAGTCACACCCGCCGGAATCAACAACGTGCCGTAATCAGCCACATCGAGTTTTTCCAGCTGCAGCACGCCCGTATTGGCAGGTAAACGCATGAAGGTATTGGCTTCAACCATGACAACTTCAGCATGGGCAAAAGGGCTGCACAGGGCAGCCAACAGGCATAACTTACGCATGGCTGGGGTCTCGTTCGGTCGAAGGGCGAAAAGTCTGTACGTGAAGAATGCCTAACAACAGGATGTAAAGGCGATCACGCCAAGGATGCGGACGATCCCGCAAGCTGCGATTGAATAACAGTATTTCAAGCAAATGGGTCAGCAACAGTAAGCTGCCAGCCAGATTAATCAGTAGATCAAAGGGGTTAATCAGCGGTTTGAAGACGTTGTAGAGCGCCACTCCCCAAAACAACACCATCAATATTTTCCCCAACCCCCAAATCACCTTCATACCCCTGCCCTTTATAAGTTTTTCTTTAAACGCACATTAACGGCTCACGGGAGGCTGACGCCAGTGAACATGATAAATAAATTGCCCGCCGCTTGATGACTCTTACCCAACATCACCGCGCGTGAGGATTTTGGCACAAGCGCTCTAGATCGGGGTTTGCCCGCGTTTTTTTTTCAGCCCCGAAAATGTCATTGCTAGTCAGCGGCCACACGACTGGAAAGTAAAGACCCGCCTCAGGTTCTGCGCCAGCCGAGTGATCGGCACTAGGCCGCAAGGCGTGAGCAGGCTAGTCTTGGTCGTTCTGATTGAGGACTTTCCATGACGTCTGGTTTTTCTACACGCACGCCCCAGCAAGCACTGGCTGCATTGCTTGATCGCTATGCGCCACCACGCCTGCTGGTTGTCGGCGCCAGCGAGTTCCCGGCGCTGGCCGCGTTCAAGAACGCGCACCCGGATGCCGTTGTCTGCCATGCCAGACCCGGTGCTTTACCGCCACATCTGGCGGCACAACGCTTTGATCTGGCACTGGTGCTCGATTGTCTGGAGCATCTGCCCAAGCGCGAAGGGCTGGAACTGTTGGGGGGTATTCGTAACCTCAATGCCAGCCGTATTGCTGTGCTGGCGGATCTGAATGCCTGTGGCTGGACAGAAACCGACTTTTTCGCCCTGGCCTTACAAAGCAGTGAGCACTTTCAGCGCGATGAACAGGTACTGACGCTGTTCACGTACGATTTGCGCGAGTACAAGCAAGTACCCGACTGGCTCAATGCCAGGTTTTGGGCCAATCCCGAGAATTTTGGCAAATATTGGTGGTAAATCGATGAGTACGTCTATTTGCCCGTGCGGCAGCGGAAATTCACTCGACGCCTGCTGCGGTCAGTATCACGCCGGGCATCCGCCTCCCAGTGCCGAATTGCTGATGCGGTCACGCTACAGTGCCTACGTGTTGGGGCTGATTGACTACCTTGTCGGGACCACACTGCCCGTGCAACAAGCAGGGCTTGATCGCCAGTCTATTTCCCAGTGGAGCGCGCAAAGTACGTGGCTGGGTCTGGAGGTTGAAAACAGCGAAGTGTTCGGCGGTCAACCGGAACACGCGTTTGTGACCTTTACTGCACGGTGGCACGACGCCGCTGGCGAACACAGCCATCGCGAACGCTCTTCATTTGTACAACAGGCAGGTCGTTGGTATTTCATCGACCCAACCGTGCCCCTTAAAGTCGGACGCAATGACGCTTGCCCTTGTGCCAGCGGATTTAAATTCAAAAAATGTTGCGCCGGTTTTTTCAACCAGTAATCGGGGGATAACCCGATCAGGAGTAGCGAATGGATTCTCGAACTCGAATAACTCGAACCCTCTTGTTGATGATGGTTCTGACACTCTCGGGTTGCGCCTCCTGGTTTGGTTCCGGTGACAAAGACCCACAAGTGCAGTTGGTTCGCGTCGAACTGGTCAAGGCCAAGGTGCTGGAACAACGTTTCAAGTTGCACTTCAGGGTCGACAACCCCAATGACTCGACATTGACCGTGCGCGGTATCCGTTATGTGGTGTACCTGGGGCCGATAAAACTCAGTGAAGGTGAATACAGCCAGTGGTTCAGCGTAGCGCCCAACAGCCACGCCCAGTTTGTGGTGCCGATCCGCACTAACCTATGGCCCCATGTGCGCACGTTGGTCAAATTGCTGGAAACACCCGAGCAGGCCATCCCCTATCGTCTCGAAGGCACACTTGAAACAGGCCTGTTCTTCGGTTACGACGTGCACGTGATGCGTAAAGGCGAGATAATCGCCGCCGATTTTATTCCAGAGTGATTCAGTAATGACCCAGCAACCCCACGTTCATGGCCCAGACTGCAACCACGATCATGATCACCATGATCACGCCCATGACCACGACAACGGTCACGTACATGGCCCTCATTGCGGCCATGCGCCTCAAGAACCGGTGCGCAACGAACTGAAAGACGTTGGCCGCAACGACCCGTGCCCTTGCGGCAGCAACAAGAAATTCAAAAAGTGCCACGGCGCCTGATCCTTAAAAAACGCCCCACTCACGCCGCACCTGCCTTCGGCACGTGCGGCGTGTGTATTTTTGCAAAGATGAAAATTCCCACAAACACTTTCAACCGATGCGCCATAGGGAGTAAAACTGAGAGTCCGCAGTGAATCGCCAAGGCTGCGTGAACCTTTCCTTCTGGAGCCCTTCATGATCGATCTTTATTACTGGACCACCCCCAACGGGCACAAAGTCTCGTTATTTCTTGAAGAAGCCGGCCTGCCCTACACGATTCATCCGATCAACATCAGCAAGAACGAACAGTTCGCCCCGGACTTTCTGAAGATTTCACCGAATAACCGCATACCGGCGATTATCGACCAGGCGCCAGCCGATGACGGCGGCCCCCTCTCCCTCTTTGAATCAGGCGCCATCCTGCTCTACCTCGCAGAAAAAACCGGGCGTTTCCTGCCTAAAGACCTGCGTGGCCGGCAAATGGCCTTGCAATGGCTGTTTTGGCAAATGGGCGGCCTTGGCCCAATGGCCGGACAAAACCATCACTTCAGTCGCTTCGCCCCCGAAAAAATCCCCTACGCGATAAAACGTTACGTCGACGAAACCGCGCGCCTCTACGGGGTGCTGAACAAGCACTTGGAAGGCCGCCAGTTCGTAGCGGGAGACGAGTACAGCATCGCCGACATGGCCATTTACCCGTGGATTGTGCCGCACACGTGGCAAGGTCAGAACCTCGACGACTTCCCGCACCTGAAAGTGTGGTTTGAGCGCATCCAGGAACGCCCGGCCACCGTACGGGCCTATGCGCTGGTCGAAAAAATCAACCCGCCGCAATAGGCAACATCTGTAGCCGGTGACGAGCAGCGCGAGGCTACGTTCGAACGCGAAACGATCGTAAACCTGACCACTGTGATGCGCCTGACACACTGGAGTGAATGGTTTTACGACTGCGATGCAGCCGGACGCAGTCTCGCGCTGCTCGCCAACTGCTACAGGTTTTACATTCTCAATCGGGCGCCAAGATAGCGCTTGCGCAGTGTCATCGGCCTCACTAACGTAGCGCCTTTCGACGACACTACCCCCCCGCAGGAGCTTCGCCATGGCCTCGCCAGCCCTTTTTCGTTTTTTACCCCGGTTCGGCGTTGCCGCGGCAATGGGCACCTTGCTGGGTCTGGCCGGTTGTCAGAGCCAAAATAATGCCGGCGAGACTCTGGTTCCCACCTCCGGCACACAGCCGCTCAAAGGGCTGGCACAAAACGTGTCGGTTCGGCGCAACAGCCAAGGCATGCCGCTGATAGAAAGCAGCAACTTTCATGACGCCTTGTTCACCCTGGGTTACGTACACGCCAGCGACCGTATCAGCCAGATGGTGCGCCTGCGCCTGATGGCTCAAGGCCGATTGGCGGAACTCAATGGCAGCGACGCACTGCCTGCCGACCGCCTGATGCGCAGTATCAATCTGAAAGCCAATGCCGATGAACTGTATAGAAGCGCGTCCCCGCGCCTCAAAAAGTTCTTCGAGGTTTATGCGCGCGGAGTCAACGCCTACCTGTTCCGCTATCGCGACAAGCTCCCGGCCGATCTGGCTCAGGCCGGCTATAAAGCCGAGTACTGGAAGCCCGAAGACAGTGCGCTGATTTTCAGTTTGTTGAGCTTCGGCATGTCGACCAACCTGCAAGAAGAGTTGAACTCGCTCGCACTCGCGCAAACAGTCGGCACTGACAAACTCGCCTGGCTAACCCCCACCTACCCAAGTGAAGCCTTGCCTGCAGCCGAAACCGACAAACTCAAAGGGCTCGACCTTGGCCGCCAGTTGCAAGGTTTGAGCGGTGTGACCCAAGCCCTTGAGCAGGTCACCCAACTGAGCCTGCCCGGCGTTACAGCGTCCAGTGACTGGGCCATCGGCCCACCACGCAGCCGTAGCGGCAAAAGCTTGCTGGCCAATGACATTCACCAGCCCATCGGCGTACCGTCAGCCTGGAGTTACGTGCAAATCCGCGCGCCTAAATACCAGGCAGCAGGCGCCACGATCGCCGGCCTGCCCACCTTGTTTGCCGGGTTCAACGGCAAGGTTGCCTGGGGCATGAGCATGGCCATGGGCGATAACCAGGATGTGTTTCTGGAAAAACTCAAACTCCAGGGCAACACGCTTTATTACCTGGCCAACGGCAAATGGCTACCGGCGACCGCCCGCACTGAAACCTTTTTTATCAAAGGCCAGCGCCCGGTCCGTGAAACGATTTATGTCACCCGCCACGGGCCATTACTCAACAGTGCACTGGGTACACCGACAGCGCTGAATAGCGGCCTGGGTCTTGCCCTACAAACGCCGGACGTCAAAGGCGACAAAACCCTGGATGCCTTCTTCGACCTGTCCCGCGCCCAAAACAGCGAAAAAGCGTCTGACGCCAGCCGAGAAATCCGCGCTGTCGCGCTCAATCTTCTGTATGCCGATGCCAGCCATATTGGCTGGCAAGTCACCGGGCTATATCCAAACCGCCAGGAAGGCATCGGGCTGCTGCCGTCGCCGGGTTGGGACAGCCGCTATGACTGGAATGGTTACGCCGACGCGATGCTTCACCCCTACGATCAGGACCCGACTCAGGGCTGGCTGGGTACGGCCAATCAACGCACGGCGGCGTTTGGTTACGGCATGCAGTTGTCCAATTCGTGGCTGTCGCCGGAGCGCAGCGAACGTCTTGCGCAATTGGCTGGCAGTGGCAAGCAGGACGCTCGCAGCATGATTGCGATGCAATATGACCAGACCACCCTGTTTGCAGCCAAACTCAAAGCCATGTTCAGTGCCCCCGGCATGGCCCAGCCGTTGAAGCAGGCCATTGCTGCTTTGCCTGCGGCAGATCAAAGCAGAGCCCGCGAAGCCCTGACCCGGTTAATGGCCTTTGACGGCAAACTCAGCGCGACATCAGCCGATGCAGCGCTGTACGAGCTGTTCTTGCAAACCAGTACCCAACAGATTTTTCAGGATGAACTGGGCCCTGACAACAGCCCGGGCTGGAATGCCTTTATCGCCAATGGCGGCCAATCGTATTCCGCTCAGGCCGATCACTTGTTGGGCCGCGAAGACAGCCCGTTCTGGGATGACATCAGCACCCCGCAAAAAGAGGACAAGCCGGCCATCCTGGCCCGCAGTCTTGCCGCCGCAATCAACACGGGCGAAAGCCTGATGGGCAGCGATCACAAGGCGTGGCAGTGGGGCAAACTGCATCATTACCTGTGGCGCAACAACAATGGTCAGACGGTTCGCGGCCCGATAGCGGCAGGCGGCGACCACACCACGCTCAACATGGCGGCTTACAACGTGGGCGCAAACACCTTCGAAACGACCCTCATTCCGGCGATGCGCATGATCGTCGACTTTGGTCAGATTGAACCGATGATGGCTCAAAACAGCACCGGCCAATCCAGCAACCCGGCCAGCCCGCACTACCTTGATGGCATTGATCCGTGGCTGAAGGGCCACTACCTCAGTTTCCCGATGCATCCGCAAAATTTCGACAGGGTGTACGGCAAAACCCGCCTGACATTGGTGCCGGGTAAATGAATCAACCCGGATAAACCGTAGCCGTTGACGAGTAATGCGAGGCTACGATCGGCGGCGCAGCCGTCGTAAACCCTTATATCGGGTACATCGTCGAACGCAGCCTCGCATTACTCGACAGCGGCTACAGGCGTTGCACCTCGGGATCGAACTTCCCGCCCTCTCCTGCGCTCTCAATTAACAAGCCCTCTGCCCCGGCATGCTTATGGACCTTGTTATCGCTCGCCCCGAAGGGTTGTATTGCCCGCCCGGTGATTTCTACATCGACCCATGGCGTGCCGTGGAGCGTTCTGTCATCACTCACGGCCACGGCGACCATGCCCGTACCGGCAATTCACACTATCTGGCCGCAGAACCCGGCGCTGGAATCCTGCGCGCGCGACTGGGGCAGGACATTAACTTGCAAACCCTGGCGTACGGCGAAACGCTCAAACACCACGGGGTCACCCTCAGTTTTCATCCCGCCGGGCATGTATTGGGTTCAGCCCAGGTTCGACTGGAATATGAGGGCGAGGTGTGGGTCGCGTCAGGGGATTACAAAGTCGAGCCCGATGGCACCTGCGCGCCGTTTGAACCCGTGCGCTGTCACACTTTCATCACGGAATCGACCTTTGGCCTGCCGATTTACCGCTGGCAGCCTCAAGCCGAGATATTTGCCGAAATTAATCAATGGTGGCGGGCCAATCAGCAACAGGGCAAAGCCAGCGTGCTGTTCTGTTATGCGTTCGGCAAAGCGCAACGCATCTTGCACGGGATTGACTCAACCCTCGGCCCCATCGTCGCCCACGGCTCAGTCGAACCGCTGAACCGCGTCTATCGCGACGCCGGCATTTTCATCCCGCCAACGCTGTATGCCGGCGACATCAAAAAAACCGACCCGCTGTTGCGCCAAGCGCTGATTCTGGCACCGCCGTCCGCGGGGGGCAGCACCTGGATGCGCCGTTTTGGCGACTACAGCGACGCCTTTGCCAGCGGCTGGATGCGCCTGCGAGGGCCTCGTCGGCGCCGGGGTGTAGACCGTGGTTTTGTGCTCTCCGACCATGCTGACTGGCCTGGACTGTTGTGGGCGATTGAGCAGACCGGCGCCGAGCGGGTGATGGTGACCCATGGTTCAGTGGCCACGTTGGTGCGCTATCTGGCTGACAAAGGCCTCAACGCTCAGGGTTTTAGCACTGAGTACGGGGACGACGAAGAGGCGATGCCAGAACCGGAGCCTGCCCCATGAAAGCCTTTGCGCAGTTATATGGTCAGCTTGATGCCACCACGTCCAGCAATGCCAAGCTGGCTGCGTTGCAAGGCTACTTCAGCCAGGCTCAACCCAGTGACGCGGCGTGGGCGGTGTACTTCCTGGCCGGTGGTCGCCCACGGCAATTGGTGCCCAGCCGGGTTCTACGTGAAATCGGCATGCAATTGGCGAACTTGCCCGAATGGCTATTTGAAGAGAGCTATCAAGCGGTCGGAGACTTGGCTGAAACCCTGTCCCTGTTGCTTCCCGAAAACCGCCACAGTAGCGATGCCGGATTAGCCGAGTGGGTTGAACAGCAACTGTTGCCCTTACGCGGCCAGCCGCCAGCAGACTTGGCGCAGCGATTACCTGAATTATGGGAGCAACTGGATCAGCAAAGCCTGATGGTGTGCATCAAGCTGATCACCGGCAACTTTCGAGTGGGCGTATCCAAACTACTGGTCACCCGCGCCCTTGCCGCTTTAGCCAGCGTCGACAGTAAACGCGTGGCTCAGCGTTTGGTGGGCTATACCGAACTCTCCCGCACACCCGTCGCGGCCGATTACCTCAAGTTGATCGCCACTGAGTCCGCTGACGAACACGCCCTGCGCGGAGGCCAGCCTTATCCTTTTTTTCTGGCTCACCCGCTGCAACTGCCCACAGAACAGTTCGATGCGCAGTTGGGGCCATGCGGCGACTGGCAGGTGGAATGGAAGTGGGACGGTATCCGCGCCCAAATCGTCAAGCGGGACGGTCAAGTGTGGATATGGTCAAGAGGCGAAGAGTTGATCAGCGAGCGCTTTCCGGAATTGCAGCGCATGGCCATCGACTTGCCCGACGGCACGGTTTTGGATGGTGAAATCGTCGTCTGGAAAGACGCTCCCGATGCTCAGACGCCTGCCGTCCAGCCTTTCGCACTGTTGCAACAGCGGATCGGCCGAAAAACCCTCAGCAAAAAAATACTCACCGATATTCCCGTGGTGCTGCTGGCTTATGACCTGCTGGAGTGGCAAGGCGATGACTGGCGTCAACACCCCCAACATCAACGCAGGGCGCAGCTGGAATGCGTGATCAACAGCAGCAACGACTCGTGCTTGCGCCTGTCCCCCGTCCTGCAGGGCAAAGACTGGGAGGATCTTGCACAACAGCGCCTCGCGTCACGCAGCCTCGGGGTTGAGGGCATGATGTTGAAGTCGCGCAATGCCCACTATGGCGTTGGACGCACTAAAGAGGTGGGCGTGTGGTGGAAGTGGAAAGTCGACCCGTTCAGCGTTGATGCGGTATTGATTTACGCTCAGCGCGGCCATGGCCGGCGCGCCAGCCTCTACAGCGATTACACCTTTGCCGTATGGGACGGTCCCGCCGAAAAAGCCGACCGCCAGCTAGTCCCGTTCGCCAAAGCGTATTCCGGACTGACCGATGAAGAAATGCGCAAGGTCGATGCGATTGTGCGCAAAACCACGGTTGAAAAATTCGGCCCGGTCAGCAGCGTCACGCCCAGTTTGGTGTTTGAGCTGGGCTTTGAAGGGATCGCCCTGTCAAAACGCCATAAAAGCGGCATTGCCGTGCGCTTTCCGCGCATGCTGCGCTGGCGGCATGACAAGGGTATCGAGGACGCCGACAGCCTGGAAACACTTGGCGCCTTATTGAATTGAAGCGCTGCCCTGTTTTGGAGCGCCTCTGTGTTCATGCTCGATTAATGAACACTCACGTCTTGGTTGACCCTTTTAATCCCTTTTACCGACTGGCCTTTGGACTGTGGATCGGAAATTGCTACTGCGCCTCTGTCGTGGCTTTGCAGTAACAGTACTCACGCGCCACAAGCGCTCATTGGTTTTAGGGAATGAATAATGAAAAAAGTCTTTCTGGCCCTTTCTGCACTCACCTTATGCATGGCTGCGGGCACCGCGTTTGCCAAAGAGTACAAAGAGCTGCGCTTTGGTGTAGACCCTTCCTACGCCCCTTTTGAGTCCAAGGCCGCCGATGGCAGCCTGGTAGGGTTTGACATCGATTTGGGCAATGCCATCTGCGCCGAGCTGAAAGTGAAGTGCAAATGGGTCGAATCCGATTTCGACGGCATGATCCCGGGGCTTAAAGCCAAAAAATTCGATGGCGTTATCTCGTCCATGACCGTTACCCCGGCCCGAGAAAAGGTCATCGACTTCTCTGACGAGCTGTTCTCTGGCCCTACATCGCTCGTGTTCAAAAAAGGCTCGGGCCTGGACGCAACCCCAGAATCGCTCAAAGGCAAAACCGTTGGCTATGAGCAAGGCACCATTCAGGAAGCCTACGCCAAAGCGGTTCTGGACAAAGCCGGGGTTAAAACACAGGCCTATGCCAACCAGGACCAAGTGTACGCAGACCTGATTTCAGGACGCCTGGACGCCTCCATTCAAGACATGTTGCAAGCCGAGCTGGGCTTTTTGAAATCGCCGCAAGGCGCCGGTTATGAAGTCAGCAAACCGGTAGACAGTGAATTGCTGCCCTCGAAGACAGCCATCGGTATCAATAAAGGTAACAAAGAGCTACAAGCCCTGTTGAACAAAGGTATCAAAGCGTTACATAAAGACGGTACTTACAACGAAATCCAGAAAAAACACTTCGGTGATTTGAACCTGTACAGCGGCAAGTGAAACCCCGGCGCCCACCGTCCCGTGGGCGCTTTTCTGCACGCCATAGGTTTGATTGTCATGGTCGAAACACTCCTGCATAACCTTGGGCTTTCCGCTTTCAGCTTGCAGGGCTTTGGCCCGCTGTTGCTGGAAGGCACGTGGATGACCCTCAAATTATCGGTACTGTCGCTGGCAGTGAGCGTTCTGCTCGGCTTGCTGGGTGCCAGCGCCAAACTCTCCCCCCTAAAAGTGCTGCGCGTCCCCGCTCAGCTCTACACCACACTGATTCGGGGGGTCCCCGACCTGGTGCTGATGTTGCTGATTTTCTACAGCCTGCAAACCTGGTTAACGAGCCTTACGGACGCTATGGAATGGGAGTACATCGAAATCAACCCGTTCAGTGCCGGGGTTATCACCTTGGGGTTTATCTACGGGGCGTACTTCACCGAAACCTTTCGCGGGGCAATCCTGTCTGTTCCCCGTGGTCAGGTCGAGGCCGCCACTGCTTATGGGCTCAAGCGCGGGCAACGGTTCCGGTACGTGGTGTTCCCGCAAATGATGCGCTTTGCCCTGCCGGGCATCGGCAATAACTGGATGGTGATGCTCAAGGCCACCGCACTGGTGTCAATCATTGGCCTGGCTGATCTGGTCAAGGCGGCACAGGATGCGGGCAAAAGCACCTATCAACTGTTTTACTTTTTGGTGATTGCCGCGCTGATCTATCTCGCCATTACCAGTGCCTCCAACTACGTCATCCGTCGGCTGGAACGCCACTATGGCGCAGGCGTTCGGGAGGCGGTGCGATGATTGAACTCCTGCAAGAGTACTGGCGCCCGTTTCTCTACAGCGACGGCTATCACCTGACCGGCCTGGCAATGACGTTATGGCTCTTGAGTGCCGCCTTGGTGATCGGCTTTGTGGTGTCGATTCCGCTGTCGATTGCGCGGGTCTCCACCAATCCCTGGGTACGCTGGCCGGTGCAGTTCTACACCTACCTGTTTCGCGGCACGCCGCTGTATATCCAGCTGCTGATTTGCTACACCGGGATTTACAGCATTGCAGCCGTTCGCGCCCAACCCCAGCTGGATGCGTTCTTTCGCGATGCCATGAATTGCACGATTCTGGCCTTTGCCCTGAACACCTGTGCCTACACCACCGAAATTTTTGCCGGGGCCATTCGCAGCATGGCTCACGGGGAAGTCGAAGCGGCCAAAGCCTACGGCCTGAGCGGCTGGAAACTTTATGCGTATGTGATCATGCCTTCAGCCTTGAGGCGCTCGTTGCCGTTTTACAGCAATGAAGTGATCCTGATGCTGCACTCGACCACAGTGGCGTTCACTGCAACCATCCCCGATGTTTTGAAAGTGGCACGGGACGCAAACTCAGCGACGTTTCTGACCTTTCAATCATTCGGCATCGCAGCCGTCATTTACCTGTGTATTACCTTTATGTTGGTCGGTTTGTTTCGTTTGGCAGAACGCCGCTGGTTGGCCTTCCTTGGGCCTGCTCACTAGGATTTTCACATGCAGCGACATCAGTCCCATCCCTTGCTGGCACCTGTTCCCGGCACAGAACGGCATATCCACAGCTTCCACTACGGCCCTGCCGCCCCACAGGGCAAGGTCTACATACAAGCCTCGCTGCATGCCGATGAGCTACCCGGCATGTTGGTGGCCTGGCACCTCAAGCAGCGCCTGGCCGAACTGGAAAGCGCCGGCCTGTTACGCAGTGAAATAGTGCTGGTGCCTATTGCCAACCCGGTGGGCCTTGAACAAGTGTTGATGGACATCCCGCTGGGACGTTTCGAGCTCGAAAGCGGGCAAAACTTCAATCGGCACTTCCTCGACCTCAGCACGCAAATCGGTGACGAGCTTGAAGGCCTGTTAAACCAAGACCCGGCGCATAATCTGCACCTGATTCGCCATCACCTGCGTCAGGCCTTGTCGGCGCAGACTCCGACCACGCAACTGCAGTCACAACGCCTCACCCTGCAAACGCTGGCTTGCGATGCCGATGTGGTCGTGGATTTGCACTGCGACTTTGAGGCCGTGGCCCACCTCTACACCACGCCGCAAGCCTGGCCGCAGGTTGAGCCGTTGGCGCGCTATCTGGGCGCTCAAGCCAGCCTGCTGGCAACGGACTCGGGCGGCCAGTCATTTGACGAATGCCTGCCCTTGCTGTGGTGGCAATTGCAACAACGCTTTGAGCATTGCTATGCCATCCCGCAGGGCTGTTTGGCCGTCACCGTTGAGCTGCGAGGCCAGGGCGATGTCAGCCACGCCTACGCTGAGCAAGATTGCCAGGCCCTGATCGATTACTTGATCGACTTTGGCGCGATTTCAGGTGCTGCCAAACCCTTGCCGCCGCTGCTATACCCCGCCACCCCATTGGCCGGGGTCGAGCCTGTTGCAACACCAGTGGGAGGGTTACTGGTTTTTAGCGCAAAACCCGGCGACTGGATTGAGAGTGGCCAGTTGATTGCCGACATTATTGACCCTGTCAGTGACCGCCTGACGCCGGTGCATGCCACCCACGCCGGTCTGCTCTACGCCCGTTCGGTAAGACGAATGGCCACGGCGGGCATGGTGATTGCCCACGTGGCCGGCCGTGACGCTTATCGAAGCGGCTACCTTCTTTCTGCTTGAGGTGTGCATGTACAAACTGACCGTTGAAGGCCTGCACAAGCGCTATGGCGACAATGAAGTGCTTAAGGGGGTATCGCTCAAGGCCAAAACCGGGGATGTCATTTGTCTGATCGGCGCCAGCGGCTCAGGCAAGAGCACCTTCTTACGCTGCATCAACTTTCTTGAAACCCCCAACGATGGCGCCATGACGCTGGATGGACAGTTGATTCGCATGGTAAACGACAAAAACGGCATGCGGGTTGCCAGCGACGATGAGCTACAGCGTTTGCGCACCCACCTGGCCATGGTCTTTCAACACTTCAACCTGTGGAGCCATATGACCGTGCTGGAAAACATCACCCTGGCACCGCGCCGGGTGCTGGGCGTGAGCAAAAAGGAGGCCGAAGAACGTGCTCGACGCTATCTCGACAAGGTGGGCCTGGCGTCCCGCGTTGCGGACCAATACCCGGCATTCCTGTCAGGCGGCCAGCAGCAACGCGTGGCGATCGCACGGGCATTGGCGATGGAACCTGAAGTCATGCTGTTCGATGAGCCAACCTCGGCACTGGACCCTGAGCTGGTGGGCGAAGTGTTACGGGTGATTCAAGGGCTGGCCGAAGAAGGCCGCACCATGATCATGGTGACCCACGAAATGAACTTTGCGCGCAAAGTGGCCAGCCAGGTGATGTTCTTGCACCAAGGTCTGGTCGAAGAACAAGGCCCCCCTGATGAGGTTCTCGACCACCCCAAAAGCGAGCGCTTGCGCCAGTTCCTCAGTGGCAATCTGAAATAGCCCGGGATGGTTTTGTGCGGCACTAATGCCAGTCGCGTGCGGTCTCTGAAACAAGCCCACTCGGAGTGTCGCACTCGCCATGGCACGTTCATCCCGCTACGCAACCCAGTGGTTCAGCAGCCGCCAGTGGAAGCCTTTCAGCTTTCAACGCGAGGTGTGGGCCGCCATTAATCAGGGTCAATCCGGCTTGCTGCATGCGTCGACAGGCGCAGGTAAGACCTATGCCGTGTGGTTTGGCGCACTCAATCGCTTTGCAACATCGACGCCGCCCCCTCCAAATGCACCCGCTCGCGCGCGAAAACCTGCGTTCGCGCCCCTCACCGTGGTATGGATCACACCCATGAGGGCGCTGGCGGCAGACACGGCCCGCGCCCTTGAGGCGCCGCTGGCCGAGCTGAACATCCCCTGGAACGTGGGTTTACGCACCGGCGATACCAGCAGCAGCGAACGCGCCCGCCAAGGCCGACGCCTGCCCAGCGCCTTGGTGACCACGCCCGAGAGCCTGACACTCTTGCTCACTCGAGCCGATGCCCAGACACAAATGAGTCATTTGCGCATGGTGGTCGTGGACGAATGGCACGAATTGATCGGCAACAAGCGCGGCGTGCAATTACAACTGGCCCTCGCTCGACTGCGGCGCTGGAACCCCGCATTGATCGTATGGGGGGTTTCTGCCACGTTGGGCAATCAGGCACACGCACAGCAGGTGCTGCTTCCTCAAGGCGGCGGAGTGAGCGTGGAGGGCAAGGTCATCAAGGACTTGCACATTGACACCTTGCTGCCGCCCACGCTTGAACGCTTTCCATGGGCCGGTCATATCGGCCTGCGCATGTTGCCTGCGGTGGTGGCCGAGGTTGAGAGCAGTTCCAGTTGCTTGATCTTCACCAACACCCGAGCGCAGTCAGAGCTGTGGTATCAAGCCTTGCTGGAGGCTCGCCCCGACTGGGCCGGGCTGATCGCCTTACATCATGGTTCATTGGCCCGCGAGGTACGCGATTGGGTGGAACGAAGCCTCAAGGACGGACGGCTAAAAGCGGTGGTGTGCACCTCCAGCCTTGATCTGGGCGTGGATTTTTTGCCCGTTGAACGCGTTTTACAGATCGGTTCAGTCAAGGGGATTGCCCGCCTCATGCAACGCGCCGGCCGATCTGGACATGCACCTGGGCGTGCCTCGCGAGTGACGCTGGTGCCCACCCATAGCCTGGAACTGGTCGAAGCGGCGGCCGCCAAAGCAGCCGTGGCCGCACGCATGATCGAACCGCGCGAATCCCCGCACAATCCGCTGGACGTGCTGGTCCAGCATTTAGTGAGTATGGCGCTGGCCGGTGGCTTCAGGCCTGACGAATTACTCAGTGAAGTCCGCAGTACGTGGGCCTATCAGGACTTGAGTAACGAGCAGTGGCGCTGGGCCTTGGCGTTTGTCCGCCACGGCGGCCACTCCTTGACGGCCTACCCCGACTATCAGCGGGTAGAGCCGGATGCCGCAGGGCGCTGGCAAGTGCCCAATGCCCGGCTGGCACGGCGCCATCGCATGAGCATCGGCACTATCGTCAGCGATGCCAGCATTCAGCTTAAATACTGGAGTAAAGGCGGCGGGGGTAAAGCGTTGGGCAGCGTGGAGGAGGGATTTATCGCCCGCCTCAAACCCGGCGACGGATTTTTGTTTGGTGGGCGTTTGCTGGAGCTGGTGCGGGTTGAAAATATGACCGCCTATGTCAAACGCACGACAGGCAAAAAAGCCGCCGTCCCACGCTGGAACGGAGGCCGCATGCCGCTGTCCAGCGAACTGGCAGAGGCTGTTGTGGCACAACTGGACGCGGCTCGTCATGGGCGCTTCGAGGGCCCCGAAATGCAAGCGGTAAAGCCTTTGTTAGACGTGCAACAGCAATGGTCAGCGCTGCCCGGTAGCCAAACCCTCTTGGCCGAAGCCCTTAAGTCTCGTGAAGGGTGGCACGTGTTTATTTACCCGTTCGCCGGGCGTCAAGTGCACTTGGGGCTGGCCAGCCTGCTGGCATGGCGCATCAGCCAACAACGACCATTGAGCTTTTCAATCGCGGTCAACGACTACGGGTTCGAGCTGCTGTGTGCGACTGAGGTGGATTGGTCAGCGCTATTGCGACCCGATTTATTCAGCGAAGAACATCTGCTGGCCGATGTGATGGCCAGTCTCAATGCCGGAGAGTTGGCATTGCGACGCTTTCGCGAAATTGCACGTATTTCCGGTCTGGTGTTTGGCGGCTACCCTGGCGCGCAAAAAAGCACGCGGCAAGTGCAAGCTTCAAGCGGATTATTCTACGAGGTGTTCAAAAACTACGACCCTGACAACCTGCTACTCACCCAGGCTGAAGAGGAAGTCTTGCGTCAGGAGCTCGATATTACGCGCCTTGAACTCACGCTCAGCGACATTCGTTCGCGAAGGCTGGATCTGCAACTGATAAAACGCGCCACGCCTTTTGCCTTCCCCCTGCTGGTGGAACGCTTGCGTGAAAGTTTGAGCAGCGAAAAACTCGCCGACCGCGTTGCCCGAATGGTCAAGGACCTGGAAGCGGCGGTGACAAAAGGGTCGAAAAAACGATGACACGCTCACTGACCGTACATCTCGAGGGCGAAGACATCTGCTTGCTGGCAGAAAAAGCCCTGTATTGGCCGCGTCACAGGGCACTCCTGATCGCCGACGCACACTTCGGCAAAGCAGCCGCTTATCGACGTCTCGGGCAACCGGTCCCCGTCGGTACCACTCAAACGAACTTAAACGTACTGGATCAGCTGCTGGCCGAACACGACTGCCAGCAAATCATTTTCTTGGGGGATTTCTTACACGCCAAAGAGTCACACGCGCCTCGCACACTGGCGTTGCTTGAGCAATGGCGAGAACGACATGCGGAACTGAAGTTGACGCTGATTCGTGGCAATCACGATCTGCGTGCGGGCGATCCACCGGCGCAACTGCGCATAGAGGTCGTCGCTGAACCTTTACTGATAACGCCGTTTGCCTTGCAACATGAACCCGTGCCCCACTCGACACATCACGTGCTGGCCGGGCACGTACACCCGACGTTTCGACTGCATGGCAAAGGCCGGCAAAGCGTACGCGCGCCCTGCTTCAGCCTGGGCGATCGCATTAGCTTATTGCCTGCCTTTGGTGCTTTCACCGGCGGGATGAATATCGACGCCGACGCCAGCACCCGCCGTATTTATCTGATTGCAGACAGGGCCGTCTGGCCACTCACCCTATACGCGTGATCACGCCACGGGGGCGGGTGGTGGCTCGTCGGGAATGGTCGGTACGCCAGGCTCAGTGGGCTGTGGGGTATCCGGATCAGGCTGACCGGGAATACCACCGGCTTGCAGGTGAGGCTGGGCGAGAAGCGACCACGCCAAGAGGCCGACCTGATTGGGCTCAAGGCTTGCCAATTGGGCTTGGATACTCGGATCAATCTTCATAGGGCACTCCTGAGCGATGATCCGGCCCGCGGGGTGCGCAACCGGAAATACACTCAATAGAGTGCAAAATCGCTCAAGAATTCCCTAGGGTCATCAGGTACGCGGCAAGGTAACGCCGCGCTGGCCCTGATACTTGCCGCCACGATCCTTGTAAGACACTTCGCATTCTTCGTCGGATTCGAAGAACAGCATCTGCGCGACACCTTCGTTGGCGTAGATCTTGGCCGGCAGTGTTGTGGTGTTGGAAAATTCCAGCGTCACATGACCTTCCCACTCGGGCTCAAGCGGCGTGACGTTAACGATGATGCCGCAACGTGCATAGGTGCTTTTACCCAGACAGATCGTCAGCACGTTACGCGGGATACGGAAGTACTCAACGGTGCGCGCCAGCGCAAAGGAGTTGGGCGGAATGATGCAAACATCGCTCGTGACATCTACAAAGCTGCCTGCATCGAAGTTCTTCGGATCAACGGTCGCCGAATTGATATTGGTGAACACCTTGAATTCATTCGCGCAACGAACGTCGTAGCCGTAGCTCGATACGCCGTAGGAGATAAGACGGTTCTCACCCTCTTCACGCACCTGCCGCTCGACGAAAGGTTCGATCATGCCGTGCTCTTGCGCCATGCGGCGAATCCACTTGTCTGGTTTGATGCTCATGGCGGGTGTCCTGAATAGCGAGGTAGAAAAATTCTGATCGGCATCTTACCGCCCCATAAGGCCCGGTTCAAAAGTCTGCGGCAAAAATATTGTAAATAGCTGCAGAAGCCGTGAATACAGGGTGTAAGGGCAACCGCCAGTCACGTTTTTAGAGAAACCTTCGCAAAGACCCTTTGCACGTTTGGAAAAAAGCGTTAAGGTGGCGCCACTGTGTTGCTTGTGTCACTGAGAATCTCTACACGATATGTTGAATTTCGATCCAACCATCTCCAAGAATTTTTCCTGCTCTTTGCACTCAGTCTCGGCCAGGGCTTTTCCTGCGTCGCAGTTATCTTTGTTCAAGGAGTTACACCATGTCTAATCGCCAAACTGGTACCGTTAAGTGGTTCAACGATGAAAAAGGCTTCGGCTTCATCACTCCACAATCCGGTGACGACCTGTTTGTTCACTTCAAAGCAATCCAATCCGACGGCTTCAAAAGCCTGAAAGAAGGCCAACAGGTTTCTTTCATCGCTACTCGCGGTCAGAAAGGCATGCAAGCTGAGGAAGTTCAAGTTATCTAACTTGTACTGATCCAGTAAAAAACCCCGCCCTCAAAAGCGGGGTTTTTTTATGCGTGAAATTCACTCGCCCCCCCGTCAGCCTTAACTCAACAATTACGCCAAGTCAGCAATCAACATCTTGTAGTCGCCGACAATGAACGAAGGCTGCGATCAGCGGTACAGCCGTCGCAAACACCTTCAATCCACTGCATCATGCACATCTCGGCGTGTCGGGGTGATCAGTTCGTTGCAGCAACGCACCCAACCCACCCGCCACAAAAAAGATCAGTCGTCGCTCGTCGTGATGACCGGCATTGCCTGCGCATCGGCTTCCTGCAAGACAATCCGCGCGCCCACATGGCGAGCCAGCTCTTGATAGATCAAAGCAATCGGGCTATCCGGATCAGAAACAGCCGTAGGCTTGCCATGATCGGCCTGCTCACGAATCTCCATGGCTAACGGCAGCGACGCGAGTACTTCAACACCGTACTGAGTCGCCAGCTTCTCGCCACCACCCTCACCAAACAAATGCTCTGCATGACCGCAATTAGAGCAAATATGCACCGCCATATTTTCCACCACGCCCAATACCGGAATGTTCACCTTGCGGAACATCTCGACACCCTTGCGCGCATCCAGTAATGCCAGATCCTGCGGCGTGGTCACAATGACTGAACCCGTCACCGGGACTTTTTGCGCCAGCGTCAGCTGAATATCACCCGTACCGGGCGGCATATCGATAACCAGATAATCCAGATCATTCCAGGCCGTCTGCGTCACTAATTGCAACAGCGCGCCAGACACCATCGGGCCACGCCACACCATCGGCGTGTTGTCGTCGGTCAGAAATGCCATGGACATCACTTGGACGCCATGAGCTTCAATGGGCACAAACCACTTTTGATCACGAATCTGGGGGCGCGTGCCTTCTGCGATGCCAAACATCACACCCTGACTCGGACCGTAAATGTCCGCGTCCAGTATCCCAACGCGTGCCCCTTCACGCGCCAATGCCAACGCCAGATTGGCAGCTGTGGTCGATTTGCCTACTCCACCTTTGCCGGAAGCGACAGCCACAATGTTCTTCACATTGGCCAGACCGGGAATCTGTGCTTGCGCCTTGTGCGCAGCAATCACACAGCTGACCTCAACGTTGGCAGAAGAAACACCGTCCAGATTGCTGATTGCCATTTGCAGCATTTGCGCCCAACCGTTCTTGAACAGGCCGGCGGCATAGCCCAGCTCTAGTTGAACACTGACGTGCTCACCTTGAACCTCAATGTTGCGCACGCAGCCCGCACTGACAGGGTCCTGATTCAAATAAGGGTCGGTGTATTGGCGAAGGACGGCTTCCACCGCCGCGCGATTCACTGCGCTCATAAGCAACTCCCGGAAGACTGAGTAAAAACAGGCCGCCATCGTACCTGTAAAAAAGCACCCTAAACACAATCTAAAACACCGTAATCGTCCAGATAGTCGCCCACGGGGTGAAATAAATTGCCCGGCGCTTTATAGTGGCCGACCACCGTCTCATCAAGTAGCCGAGCCCCATGTCCGAGCCACGCAAGATCCTCGTCACCAGCGCCCTGCCCTATGCCAATGGTTCAATCCATCTTGGCCATATGCTTGAGTACATCCAGACCGATATGTGGGTGCGCTTCCAGAAGCATCGCGGTAATCAATGCACTTATGTCTGCGCAGACGACGCCCACGGCTCGGCAATCATGTTGCGTGCCGAGAAAGAAGGCATCACGCCCGAGCAACTGATCGCCAACGTGCAGGCTGAACATAGCGCCGACTTTGCAGAGTTCCTCGTCGACTTCGACAATTTCCATTCGACCCACGCCGAAGAAAACCGTGAGCTGTCGAGTGCGATTTACATCAAATTGCGAGAGGCTGGCCATATTGCCACCCGCTCGATCACCCAGTATTTCGACCCGGAAAAGAAAATGTTCCTGGCCGATCGCTTCATCAAGGGCACCTGCCCGAAATGCAGCGCGGAAGATCAGTACGGCGACAACTGTGAAAAATGCGGCGCCACCTACGCCCCGACTGACCTGAAGAATCCCAAGTCAGCGATTTCGGGCGCCACGCCAGTCCTTAAAGACTCCGAACACTTCTTCTTCAAGCTGCCTGACTTTGACGCCATGCTGAAAAGCTGGACGCGCAGCGGCGCTTTGCAAGATGCAGTGGCCAACAAGATTGCTGAATGGCTGGATGCTGGCTTGCAGCAGTGGGATATTTCCCGTGATGCGCCGTACTTCGGCTTCGAGATCCCGGACGCGCCAGGCAAGTATTTCTATGTCTGGCTAGACGCTCCAATCGGCTACATGGCCAGCTTCAAAAACCTCTGCGCCCGCCGTCCTGACCTGGACTTCGATGCCTATTGGGCCAAGGACTCCACCGCTGAGCTGTACCATTTCATCGGCAAGGACATCGTTAATTTCCACGCCCTGTTCTGGCCCGCCATGCTTGAAGGCGCAGGCTATCGCAAGCCAACCGCAATCAATGTGCACGGCTACCTGACCGTCAACGGCCAGAAGATGTCCAAATCACGCGGCACCTTCATCAAGGCTCGTACGTATCTGGACCATCTATCGCCGGAATACCTGCGTTATTACTATGCCTCCAAACTGGGTCGCGGCGTCGATGACCTTGACCTGAACCTGGAAGACTTCGTACAGAAGGTCAACTCTGATCTGGTCGGCAAGGTCGTCAACATTGCCAGTCGTTGTGCAGGCTTTATTCAGAAAGGGAACGCAGGCGTCCTGATTGAAGGCAATGCAGCGCCTGAACTGACCGACGCGTTTCTAGAGGCAGCGCCAAGCATTGCCGAAGCTTATGAAGCTCGCGATTTTGCACGCGCCATGCGGGAAATCATGGGTCTGGCTGATCGAGCTAATGCCTGGATTGCCGAGAAAGCGCCTTGGGCAATGGCCAAGGTCGACGGCAAACAGGACGAAGTACAAGCCGTATGTGCTTTGGGCATTAACCTGTTCCGTCAGCTGATCATCTTCCTCAAGCCGGTATTGCCGATGCTTGCCGCGGATGCCGAAGCGTTCCTGAATGTCGAGCCACTGAAGTGGGATGACCATCGCGCCTTGCTGGCCAACCATCAGTTGAATGCATTCAAACCATTGATGACCCGCATTGACCCGGTAAAAGTACAAGCCATGACCGACGCCTCCAAAGAAGACCTGGCAGCCAGCCAGACGGATACTGGCGCTCAAGCACCGCAAGGCAACGGCGAGCTGGTTAAAGAGCCGTTGGCTGCCGAAATCGACTTCGATGCCTTTGCCGCAGTCGACCTGCGTGTCGCCCTGATTGTTAAAGCCGAGGCGGTAGAGGGCGCTGACAAATTGCTGCGACTGACACTGGATATCGGCGACGAGCAACGCAACGTATTCTCTGGTATCAAAAGCGCTTACCCGAATCCGGCCGAACTGGAAGGTCGTCTTACCATGATGATTGCCAACCTGAAGCCGCGTAAAATGCGCTTCGGCATGTCAGAAGGCATGGTGATGGCTGCAGGCCCGGGCGGTGAAGAAATTTACCTGCTAAGTCCGGACAGTGGCGCCAAGCCGGGTCAACGCATCAAATAAAGCTCCCAAATCCGCTAACAGCTTGCTGGCTGTTAGCGGACATTCACCCGTTATCTGCTTATGATCTTCCCGCCTGCTCAGTTCTGCTCGCTCGACTGTACCGACCATGACAGACCTGACATTGATACTTGATCACCCCACCCTAATTAATCACTGCGCACCATGAGTGCCGCCGAGGTGCGACCCACTGTCGCTGGACTGATCACGCCATGAGTCTGATTCAACGAATTGATGCCTTGTTACCGCAAACCCAATGCGGAAAATGCGGACATCCGGGCTGCAAACCTTATGCAAAGGGTATTGCTCAAGGCGAAGCCATCAACAAATGCCCGCCAGGAGGCACTGAAACAATCGCTGCCTTGGCGAATTTTTTGAACATTCCCGTGATCGCCCTGGACACTGAACGCGGTAACGCACCCGCACAAGTGGCTTACATTCGCGAAGCGGAATGCATCGGCTGCACAAAGTGCATACAAGCCTGCCCGGTCGATGCAATTCTCGGTGCCGCCAAGCTAATGCACACCGTCATTGTCGACGAATGCACCGGATGCGATCTCTGTGTCGCCCCCTGCCCTGTGGATTGCATAGAAATGAGACCACTGCCTGCCAATGTCACGCCTATTGTCAGCGGGTTAGCTTACGAATCAGAAGCCCTGACAGCGCGTATGCAAAAGCGCAACCACGCGCGCATTCGTCATGAGCACCGTGAAGAGCGCCTTCGTCGCGAAGAACTGCACCGACAGGCAGAACGGCTGGCACGCCTCCAGCGCTCGCCTACGCCGGCTCAAAGCACTGAAACCCTTAAAGACGAGACAAGTTCCCCTGCGAACCTGAATGATGCGGCATTGAAAAAGGCCAAGGTCTCACTCGCAATGGCACGCGCACAATTGAACAAATCATTGAAGGCATTCGGCCACCCCCCAACGGCCTCTCAGCAAGCCCAGCTTGTTTTGCTTCAGCAACAATTTGAATTGGCAGAACATTCACTGGCCCAATTGGAAGCTGAAACCGAAATCTCGACACCCATTCCTGCGGCTAATACTGCAGAGCTCAAACGCGCAAAAATACAACTCGCCATGCGTCGTGCCGAGCTCAAAAAGGCAATCGCCCAAGCGCTTTCTAGCACACAACTTGGACTAATGGAGGAAGCCGTAAGACAGGCAGAATCCACTCTGACCGCCTTGGATCCAGACAAAACCCACTAATCGTTGCAACCTATCAAGCTTCACTCGTTTATCGGACCGCCTCTCCAGGAAACGCTTTATCCATGAATGCCGCCAAGCGCCTTGAAATATTCCGCCGGTTTCACGAAGACAATCCCGAGCCCAAAACGGAACTGGTCTATTCATCACCGTTCGAGCTATTGATCGCCGTAATCTTGTCTGCTCAAGCCACCGACGTGAGCGTGAACAAGGCAATGGCAAAATTGTTTCCAGTCGCGAATACACCAGAAGCCATCTACGCTCTGGGTGTTGAAGGACTGTCCGAGTACATCAAGACAATTGGCCTGTACAACAGCAAGGCCAAGAACGTGATTGAAACTTGCCGGCTTTTGATTGAAAGGCATGGTGGTGAGGTGCCGCAAACCCGAGAGGAACTGGAAGCCCTGCCAGGCGTAGGTCGTAAAACGGCAAATGTCGTGCTCAATACGGCTTTCAGGCAATTAACCATGGCAGTTGACACTCACATCTTCAGAGTGTGCAACCGAACCGGAATCGCGCCGGGTAAAAACGTAGTAGAGGTCGAACAGAAATTAATGAAATTTGTTCCCAAGCCCTACCTGATGGACGCGCATCACTGGCTGATCTTGCATGGCCGGTACGTCTGCCAGGCACGAAAACCGCGATGTGGCAGCTGCCGCATTGAGGATCTGTGTGATTACAAGTCAAAAACCTCTGACGATTGAGTGATAGCCATTTTATGAGTTGATCGATTGAGAAAATCTTTTTTACCCTTGAAGCGATTATCGCTATAAGAGGCGCCATTACACGTCTTGGCCTGGAGTGAACTGAATGAGCACTGGCAAAGAAGAACTGGAAGTAGAAGAAGATTTTCCTGTCGTAGACCAGGATCAGGCTGTGGATGCTCCTGTGGAAGTCGCTAAAACCAATCTGGCTAAGCGCCGCACTATTGATGCGCTTTTAGCTGAAAAGCGTCTGCAGAAAGAGCTGGAAGACTACCCTTACGATCTATGAGCCCAAGAAAAATCAAAAGCCTCCTGAAGCGGAGGCTTTTTGTGTTCAGCCAGCCAGAAGAATCAGAGCTTCGAGCTTTTCGTCATACCAACCCATTACGCTGTGCAAGCTCAATGAGGTCGACCAGCGACCGAGCATTGAGTTTCAATAAAAGGCGTGTCTTGTAGGTGCTGACGGTTTTGTTACTGAGAAACATACCGTCTGCTATTTCTTTATTACTTTTACCCCTGGCCAACTGTTGCAGAACCATCATCTCTCGCCCGGAGAGGCGATTGACCATATCAGCTTCACTGGCATTTCCTAAACTTGAGCGAACTGAATGCAAGGCTTGATTTGGAAAGTAACTATATCCCGACAGCACGGCTTTAATTGCACTCAACAGCTCTGTTAAGTCCTGCTGTTTGCAAACATAACCCGCGGCACCCGCTTGCATGCAACGCATGGAAAAATGACCCGGCGCCTGAGACGTCAACACCAACACCTTGATAGGCACAACCGGCGTTGACAGACGCGCAATGACTTCAAGCCCGTCAAGTTTCGGAATTCCAATATCCAAAATTACAATATCAGGCGCATGCTCGCGCGCGAGTTGTAATGCATCTACTCCATTATCCGTCTCTGCAACAACTTCGTAGCCATGTCGTTCCATAAGCATACGTACAGCAAGACGAATGACAGGATGATCATCCACGATCAGCACTTTATTCATGGGTAATTCCAATTTTTTCGCTGTTCGAATTTTAGAGCCAGCACAATAGCCTAGTCACAACACCCTGGGCATAGCACTCCCCCCCAAGCACCAACAGCCAAAGACATTTCCTACGGACAATCAAGATTTGCCCTACAAAAAAATCACTCATAAATATTAAGCTCTTGCTACATCCTCTCGCAAAATGCTCAGCGTGCGAGCGCACAATATGCAGGTCCATCTTCATATTTAAAAAGAAAATTCTAATGATGAGCGGCCTCCGCCTTATACCACCATCAGGAAATGCATTGACTTAAATCCACCTACTTTTATCGTTTTACAAATCGGCCTGAATCATTAAAAACCAAATACGATATTCAAACAATAGCTCATCAATGTGTCCGTTCAACCTCAACCTTCACTTTTTCCTGATTAACACGTGGACACATAACACTTTGAAAACAGCATAAAACAATTTAAAAACGCACATGAAACCCAGATAAACACAACCAGAACGATACTTCAGCCAGCTCAAAAATATGCTCAGACAATGAGTTCCAAGGCTTCTAGCCCGCCCGGAAAATCATGGACGACGTCGGTAAAAAAACGCTCCACACGTTAGGTACTAATGCTTGATATGCAGCACCTTTAACACTGAAATGTCAAAAAACTAACCTTATTTTTCTGTAAGAAATATTACCATGTCACCTACAAAGCTTAGGACTACATACGAACCAGAAATAGCCTAACAATGTGCTCCAAGAATCACTCTCCCTTCGTCTCCATCCATAACCACCAAAGACACAAATGAAACGCCTTTCCCTCCTACAAAAACAGCAAAATCCTACACATCAATACCAAGTTAAACTTTTCTAAAAACAGTGCGCCCCTGCTTAACACATGATCAGTCATGAATTTTCCTTCAATAAAAAATCCACATCCCACTGAAACCCAAGCCTCACCCTCTCTATCCTGACGCTACCCTTCAAATACTAACCCCCCTTTTCTTTAACACACCTTAATCACCCACTGGACGCTCTATTCAATGCAGGTTAAAAAATGATTAAACGACCTATAAAAGTCAGCAACCCCCTCACGGTAATCGCCATTTTTTCAATGTTAACGGAGACCTCTGCAGCTATCTCCCTGCCCTACATTGATAGTGGCAACCAGAATATATATGTCTGGTTTTTGATTATATTCCCCTGCGTCTTGATTACTCTTTTCTTTCTCACGCTGAATTTCAACAATAAAACACTGTACTCACCCAAGGAACGCACTAGAGAAAGCAGTCGGGCTTCTCGCGACTCTGAAGTTCGCCTCCATGACACCGAACAGGCTCTGACACAGGAACACTCACCTCAACAGGAGCACGCATCCATCTCGCTGTCCAAACTGGATAACAAGTCCAGCGCGTTTCAGCCTCAACGATTCACCTTTTTGCCACAAGGGCACAGGGATTACGACCCTGAATCAAGCCGTACCGCTGAATCAACAAAAACTTCGCTCGTTTCTTCGGCAGACCAACATCTGCTGTTAGAAGGTGCTGAGCTCAACCATTTACACGTGGTCGACATAAGCCACCCATCTTTACTGCTGTCGCACAAAGATACCCTCACCGACATCTTGCATGCTTACAAGAAGAGAACACGCACACACAGTATCCACAACAATAAAAATGACATTTTGCTCTTGTTAACCACCCCTCGCTCGGAACCACAACTCCACGTTCAAAAACGCTCACTGATGGGCTTTATAATGCCCTCTCCCTTCGCAGACTCAACGATCATTACTTACAACATTGAAACCCGAGAATTAAATATTTTGAGCCCTGCCTGATTATGTGTGACTGTCCCGAGCCTCTTATCAAACAAAAAAAAGCCCTGGTCATTGACCAGGGCTTTTTACTCAACCAGGGCGATCAGAAGAACGAACGACCTTTGTTAGCTGCAATACGCATGCGCAAAGCATTCAACTTGATAAAGCCGGCAGCGTCTTCCTGATTGTAGGCACCACCATCTTCTTCGAAGGTGGCAATATTGGCATCGAACAGCGAGTCGTCAGACTTGCGACCGGTAACGATGACATTGCCTTTGTAAAGCTTGAGGCGCACAACACCATTAACATGGGCCTGCGACGCATCAATCATTTGTTGCAACATCAAGCGCTCAGGACTCCACCAGTAACCGGTGTAAATCAGGCTCGCGTACTTGGGCATCAACTCATCTTTCAAGTGAGCCACTTCACGGTCCAGCGTAATCGACTCTATGGCACGGTGAGCACGCAGCATGATGGTGCCGCCCGGCGTTTCGTAGCAGCCACGGGACTTCATACCCACATAGCGGTTCTCAACGATGTCCAGACGACCGATGCCATTCTCGCCACCGATACGGTTCAGTGTCGCCAAAACCGTAGCCGGGGTCATTTCAACACCGTCCAGCGCTACAATATCGCCATTGCGATAGGTCAGTTCCAGATAGGTCGGCGTATTCGGCGCGTCTTCCGGCGACTTGGTCCAACGCCACATTTCTTCTTCGTGCTCGGTCCAGGTATCTTCCAGCACACCGCCTTCGTAGGAGATGTGTAGCAGGTTGGCGTCCATCGAGTACGGTGACTTCTTCTTGCCGTGACGCTCAATAGGGATGTTGTGCTTTTCAGCGTAATCCATGAGTTTTTCACGAGACAGCAAATCCCACTCGCGCCAAGGGGCAATAACTTTGACACCCGGCTTAAGTGCATACGCGCCCAGCTCGAAACGGACTTGGTCGTTACCTTTGCCCGTCGCGCCATGGGAGATGGCATCAGCCCCTGTTTCGTTGGCGATTTCGATCAGACGCTTGGCAATCAGAGGACGCGCGATGGAAGTACCCAGCAGGTACTCACCTTCATAAACGGTGTTGGCGCGGAACATCGGGAACACGAAGTCTCGAACAAACTCTTCACGCAGGTCATCGATGTAGATTTCCTTGACGCCCATGGCGAGCGCCTTGGCGCGTGCAGGTTCAACCTCTTCACCCTGACCCAGGTCAGCGGTAAAGGTTACGACTTCACAGTTATAAGTATCCTGCAGCCACTTGAGGATCACCGAAGTGTCCAGGCCGCCCGAATAAGCCAGAACGACCTTGTTTACGTCCGCCATGCCATCACTCCACGGGTTGTTCGAAAAGCCGAACAGTCTACCGCTCAAGTCCGCTAAATTACAGAGGGGCGACACCTTAAGACGACAAAGCGACAGTAAGTTTCAACAAGGCGACGAGAATAGTTCTCAAGAAATACTCGCAGGGTTGCTAAGCGCCGTTTGAGGCACCGTTATATCTGGTACGCCCCCACGCTCCAATCGTACGGTTACTCGTCGATTTTTGGCACGGTTAGCCGCACTGATGTTGGGTACCAAAGGATACTGTTCGCCGTGAAAACGCAGGCTGATCTGGGATTCGTCGAATCCATGGGCCTTAAAAAAGTCCATGACGGCCAAAGCCCGCCGCCGTGACAGTTCGCGATTGGTTAAACGATTGCCACTGTTATCTGAGTAGCCGTCAAGAATGATGCGATTGACGGTGGGGTCTACCTTTAAATACTCAACGATCCCATTAAGGCTACGCAGCGCGGAGGCATCAAGCTCAATGGCGCTCCCGGGAAACGCAATTCGGCTGTGTCGAACCTGTTCAAAATTCTTGGGCAGCAGCTTTGTAGTGCACGCTTGGTAATCACCATAGGCCTGACGAAACTTGACGGGTAGCAATCGAACTTCTGACACACCACTGGTCGCGGAGTAATGCCTTACCACTGGACTGCGCCCCTCCAGCAAGCCACGAAACAAGCCCCCTGCCTGACCCTGAGAGCTATTGAACAGCACATGCCCGCGACCGATACGCACTGAGCCGAGGTTAATATCCCCCCGACCAGGCTGCCACGGCGCCGCTGCTGCCAACAAGGTTGCAGAGCCCTCCCCCAGCACGGAATTGAAGCTGTTAAGCCGAAAAACAGCTTGCTCACCCGCACGACGGACAAAAGCTCCAGAACCAAAATCGGTGATGGGCTGAATCAGACGGCATTCAAACTTGTCCCCTTCTACTTTCCACTCGATATTCTCCAGTCGCGTCTGGAAAGTCATCGCCATGGCTGGCAGGCAGGTGAACAGAGTCAGCAGGAATAAATAACACTGGCGCACGGCAAGCTCCACAGGCTTGAAAAGCAAAAAATCAGGCCATTGGTTTACGGCAGACCTTTTTTATATCGGTGAGCAGCCACAAAACTTGATAGCGAGTGCCTGAAAGAGTCTTTTCCGGTAGCATTCGCTTCAGTTTGACCCGCCTGGAATCCCCAATGTCTGACCGCCTGACCCTGCTGCGTCCCGACGACTGGCATATACATCTTCGTGATGGTGCTGTGTTGCCCCACACTGTTGCGGATGTCGCGCGTACTTTTGGCCGCGCCATCATCATGCCTAACCTGGTGCCGCCGGTGCGTAATGCTGCCGAAGCCGATGCCTACCGCCAGCGCATTCTGGCTGCCCGCCCTGTTGGCAGCCGTTTCGAACCGCTGATGGTGCTTTACCTGACTGACCGCACACAGCCCGAAGATATTCGTACTGCCAAGGCCAGCGGCTTCGTCCACGCAGCCAAGCTTTACCCGGCTGGCGCTACGACAAACTCCGACTCTGGCGTGACCAGTATCGATGCGATCTTCCCGGTACTGGAAGTCATGGCCGAAGTAGGCATGCCTCTGCTGATACATGGCGAAGTCACTCGTACCGACGTGGACGTCTTTGACCGTGAGAAAATTTTTATTGATGAGCATATGCGTCGAGTCGTTGAACGCTTTCCTACACTGAAAGTAGTGTTCGAGCACATCACTACGGCTGACGCCGTGCAGTTCGTCAACGAGGCTTCGGCCAACGTCGGCGCAACCATCACGGCTCATCACCTGCTTTACAATCGCAATCACATGCTGGTGGGCGGAATTCGCCCGCACTTCTATTGCTTGCCGATCCTCAAGCGCAACACTCATCAGGAAGCGTTGCTGGATGCGGCCACCAGTGGCAGCAATAAATTCTTCCTGGGCACCGACTCTGCGCCTCACGCTCAACACGCTAAAGAAGCTGCGTGTGGATGTGCCGGCTGCTACACCGCCTATGCGGCGATTGAAATGTATGCCGAGGCCTTTGAACAGCGTAATGCGCTGGACAAACTGGAGGCGTTTGCCAGCCTTAACGGCCCTCGCTTCTACGGACTGCCTGCCAGTACCGAACATATCACTCTGGTTCGCCAGGAGTGGACCGCACCTACAAGCCTGCCATTTGGCGAGCTGACCGTAATTCCGCTGCGCGCCGGTGAAAAACTGCGCTGGCGCCTGCTGGAGGAAACGCTGTGAGCGACGACCATTATGATGACGAACACGAAGGCGGCCATGGCGGCCCACGCCACCCGATGGCTGAGCGCTTTCGCGGCTATCTGCCTGTCGTAATCGACGTTGAAACCGGCGGTTTCAATTGCGCCACCGATGCCCTGCTGGAAATCGCAGCCGTGACGATCGGCATGGACGAAAAAGGCTTTGTGTTCCCGGAGCACACTTATTTTCACCGTGTTGAACCGTTCGAAGGCGCCAATATCGAAGCAGCGGCGCTGGAATTCACCGGCATCAAGCTTGATCACCCGTTGCGTATGGCCGTCAGCGAAGAAACTGCGCTGACCGACATCTTCCGTGGCGTGCGCAAAGCCCTGAAAGCCAATGGCTGCAAACGCGCCATTCTGGTGGGTCATAACAGCAGCTTCGATTTGGGCTTCCTGAATGCTGCGGTTGCTCGTCTGGACATGAAACGCAACCCGTTTCACCCATTCTCAAGCTTCGACACTGCAACGCTGGCAGGTCTGGCGTATGGCCAGACGGTGTTGGCCAAAGCCTGCCAAACGGCCGACATCGACTTCGATGGCCGCGAGGCGCACTCAGCACGCTACGACACTGAAAAAACCGCTGAGCTGTTCTGTGGCATCGTTAACCGCTGGAAGCAAATGGGCGGTTGGAAAGATTTCAACGACTGAATCTGCTGTTCAGGCTGAAATCTAGGCATAAAAAAACCGGACATTAAGTCCGGTTTTTTTATGCCTGGGCGAACGCTTACAGTTTGCCAGCATTCTCAGTCAGGTAAGCCGCTACACCTTCAGTAGAAGCGGTCATGCCCTTGTCACCTTTTTTCCAGTTGGCAGGGCACACTTCACCGTGCTCTTCGTGGAATTGCAATGCGTCAACCAGACGTAGCAACTCGTCCATGTTGCGACCCAGCGGCAGATCGTTAACGATTTGCGAGCGAACAACGCCCTTGTCATCGATCAGGAACGCGCCGCGCAATGCAACACCGCCTTCAGTTTCAACGTCATAAGCCTTGCAGATAGCGTGATTGATATCGGCAGCCATGGTGTATTTGACCTGACCGATTCCGCCATTGTTCACCGGCGTGTTACGCCACGCGTTGTGAGTGAAATGGGAGTCGATCGACACGGCAACCACTTCAACGTTACGCGCTTGAAACTCAGGAATGCGGTGATCCAGAGCAATCAGCTCGGATGGGCACACAAAGGTGAAATCCAGCGGGTAGAAAAACACCAGGCCATATTTGCCTTTGATGGCGGTGGACAACGAGAAGCTGTCTACGATTTCGCCATTGCCGAGTACGGCTGCGACGGTGAAGTCAGGCGCTTGCTTGCCTACGAGTACGCTCATTGGTTATCTCCTGGTGCATCGTAAAAACGAAACCGAGCAAAATCTTGTTAAAAAACAATAATCTGAAACTCGATCTCACGTAAAAGTGACCCGGCATCATACACCGCTCGTCGGCCCCGGCCTTAAGCCTTTTTAAAGACCATCAACCTAGCGGTCTTCACCGTTCGTCAGCATGTAGGAAATTAGACTCAATCGAGACCCAATGCACTTTGACAATCATTCTCGTTAACATTAAGATCTTCGTCATTGAATCCAACCAGCGATGGTTCTTATTTATGTACGTTTGCATCTGCACTGGCGTCACTGATGGCAAAATCCGCGACGCAATCTATGAAGGTTGCTGCAGTTACCGAGAAGTGCGCGAAGCCACTGGCGTTGCCAGCCAATGCGGTAAATGTGCGTGCCTAGCCAAGCAAGTCGTACGCGAAACCCTCACCTCGTTGCAAGCCAGTCAGGCAACGCTGGGTTTTCCAGCAGAATTTTCTGCGGCCTGAACATCATATTTTGAAGAACCGGACTTAGTGTCCGGTTTTTTTATGCCCTGAATTCAAGTGCTTACGACCAAGACGCGGAACACAAACATTCTTATTCCGATTAATTTTCATTTATTATTCAAATACTTAGGTTTGACAGTCTTCTATGTGCGGCTCAAACTCTGCCTTATACACGGTTAATTAAGGCAGGCCCCAGCCATGAAAGGCGATATCTCAGTCATCCAGCATCTCAACAAAATTCTCGGCAATGAGCTGGTTGCGATCAACCAATACTTCCTGCATGCGCGCATGTATCAGGATTGGGGTCTGGAAAAGTTGGGGGCACACGAGTACCACGAATCCATTGATGAGATGAAGCACGCGGATAAACTGATCAAGCGCATCTTGTTTCTTGAGGGCCTGCCCAACGTACAAGACCTCGGCAAGCTGCACATTGGTGAGCACACCAAGGAAATGCTGGAGTGCGACCTGCGCATTGAAAAGACAGGCCACGCCGACCTTAAAGCCGCAATCGCACACTGTGAAGTTGTGGGTGATTTCGGTAGCCGTGAACTTCTGGAAGATATTCTTGAATCTGAAGAAGAACATATCGACTGGCTGGAAACACAGTTAGGCCTGATCGATAAAGTAGGTATTGAGAATTACCTGCAATCGCAAATGGGCGAGTAAACGCCCACTAAAAAGCCCCGCTCTGATTAATCAGAAGCGGGGCTTTTTTATGCGCGGATACTTGATTAAAGATACCCGTGCAACTGAAGTCAGGCTTCAGTCTTGGTTGCAGCTGCTTTCTCAACAGCGTCCTTGATCAACGCCTGCAACGAACCATCTGCCGCCATCTCAGTCATGATATCGCTACCACCGACCAACTCGCCACCTACCCACAGCTGTGGGAAAGTTGGCCAGTTAGCGTACTTCGGCAGGTTGGCGCGGATTTCAGGGTTCTGCAAGATGTCCACGTAGGCGAACTTCTCACCACAAGCCATGACCGCTTGAGCTGCTTTAGCCGAAAAGCCGCACTGCGGGGCATTCGGGGAGCCTTTCATGTAGAGCAGAATGGTGTTGTTGGCAATCTGTTCTTTAATAGTTTCGATGATATCCATGGAGCACCTCGGCTGAACTTTCCGACTCAGTTGTCGGCACGGTGGCGCATTGTAACGGAAAGCCGAGCCTGACGCTCGGTCTCCCCGACAGACAATAGTCTGCCCCCAGCCCCTAAGAATTGCCAAGCAGTACAGGGCCAGTGTACAAATGTGCAGCTGAGGAGAGGCGAACCACGCAACAGTGGTGCTAGTCATGCGCCCGTGCAGCTTCCGACACGCCCCCCTCTAAATGTGACCCTTATTGGCAAGACGCGACATTTCCTTATAAGATCGCGCCTTCCCCTATTTCGTCGCCACGTGCGGCTTTCGCCGCAGGTCTCGCCCGTTTTTCCGAAAAACCCGGCTCTGAGCATCTGCGGTCGTTGCAAAAAAGGTAGTTAATGATGAGCGCAAGGCACTTTCTCTCCCTGATGGATTGCACGCCCGAAGAACTACTCAGCGTGATTCGTCGCGGTATCGAGTTGAAGGACCTGCGCCAGCGCGGCGTGCTTTTCGAACCGTTGAAAAATCGCGTGCTGGGCATGATTTTCGAAAAGTCATCAACCCGTACACGCCTGTCGTTTGAAGCAGGCATGATCCAGCTCGGTGGTCAGGCCATTTTCCTGTCCCCGCGTGACACCCAACTGGGTCGTGGCGAACCCATTGGGGACTGCGCAATCGTTATGTCGCGCATGCTCGACGCAGTGATGATCCGCACCTTTGCTCACAGCACCCTGACCGAGTTCGCCGCAAATTCCCGCGTGCCGGTCATCAACGGCCTGTCAGACGACCTGCATCCGTGCCAACTGCTGGCTGACATGCAGACGTTTCTTGAGCACCGTGGCTCGATCAAAGACAAAACTGTTGCCTGGATTGGCGACGGCAACAACATGTGCAACAGCTATATAGAGGCGGCCATCCAGTTTGACTTCAACCTGCGCGTTGCCTGCCCGCAAGGCTATGAGCCTAATCCTGAGTTCGTTGCCCGAGCCGGCGATCGCGTGACCATCGTGCGTGATCCGCGTGAGGCGGTCATTGGCGCCCATCTGGTGAGCACAGATGTGTGGACGTCTATGGGTCAGGAAGAAGAAACAGCCAAGCGCTTGAAGCTATTTGCGCCCTATCAGGTGAACCGCGCCCTGCTCGACCTGGCAGCTGAAAACGTGCTGTTCATGCATTGCCTGCCAGCTCATCGCGGCGAAGAAATCAGTGTTGACCTGCTGGACGACACACGCTCAGTCGCGTGGGATCAAGCGGAAAACCGACTGCATGCGCAAAAAGCCCTTCTCGAGTTCCTGGTCCAACCGGCGTACACATCCGCATGAGCCAGCCGCTATTGCTTAACCTCCGTGATCTGGCGTGTGGGTATCAAGGCCAGAGCGTGGTGCAAAACCTTAACCTGCACCTCAATGCCGGCGACATTGGATGCCTGCTGGGTTCTTCCGGATGCGGTAAAACGACCACGCTGCGGGCCATAGCCGGGTTTGAGCCGGTTCATCAGGGCGAAATCCAGCTCGCCGGGGAAGTCATCTCCAAGGCCGGTTTCACGCTGGCGCCTGAGAAGCGTCGCATCGGGATGGTGTTTCAAGACTACGCACTGTTCCCGCATCTTAGCGTGGCTGACAACATCGCCTTCGGCATTCGCAAGCACCCTGATAAAGAGCGTGTCACCCAGGAGCTGCTGGAACTGGTCAACCTGAAGAACCTTGGCAAGCGCTTCCCCCATGAACTGTCGGGCGGGCAACAGCAACGTGTCGCGCTCGCCCGCGCTCTGGCGCCGGAACCGCAACTGCTCTTGCTCGACGAACCGTTCTCCAACCTCGATGGCGAACTGCGCCGCAAGCTTAGCCACGAAGTACGGGACATCCTTAAAGCTCGCGGCACCAGTGCGATTCTGGTGACACACGACCAGGAAGAAGCCTTCGCTGTGAGCGACCACGTCGGCGTATTCAAAGAAGGTCGTCTTGAGCAATGGGATACGCCCTACAACCTCTACCACGAGCCAAAAACCCCGTTTGTGGCGAGTTTCATTGGCCAGGGTTATTTCATTCGCGGACAGCTGTTGAGCCCCGAATCGGTGCAAACAGAGCTGGGCGTGCTGCGCGGTGATCGAGCCTACAATTGGCCCATCGGTGGCGCTGTCGATGTATTGCTGCGCCCGGACGATATCGTTTACGCACCCGACAGCGAACTAAAAGCCCGGATAGTCGGCAAAACCTTCCTCGGCGCATCGACGCTTTACCGTCTGCAATTGCCCACCGGCAGCCAACTTGAATCTATTTTTCCAAGCCATGCCGATCACTTGCCGGGGACTGACGTGGGTATTCGGGTGGCGGCCGAACACTTGGTCATGTTTCAAACCAGTGGCAGTACGGCAGCACAGATCGCTCACACTGAATCAGGCGTAAGACGCTTCAGTACCGCCAGTTAAGTGCCGCAGCTTTAAACGCGCCCTATACCCGCAAACTTGGCCTGCGTGTGCTCTGCCAGCACCGCAGGCGCTAGCTCTACTTCAAGTCCACGCCGTCCGGCACTGACAAAAATCGTCTCAAACCCCTTGGCACTATCATCAATGAACGTGCGCAGGCGCTTTTTTTGACCCAATGGACTAATCCCGCCCAGCAGATAGCCCGTCGCCCGTTGAGCGGCAGCAGGCTCAGCCATTTCGACTTTTTTGGCACCCGCCGCATGCGCCAGCGCTTTCAAATCAAGCGTTCCGACGACCGGTACCACAGCGACTAACAATTCGCCTTTTTCACTGCTGGCCAATAACGTTTTGAAAACCCGGGCAGGTTCAAGATTCAGCTTCTCTGCAGCTTCCAAGCCGTACGAGGCTGCTTTGGGGTCATGTTCATAGCTGTGAATCCGATGTTCGGCACGAACTTTTTTCAGCAGGTCCAGTGCGGGCGTCATGGCAACTCCTGTGTTGATTTGAATAGAGACATCAGGGAAGCGGACTTAATGCTTTTGGATTAGCAAACAGGCGTTGATGTTGGCCTTTGCGACTTCCTGGAAGGGTAAATTACAGGCTTTACCCTACAAAAATGTATTCTTTTCTTACACAAAAATCAGCACTCAACCACTACCTAAAAGTCAGAATATGAATCCCCGTTCACTTTCGACCTTTGACAGCCGTGTTTCTTGTCTATATTTTTTCGATTCTGAATATGCCATGCCGTAACTTGTTTTCCGTTACGAACACATGAATTGCCGAATTTTACCGATCCGGCTTCCGCGCAGCTTCATTACCACTCTGACTGACAACGTCAAAAAACAAAAAAAATGAGGTTTTAAATGACGACTGCAACGCAGCACCCCACCCTTTCAGGGCAGTGCATCGCCGAATTCCTAGGCACTGCACTCTTAATCTTCTTCGGCACCGGTTGTGTGGCGGCTCTCAAAGTCGCAGGCGCCAGCTTAGGCTTGTGGGAAATCAGCATCATCTGGGGCATCGGTGTGAGCCTGGCCATCTACTTGACAGCCGGTGTGTCAGGCGCGCATTTGAATCCCGCCGTGAGTATCGCACTCTGCCTGTTCACTGATTTTGACAAGCGCAAACTGCCTTTCTACATCCTTGCCCAAATAGCGGGCGCCTTCTGCGCGGCAGCATTGGTGTACACGCTGTACAGCAACCTATTCTTCGATTACGAACAAGCCCACAACATGATTCGCGGCAGCAAAGAAAGCCTGGAGTTGGCCTCGGTCTTTTCCACTTATCCGCACCCCGCGCTTTCGACGCTGCAAGCTTTCTTGGTTGAAATGGTGATTACGGCCATTCTCATGGGCGTGATCATGGCCTTGACTGACGACAAGAATGGATTGCCGCGTGGCCCATTGGCACCCCTGCTGATTGGCCTGCTGATTGCCGTCATTGGTAGCTCAATGGGACCGCTGACCGGTTTCGCAATGAACCCTGCGCGTGATTTCGGGCCTAAGCTGATGACATTTTTTGCCGGCTGGGGTGAAATTTCATTCACAGGTGCCCGCGACATACCGTATTTCCTGATTCCAATCTTTGCACCGATCGTCGGTGCTTGCCTCGGCGCAGCTATTTATCGCGGGATGATTGCCCGCCACCTGCCTGCTGTCGAGCCCACGGCAATGGAAGCCCAAACCACCACAGAGGTGAAAACCCAAGCTTCCTGACATCGAATTTTGAAACGGGGCGCACGAGAGCACTGCCCACTTCCTTCTCGCGCCCTGAAACCATTACCTCATTCTGCAAGGCAATCACATGACCGACTCTCAGAATAAGAATTACATTATTGCGCTGGACCAAGGCACCACCAGTTCGCGAGCGATCATCTTCGATCGTGACGCCAACGTGGTGTGCACGGCTCAACGTGAGTTTCAACAGCACTACCCGCAAGCAGGCTGGGTTGAACACGACCCGATGGAAATTTTCGCCACCCAAAGCGCCGTGATGGTTGAAGCCCTGGCTCAGGCTGGGCTTCATCACGACCAGGTAGCTGCTATCGGCATTACAAACCAGCGTGAAACCACCGTGGTGTGGGACAAAATCAGCGGCCGTCCGATCTACAATGCGATCGTTTGGCAATGCCGACGCAGCACCGAGATCTGCGAACAACTGAAGCGCGATGGCCACGAGCAATACATCAGCGAGACAACAGGTTTGGTTACCGACCCTTACTTCTCCGGCACCAAGCTGAAGTGGATCCTGGATAACGTCGAAGGCAGCCGCGAACGAGCACGTAACGGCGAGCTTCTGTTTGGCACCATAGACAGCTGGCTGATCTGGAAATTTACCGGCGGCAAAACGCACGTTACTGACTACACCAACGCCTCGCGAACCATGCTGTTCAACATTCACACGCTGGAATGGGACTCCAGGATGCTGGAGGTACTGGATATCCCGCGTGAGATGCTGCCAGAGGTTAAGTCCTCGTCTGAAATCTACGGGCGCACCAAAAGCGGTATCGCCATCGGCGGTATTGCCGGCGACCAGCAGGCTGCCTTGTTCGGCCAAATGTGTGTTGAGCCGGGTCAGGCAAAAAACACTTACGGCACTGGCTGCTTCCTGCTGATGAACACCGGCACCAATGCCGTCAAATCCACACATGGCATGTTGACCACTATCGCCTGCGGACCGCGCGGTGAAGTGGCCTACGCTTTGGAAGGCGCTGTGTTTAACGGCGGCTCCACTGTCCAGTGGTTGCGCGATGAACTGAAAATCATCAATGACGCTCACGACACGGAATATTTTGCCAGCAAGGTCAAAGACAGCAACGGTGTGTATCTGGTGCCTGCATTCACGGGTCTCGGCGCACCGTACTGGGACCCGTATGCGCGCGGCGCACTGTTTGGCCTGACCCGTGGTGTACGTGTGGATCACATCATTCGTGCTGCTCTGGAGTCGATTGCCTACCAGACGCGTGACGTGCTGGATGCTATGCAGCAAGACTCGGGTGAACGTCTGAAAGCGCTGCGCGTGGATGGCGGCGCAGTGGCCAACAACTTCCTGATGCAGTTTCAGGCTGACATCCTCGGCACAATGGTTGAGCGCCCGCAAATGCGCGAAACCACGGCACTGGGTGCCGCTTACCTGGCCGGTCTGGCGTGTGGTTTCTGGGGCAGCCTGGATGAGTTGCGCGGCAAGGCGGTGATTGAACGCGAGTTCGAGCCTGCTCTGGAAGAAGCCTGCAAAGAGAAGCTGTACGCAGGCTGGAAGAAGGCCGTAGACCGTACACGTGACTGGGAACCCCACCAAGAAAGCAACTAAGTACTCACGCAATAACCCGCAACGGACACCCTCGGTGTCCGTTGCTGCATAAGCGTTTCAGCGTTGCTACGAGTAGCAGACAGTTCTTTCCTGCGGCATGATGGGCGAATTTTGCTTCGCCGCCTAAAGGAAACTCCATGAATCTGCCTCCCCGCCAGCAGCAGATCCTCGAACTGGTTCGCGAACGCGGCTACGTCAGCATCGAGGAAATGGCGCAGTTGTTCGTCGTCACGCCGCAGACCATCCGTCGAGACATCAATCAATTGGCCGAGGCCGATTTATTGCGTCGTTATCACGGAGGCGCCGCCTATGACTCCAGCGTTGAAAACACCGCCTACGCCATGCGCGCCGACCAAATGCGCGATGAAAAACGTCGTATTGGCGAAGCCATCGCCGCGCAGATTCCTGACCACGCCTCTATTTTCATCAATATCGGTACGACCACCGAGTCAATTGCCCGGTCGTTGCTCAACCACAATCATCTGAAAATCATCACCAACAACCTCCATGTGGCGTCAATCCTGAGCGCGAAAGACGACTTCGAAGTATTGATTGCCGGCGGCAAAGTCCGCCGCGATGGCGGAATCGTCGGTCAGGCCAGTGTCGACTTCATTAACCAGTTCAAATTCGATTTCGCGCTCGTTGGTATCAGCGGCATTGATTCCGACGGCAGCCTGCTGGACTTTGACTACCAGGAGGTGCGCGTCTCCCAAGCCATTATTGCCAACGCCCGACAAGTCATTCTGGCAGCGGATTCCAGCAAATTCGGGCGTAACGCTATGGTTCGTCTTGGCCCGATCACCTTGATTGACTGCCTTGTCACAGACCAGCCACCTGTACCAGAGCTCGCTCAATTACTGGCACAGAACAAAATTCGTCTAGAAGTCGTTTAAGCGCAAGATCAAACGCGGGAGGGGGGCGAGTTGACTGCCATGCAGGCAAGACCCGGCATGAGCCCCTCTCAGAGCGCTGGAGCTTTTGCTCGCACAGCTCTCCACGCTCAAAATGTTCGTAATTTTTCTTTTAAGCGCTGTTCGATGAGTTTTTTCAATCGAACTTGTCTGGCTGTGCGCGTATTTATCCGCTACTATTTTCGCAAATGAACATTAATGTTCGAATTCAAAAATATGCGTAAAGAACGCGAGGCCCAATCATGCCCCTGACCACCTTGCCTGCCACCCCCCTCGCAGAGGTTTACGACGTTGCCGTTATCGGCGGCGGGATTAATGGCGTCGGTATTGCGGCAGATGCAGCCGGTCGCGGCTTGTCTGTGTTTCTTTGCGAAAAAGACGATCTGGCCAGCCATACCTCGTCAGCCAGCAGCAAGCTGATTCATGGCGGCCTGCGCTACCTGGAACATTATGAGTTTCGCTTGGTGCGCGAAGCATTGGCTGAGCGCGAAGTGTTGCTGGCAAAAGCCCCGCACATCGTAAAGCCAATGCGTTTTGTATTGCCTCACCGCCCTCACCTGCGCCCTGCCTGGATGATTCGGGCAGGGTTGTTTCTGTATGACCATTTGGGCAAGCGTGAAAAACTCGCGGGCTCCAAAAGCCTCAAATTTGGGGCCGATAGCCCGCTGAAGTCAGAAATCAATAAAGGCTTCGAATACTCCGACTGCTGGGTAGATGACGCGCGCCTGGTGGTACTCAATGCCATGGCTGCGCGCGAAAAGGGCGCGCATGTTCACACCCAGACCCGCTGCGTCGGGGCTCGTCGAAACAAAGGCCTGTGGGAATTAAATCTTGAGCGTGCCGACGGCAGTCTGTTCTCAATTCGCAGCAAATCGCTGGTCAACGCTGCTGGCCCGTGGGTTGCCAAATTCATCAAGGACGACCTGAAACTGGACTCGCCTTATGGCATCCGCCTGATTCAAGGCAGCCATCTGATCGTACCCAAACTGTATGACGCACCCAACGCTTTCATTTTGCAGAATGAAGACCAGCGAATTGTGTTCACCATCCCGTACATGGATCAATTCACCATCATCGGCACAACCGACCGCGAATACACCGGCGATCCGGCCAAGGTCGTCATTACCGAAGAAGAAACCGACTACCTGTTGAACGTGGTCAACGCTCACTTTAAGCAACAGGTCAGCCGTGCCGATATTCTGCACACCTATTCCGGCGTGCGCCCGCTGTGCAATGACGAGTCGGATAACCCTTCAGCCGTCACACGTGATTACACCTTGGCGTTGTCCGGCGCACAGGGCGAAGCCCCGCTGCTGTCTGTATTTGGTGGCAAACTCACCACTTACCGCAAACTGGCCGAATCGGCCATGGCACAGTTGACTCCGTTCTTCACCCAGATCAAACCGAGCTGGACTGCCAGTGCAACGCTGCCGGGTGGTGAAGACATGACCACACCCGCTGCGCTAAGCGCCGCGCTGACCCAAAAACATGGCTGGCTGGATACAGCCATCGCCAAACGCTGGGCAATCACCTACGGCAGCCGCTCATGGCGCTTGCTGGAGGGTGTCAATGCACTGAGCGATATGGGAGAGCACATCGGCAGCGGCCTCTATAGCCGAGAAGTCGACTACTTGTGCAGTCAGGAATGGGCGCTGGATGCACAGGACATCCTGTGGCGTCGGACTAAACTGGGCCTTTTCACCACCGCTCAAGAGCAAGAGCATCTGGCGCTTTACATGAACAGCCTGAACCTCAAGCATCGTAAAGTTAAAGCCGCTTAAATTCCTGCCTGCTACATCACCTGCCAGGGGCGCCAATTAGGCGCCCTGGCAAGTCCTCCTGATTCGGTTTTCCGAACACCTCGCACCACATTGATTCGGCTTTCCGGGTATTCCCCTCTCAAAAAGCCGTTAATCAAAAATAATATCTCTATATATATCAGCAAGTTATGTGTGAAAACCGTATTTGGCATGAGTCATGCTCTACACTCCATGCCGAATGCAATACAGCGCATTCAAGCGGTTGAGTTGTACGCAGTACCTATAAGGGCCTATCAACGGGCTCAATAAAAAAAACAATGTCGAGGAAATACCGATGCGCATCGTTCCGCAACTTTTAGGCGCCGCTATTGCTGTCGCGCTGATGAGCACTCCAGTTTTTGCAGCCGAATTGACCGGCACACTGAAGAAAATCAAAGAATCCGGCACCGTTACCCTTGGGCATCGCGACTCCTCCATTCCTTTCTCCTACATCGCAGACGCTTCCGGCAAGCCGGTTGGCTACTCACACGATATCCAGTTGGCCATTGTTGAAGGGCTGAAAAAGCAACTCGACATGCCAGACCTTAAGGTCAAGTACAACCTGGTCACTTCCCAGACCCGTATCCCGCTCGTCCAAAATGGCACAGTTGACGTTGAGTGTGGTTCTACCACCAACAACGCAGAACGCGCCCAGCAAGTCGACTTCTCGGTCGGCATCTTCGAGATCGGTACTCGCCTGCTGTCCAAAAAGGACTCGCCTTACAAAGATTTTGCCGACCTCAAAGGCAAGAACGTTGTGACCACTGCTGGCACCACATCTGAACGCATCCTCAAGTCGATGAATGCCGACAAACAAATGGGCATGAACGTGATCTCCGCAAAAGACCACGGCGAATCCTTCCAGATGCTTGAGTCGGGCCGCGCTGTAGCGTTCATGATGGATGATGCCTTGCTGGCCGGTGAAATGGCCAAAGCCAAAAAGCCAACCGACTGGGCTGTGACCGGCACACCGCAATCGTTTGAGGTGTACGGCTGCATGGTGCGCAAAGGCGACCCGGACTTCAAAAAAGCGGTTGATGACGCCATTGTGGGTATCTACAAATCGGGCGAAATCAATAAAATCTATGAGACGTGGTTCACTAAGCCAATTCCACCAAAAGGCTTGAACCTCATGTTCCCGATGAGCGACAAAGTCAAAGAGCTGATCGCTAATCCAAACGACAAACCAGCGCCTGAAGTGAAAATCTAATTATTCACGACTGACGCCCGAGCGTGGCTGATCGCGCTCGGGACGTTGCCCACAGGCCGTACAAGCTTCTTTAATTGCTGAGAGAACACTCGAACCGCTGGTTGTCGAGCGGTAAGCGTGTACCCGACGAGACTGTCGGGAGAGAACGGACTCCCTGAAGCAAGTGCTTGTTAATAGACCCATCTAAGGGGAGACCCTGCATGAATTACAACTGGGACTGGAGCGTATTCTTCAAGTCCACCGGCGTAGGCAGCGAGACGTATCTCGACTGGTTTATTTCGGGGCTTGGCTGGACTATCGCGATTGCTGTTGTCGCCTGGATTGTGGCCCTGATCCTGGGTTCACTACTGGGTGTGATGCGCACCCTGCCGAACCGTTTCCTGGCCGGCATCGCCACGGTTTACGTGGAAATTTTCCGTAACGTTCCACTGCTGGTGCAGCTGTTTATCTGGTACTTCCTGGTACCCGATCTACTGCCGCCCGGTTTGCAAGAGTGGTACAAGCAAGACCTCAACCCGACCACTTCGGCTTACCTGAGTGTGGTGGTGTGCTTGGGCCTGTTTACCGCTGCACGCGTATGCGAACAAGTACGAACCGGCATTGAGGCGCTGCCTCGTGGCCAGGAATCCGCAGCCCGCGCCATGGGTTTCAGCATGACTCAGATCTACTGGAACGTGCTGCTGCCGCAGGCTTACCGGATCATCATTCCGCCGCTCACCTCCGAATTCCTCAACGTGTTCAAGAACTCGTCGGTGGCCTCGTTGATCGGTTTGATGGAGCTGCTGGCACAAACCAAACAAACCGCCGAGTTTTCCGCCAACCTGTTTGAAGCGTTCACCCTCGCCACACTGATCTACTTCACGCTGAACATGAGCCTGATGCTGCTGATGCGTCTGATCGAGAAGAAAGTAGCGGTGCCCGGCCTGATGTCTTTGGGGGGTAAATAATGGACTTCTTCGATTTCAGCGGGATAGTACCCGCACTGCCAGGCCTGTGGAACGGCATGATCATGACCTTGAAACTCATGGTCCTGGGCGTGATCGGTGGCGTTGCACTGGGTACTGTGCTGGCCTTGATGCGCTTGTCTTCCAGCAAATGGCTGGCCAATCTGGCCGGCGCGTATGTGAACTACTTCCGTTCGATCCCCTTGCTGCTGGTCATTACCTGGTTCTATCTGGCCGTGCCGTTTGTGCTGCGTTGGATCACCGGTAAAGACACACCGATCGGCGCGTTTGAGTCGTGCATGGTCGCCTTTGTCATGTTCGAAGCGGCCTACTTCTGTGAAATCGTCCGGGCCGGCGTGCAAGCCATTCCCAAAGGGCAAATGGGTGCTGCCAAAGCACTGGGCATGAGTTACGGCCAGGCCATGCGTCTGATCATCCTGCCTCAGGCCTTCCGCAAAATGACGCCGTTACTGCTGCAACAAAGCATCATTTTGTTCCAGGACACGTCACTGGTTTACACCGTAGGCCTGGTCGATTTCCTCAATGCGTCACGCTCCAGTGGCGACATCATCGGCCGCTCCAATGAGTTCCTGATCTTCGCCGGTCTGGTGTATTTCATCATCAGCTTTTCCGCCTCGCTGCTGGTCAAGCGTCTGCAAAAAAGGTTTGCCGTATGATCTCGATCAAGAACATCAACAAGTGGTACGGGGACTTTCAGGTACTGACCGATTGCAGTACCGAAGTCAAAAAAGGCGAAGTAGTGGTCGTGTGCGGCCCCTCTGGTTCAGGAAAATCGACGCTGATCAAGTGCGTAAACGCCCTTGAGCCCTTTCAGAAGGGCGACATCATTGTTGATGGCACCTCGATTGCCGACCCTAAAACCAACCTGCCCAAGTTGCGCTCGCGCGTGGGCATGGTGTTCCAGCATTTCGAGCTGTTCCCGCACATGACCATCACCGAAAACCTGACCATTGCGCAGGTCAAGGTGTTAGGACGAAGCAAGGCCGAGGCCACCAAAAAAGGCCTGGAGCTACTTGAGCGTGTCGGCTTGTCGGCACACGCCCATAAGCACCCTGGCCAACTTTCGGGGGGGCAGCAACAACGTGTGGCCATTGCCCGTGCACTGGCGATGGACCCGATCGTGATGCTCTTTGACGAACCGACCTCGGCACTCGACCCGGAAATGGTTAACGAAGTGCTCGACGTGATGGTGCAGTTGGCCCACGAAGGCATGACCATGATGTGCGTCACCCACGAAATGGGGTTCGCCCGCAAAGTGGCTAACCGGGTGATCTTTATGGATCAAGGCAAGATTGTCGAAGACTGCGAGAAAGAAGAGTTCTTCGGCGACGTGTCCGCTCGCTCCGAACGTGCACAAAACTTCCTATCCAAAATCCTGCAACACTAAGCGCCTGAATCTGTTACCGCGAACGCTGCTTGCGCCAGCGGTAACAGGTTTTGCATAGCCTCTACCGCGCAGTGGTCGACCCAAGGCATCTGTGATGAAATGCGACCCCACACTTTATCGCGGTGCCCCGCCTTCACTTGCTGTGAAACCTCGCCTGCTCCGACATTTTCTGTTGCCGCCGCTCATCCTCCTGCTGACAATCGGACTGGGCTATACGGGCTATCGCATCAGCGAACACTTTGGTATTCGCAACCTCAGCGAAAACGGCGAGCGCCAGCTCGAGCTCCACGCCCGCACCGTTGAAAGCGAACTCGGCAAATACACCTACCTGCCCAGCCTGCTTGAGCTGGAGTCCAGTGTTTCAAGCTTGCTGGCGGAGCCGTCCGCGCAAAACCGCGACAGCGTCAATCAATACCTCGAAGGCCTGAACCGACGCAGCCGCAGCCGGGCCATCTATGTACTCGACACCACCGGGCGTGTCGTTGCCACCAGTAACTGGCGCGACACTGACAGTTATCTCGGTGAGGATTTGTCTTTCCGGGCCTACTTCCAAGACGCGGTGCGCGGACAGCAGGGCCGCTTCTACGGAATAGGCAGCACCTCAGGTGAGCCTGGCTATTACTTGGCCCACGGCCTTGAACAGCAAGGCAAAATCATCGGCGTCGCCGTGATTAAAGTCAGGCTCGAAGCCCTTGAAGAGCGCTGGCAACGTGCCCGTCTCGAAGCTTATGTGAGCGATGAGAATGGCATCATCATTCTGTCCAGTGACCCAAGCTTGCGCCTCAAATCAGTACGCCCACTGACTGCGCAGACAAAGGAACGCTTAGCGCGCAGCCTTCAGTATTACTGGTGGCCACTCAACGAGCTTCAACCCCTTGAGCGCGAACAGCTCGCCGAGGGCGTCGAAACCGTTACATTTGCCACCCACAGCGACGTCGCCAGCGATGTCAAAGAAGTCAGCTATCTGGCTCAGACCCGCAACCTGAATGACACACCGTGGGACATCACCTTACTGACCCCTCTGCAAGACTTGCGGCGGGAGGCTGCCAATCAAGGCATGTTAGTGGCCGTGGTTTTCGCGTTGCTGGCCTTCCTGCTGATTGCGTGGAATGAACGGCGCAAAGTGATAGCTACCCGGCTGGCGGCCCGCGAGGCCCTGCAAGAAGCCAATAACCAACTGGAACGAAAAATCACTGACCGCACCACCCACCTGCGCGCCAGTAACGAACGGCTCAAAGCTCAGATTCGCGAACGTCGCCACGCTGAAGACACCCTTCGCCGCGCACAGGACGAGCTTGTGCAAGCGGGAAAGCTTGCCGCTATAGGGCAAATGTCCACCAGCATTGCCCATGAATTGAACCAGCCATTGGCCGCCTTGCGCACGCTGTCCGGAAATGCCGTCAGGTTTCTTCAACGAGGTGACCTGAAAGTCGCTGCAGATAACCTGACGACCATAAACGACTTGGTCGATCGCATGGGCCGTATCACCGCTAACCTGCGATCGTTCGCTCGTCGCGGTGACGATCAGGGCCAGGCCAGCCTGAATAAAGCAGTCGAGGCCACCCTGCAACTGCTCGCCACTCGCCTTGAGGCATCGGGCGTTGAGCTACATCGCGATTTCAGCGATGCCCAGCTGACCATCGATCAGACCCGGTTGGAACAAATACTCGTCAACCTGATAGGCAATGCGCTGGACGCCATGCATGCCCAGACCACCTCCCCGCAATTGTGGCTTGAGGGTGAATTCAGCGAAGGCAAATATCACCTGAGAGTGCGCGATAACGGCCCCGGCATTGATCCGCAAAGCCGTAAGCATCTGTTTGAACCGTTCTTCACCACGAAACCGGGCGAACAGGGTCTGGGCCTTGGCCTGACACTGTCCGCCAGCCTGGCGGCAGCTGCTGGCGGTAGCCTCAATGTTGAGTTTCCGGATGCCGGTGGTGTTGCGTTTGTCCTCCTTTTACCGCTGGTGCAACCTGCTAAGGCCGAGCCACTATGAACCACGAGCTGACCGTTCTGATTGTTGAAGACGACCCTCATGTCTTGCTCGGATGCCAACAGGCGCTGGCGCTTGAAGACATCCGCAGCGAAGGCGTAGCCACTGCAGAACAGGCGCTGGCAATGGTCGGGGATAACTTCCCCGGCATTGTCATCAGTGATATCCGCTTGCCGGGGATCGATGGTCTCGAACTGCTTAAACGGCTCAAGGCCCGGGATCGCAGCTTGCCCGTCGTCCTGATTACCGGACATGGCGATATTTCCATGGCGGTGGGTGCCATGCGCGACGGCGCCTACGACTTTATGGAAAAGCCGTTTTCCCCTGAACGCCTGGTCGATGCCGCTCGCCGGGCGCTGGAACAGCGTAGCCTGGCCCGTGAAGTGTGGTCGTTGCGTCGCCAACTGGCCGAACGCGACTCTCTTGAAGGTCGCATTATCGGGCGCTCACCAGCCATGCAGCAATTACGCGAATTGATCGCCAACGTCGCCGATACGTCGGCCAACGTGCTGATAGAAGGTGAAACGGGCACGGGAAAAGAACTGGTTGCACGTTGCTTGCACGATTTCAGCCGCCGTCAACCGCAGCAGTTTGTAGCGCTGAACTGTGGGGGTTTGCCGGAAAACCTGTTTGAAAGCGAGATTTTCGGCCACGAAGCCAACGCCTTCACCGGTGCCGGAAAACGTCGGGTTGGCAAGATTGAACACGCTGATGGCGGCACACTGTTTCTCGACGAGGTCGAAAGCATGCCGCTCAACCTGCAAATAAAATTGCTTCGGGTGCTGCAAGAGCGAACATTGGAACGACTGGGCTCCAACCAGAGCATTGATGTGGATTGTCGGGTCATTGCAGCCACCAAGTCCGACCTTGATCAACTGAGCAAGGCCAGCCAGTTTCGCAGCGACCTGTATTACCGCTTGAATGTCGTTACGCTCGAACTGCCACCGTTGCGTGAGCGGCGCGAAGACATCCTGCAGCTGTTCGAACATTTCTTGCAGCAATCATCCTTGCGCTTTGATCGCGCCGTACCGGAACTGGACAATCAGACGCTTTCCAGCCTGATGAGCCACGACTGGCCGGGAAATGTGCGTGAATTGCGCAACGTGGCCGAGCGCTTTGCTTTAGGCCTACCGGCGTTCAAAAAAACCGGCAGTATCACCTCACAAGGCCTGGGTTTCTCCGAGGCAGTCGAGGCGTTTGAACGCAACCTGCTCAGCGATGCACTGCAACGCAGCGGCGGCAACCTGACCCAAGCCAGTCTGGAGTTGGGCATGGCCAAGACCACCTTGTTCGACAAAGTCAAAAAATATGGTTTGGCACATTAAGCGAGAATGTTGTGGATTTGATTTTAAAAGCTGCTTTGGGCGCCGCCGTGGTGATTATTCTGGCGATGCTGGCAAAAACCAAAAATTACTACATCGCCGGTTTGGTGCCGCTGTTTCCGACGTTCGCACTCATTGCCCACTACATCGTTGGCAAAGGGCGTTCAGTCGATGACCTGAAGACCACCATCGTCTTCGGTATGTGGTCGATCATTCCTTACTTCATCTACCTGGCAGCGCTGTATGTGCTGGTTGACCGCATGCGCCTTGAAGCATCACTCGCGCTGGCAACTGTGGCCTGGTTAATGGCGGCAACCGTGCTGGTGAGCGTGTGGGTGCGTTTGCATTGAGCGGCTCCTGGCGCTGCGTTGGCGAAGATCCTTCGTGAACTCCCTCTCCCGGTAATTGGGTTGTCTTAAAGTCACACTTATCGACACCCAGCACAACATGAGACAAACTCAACGCTTTCGTGTTGATCACAAAGTTTACTCATGGAGTCTTCGTGCTGGAAATTCGTCACCTCAAAACCCTGCACGCTTTGCGCGAGTCCGACAGCCTGGTCGAAGCCGCTGAACGTTTACACCTGACCCAGTCCGCGTTATCTCACCAGTTCAAAGAGCTGGAAGAGCGCATGGGCATGCCCCTGTTTGTTCGAAAAACCAAGCCCGTGCGCTTTACCAGCGGTGGCTTGCGCCTGCTGCAACTGGCCGACGCCATGCTGCCGTTGCTGCGTGGCGCCGAACGTGACATCGCCCGTTTGGTCGGTGGAACCGCTGGCCGGCTGCATATGGCGATTGAATGCCACAGCTGCTTTCAGTGGCTGATGCCCACCATTGACCAATTTCGCGACGCGTGGCCAGAAGTCGAACTGGATCTGGCCTCGGGCTTTGCATTTGCCCCCCTGCCTGCCTTGGCACGCGGCGATCTGGATCTGGTCGTGACCTCTGATCCACAAGAGATCGCGGGTCTGACCTACGTTCCGCTGTTTACCTACGAGGCCATGCTCGCTGTCGCCAATCAGCATGCATTGGCCCACAAACCTTTCATCGTGCCTGAGGATTTGAGCACGGAAATCCTGATTACGTACCCGGTGGAACGTGACCGCCTCGACATCTTTACCCGCTTTCTGGAGCCTGCTGATATTGAGCCGGCCCAGGTGCGTACGTCTGAGCTGACGGTGATGATGATGCAACTGGTTGCCAGCGGTCGCGGGGTGTGCGGGATGCCGCACTGGGCGCTGCATGAATACAGCTCGCGGGGTTATGTCAAAGCCAAGCGCCTGGGTGAAAAGGGTTTGTTTGCCACGCTTTATGCGGCAGTGCGCACCGACATGCTGGATGCGCCCTACATGCGCGACTTTTTGCTGACGGCCAAAGACACCTCTTTCTCGACGCTCGATGGCGTCAGCGCGGTTAAATAGACGTTGAATCCAGTGCCCTCACCCTGTTGGCAGGGGTGAGGATCAAGGCGCGCTTTGGTTGACCAAGCGGCGCATATGCACCCGGTCGTAGTACGCCTCTCCCACCCGAATCGCACAGTCTTCAAGGCCCGATTGCTGAAAACCGCATCGCTTATACAGCGCGAGGGCGGCGAAGCTGTTGGCACTCACCGTCAGCTCTATCACTTTGAGGGCAGGCTCTTCTTCGGCCAAGGAGAGCACGGCTTGAACCAACCCATCGCCCAGCCCTTGCCCGCGAAACTCCTCGGACACATATAAGCCAAACAAGGTGGCCTTATGCTGGGCGTCCTCCCAGGGTTCAAACGCCAGCCCGACAATGCCTGCCAGTCGGTCCCCCACAAAAGCGCCCAGCATGGCGCTTAACTCATCGTCCAGTTGCCCTTGCCACCAGCTCAGCGGCAACTTTTCACGGTTTGAGAGGTTGGACACAAACGCTTCAGGGTGCAGCGCATACGCCTCAAGCATCAATTGGCGATAGGCCTTGGCGTGGGAGGGATCAAGCAGTTCTATAGCCATAACATATCCAGGTCATGCGGTTTTACGGTGTTCCAGCTGCATCAAACAGGTGCCCGTACGCTGTTGCGGTAAAAGGGCAAGATCACGTCACGGGTCAAAGGAGCCAACAGCAATCCGCCATCGCTGGCAGGATCAATCCACTGCACTTCTTCAATTTCGGCAGCGGGCGTAACGGCCTGTTCGGTCAGTATCAGAAACAACTCGGCCCACACTTCAAAGCCCGGTTCATTAGCCGCCGGGGCACTAAAGTGCCCCAGATAGGTAGCACTGGCCGGGTCGATTTTCAAGGCCAGTTCTTCTTCCAGTTCACGCACCAGCGCATGGATCGGTTGCTCATGAGCCTCAATCTTGCCACCCGGCTGCATGAACGCTTGAGTGCCACGCTTGCGCACGAGCAAGGTTTGTCCATCCAGGCCCATCAGTACAGCAGCGGCAACACGGATAGTCTTAGGCGTTGTCGAGAATTCGGGGGGCATCGCAAAATCAACCAGCAGTGGAGTAAGAGCACAAAGGATCACATGCCTTCGCGCTGCTGAAAAGACACAGATTCAAGGGATAGCCCGAACCACCGCATGGGCATTCATCCACCTTTACCTCAGCTGGCTAACTGCCCACGACCTTGGTCGGGATGTTCTTGCCCACGAAATCTCGTTCAATGGCGAGTATGCTTTTACACAGGTGGTCTTACACACGGTAAGCACCTCATTGCAAACCTCCACACTAGAGAGGCCCGCTCAATGACCGGGGGTCAACCACCCCGATCTTGCTGTTCACTCGACCGACGAACAGAAAAGCCTGAAACAGGAAACCGTATGAGCCTGTCACTGTTAAGCCGTTATGCGTTTTTTGCGTTATGCGTGATATTCACCCTCGCCAGCCTTCCCTTCATGCACCACGAGTGGTTGTGGCCTTTTACCGCCCTGACGCTGGCTTTGAGCTTGCTCGGCATTTTTGATCTGATGCAAAGCCCCCATGCAGTGCGTCGAAATTACCCGATTTTGGGCAATATTCGTTATCTGGTGGAGGCTATTCGCCCAGAAATACGCCAATACCTGCTGGAGTCGGACAGCGATGCGCTGCCCTTCTCACGCGCCCAACGCTCGCTGGTCTACTCTCGCGCCAAGAACGAGAGTGCGGACAAGCCATTTGGCACCTTGCTGGATGTGTACCAGGCCGGATTTGAATTTATCGGCCACTCCATGCGCCCCGCCCCCTTGAGTGACCCCACGAGTTTTCGAGTGATTGTGGGTGGCCCGCAATGCACGAACCCTTACTCAGCCTCCGTTTTCAATATTTCGGCCATGAGCTTTGGTTCACTGAGTGCCAATGCGATTCGCGCGCTTAATCAGGGTGCCAAACTGGGCAACTTTGCCCATGACACGGGCGAAGGCAGCATAAGCGCTTATCACCGTGAGAATGGCGGCGACCTGACGTGGGAACTGGGCAGTGGCTATTTCGGTTGCCGCACGGCCGATGGTCGCTTTGACCCCGAACGTTTTGCCGTACAAGCGCAAAACCCACAAGTGCGCATGATTGAGATCAAGCTGAGCCAAGGCGCCAAGCCTGGCCACGGCGGCATCTTGCCCAAAGACAAAGTCACCCAGGAAATCGCTGAAACCCGCGGCATCATGATGGGCGAAGACTGCATTTCGCCGTCGCGCCACAGTGCCTTTTCGACGCCGTTGGAATTAATGCACTTCATCGCCCAATTGCGTGAACTGTCGGGTGGCAAACCCGTGGGCTTCAAGTTCTGTCTAGGCCACCCTTGGGAGTTTATGGGGATTGCCAAGGCCATGCTCGAAACCGGCATCCTGCCGGACTTTATCGTGATTGACGGCAAGGAAGGCGGAACCGGCGCAGCCCCCGTGGAGTTCACTGACCATATGGGTGCGCCGATGCGTGAAGGCTTGTTGTTTGTGCATAACACCCTGGTGGGCCTGAACTTGCGCAGCAAGATCAAGCTGGGCGCCAGCGGCAAGATTGTCAGTGCCTTCGACATTGCCAGTGTGCTGGCCATCGGTGCTGATTGGGCCAACTCCGCGCGCGGTTTTATGTTTGCTATCGGCTGCATCCAGTCGCAGTCGTGCCATACCAACAAATGTCCAACGGGCGTCGCGACTCAGGATGCCTTGCGCCAGCGTGCGCTTGTGGTGCCGGACAAAGCTCAAAGGGTATTCCACTTCCATCGCAACACCCTAAAAGGTCTGGCTGAAATGCTGGCCGCAGCGGGTCTTGAGCATCCCTCACAACTGCAAGCAAAACACTTGGTACGCCGTGTGACCGCCACCGAAATTAAACTCTTCTCGCAACTGCATGTGTTTCTCAAGCCTGGCGAATTGCTGACGGGTGAAGTGAACGGTGAGTTCTACTCGCGCATGTGGCAAATGGCTCGCGCGGACAGTTTTGAAGCCAATGTGATAAACGCCGCCTGAAGGCCAAGCCATTGCAGCGGCCCTCGTGGGCCGCTCCTGGTCGGAACAAAATCGGAATATTCAGCGACCCAACCTTTGCATTTAGCCGCCAATACCCTCACCCTGCCGCCGCCCATAAACGCGGCGTGCAATCTTTACTGCACCCGCAGGTCTTAAATTAAACAATTGAATGAGCACTCGCCGTGATGCTGAACGGACGCGACCACCGCATCGATTTCTTTCGCGGGTTGGCACTGATTTTTATCTTTTGGGATCACATCCCGCATAACCCGCTGGCCGAATTGACCGTTCGCAACTTTGGTTTCAGTGATGCGGCCGAGATTTTTGTATTTTTGGCCGGATACGCGGCGGTTCTGGCTTACGGCAAAATAGCTCAACGCGACGGTTTCATCATCGCCACGATTAAAATACTGCGCCGCGCGTGGGTGCTGTATGTCGTCCATATTTTCTTGTTGGCCGTGCTGATGGGGATTGTATTTTTTGCCAACAGCCATGTTGAAACACGCGACTTGGTGCAAGAGATGGGCTTGCAGTACTTCTTGAGCAACCCACAACAGGCACTGACTGATGAGTTGCTACTGCGGTTCAAGCCAAACCTGATGGACCCATTGCCCCTGTATATCGTGCTGTTGCTGGGTTTGCCTCTGGTGTTGCCTATGCTGTTACGCAAAGCTGGCTATGTCGTGTGCGTCTCTTTTGTGTTGTATCTCCTTGCCCCCGTGTGGAACCTCTCCGCGCAAGAAGGCGGCGTATGGTTCTTCAACCCGATGGCCTGGCAGTTCCTGTTTATTCTGGGGGGGGCTGCGGCATTGAGCAGCCAGCGGGCCCCACTTTCCCAAGTCCGGCCCCTGATGCGCCAGCCTCTGTTTATAGCCTGTGTCACCTACCTGCTGATCACGGGCGCACTGGCGCTGTCATGGAAATGGCCAGTTCTTCACGATGCAGTCATGCCGATATGGCTGGGCGAGCACCTTTATCCGATCAGCAAAACCAACCTTTCACCGGTGCGCTTGCTGCATTTTCTGGCGCTTGTTTACGTGGCCGCCAAATGTGTAACACAAGGGCATTGGCTCAACCAATGGCTACCTCGCCAAACCTGCCGAATGGGTCGCTATTCGCTGGAGGTGTTTTGTTTAGGGGTGGTTCTCGCTCCCTTGGCGGACATGCTCAATGCCTTGGGAGGAGATACAACGGTGATAAAGCTGTTCAGCGCCTTGATGGGCGTGGGAGTGATGGCTGTGTTGGCCGCTTGGCTGGATTGGAATAAACGATTGAATACCACTTCTTTGAAGCTCACTCAATAACTGATATTTATTGAGTACCAAACGGCGCACTGCGCCGTTTGAATATAATTTCGGCTTTTTATAAAACGACTTTAACGCTAGGTGTAAACCCAACAGAAATGTAACCTGGCCCTAAATCAAACCGAATATTACCGGGGTAAATTTGCAGCGTACGGCCTTTAAAATCAAACCTTACCGGGTTAAATTTATAAAGCACAAATTCAGAGGTAGCTAGTTGACTGGCCAAGGTTTCTCTCAAGCGATATCTAATCATTGCCTGAACTTGAGCAGTCAAACCTGGGATCATCCATTCCAATAGCACTGCGGCTGGGGTTTCTGGATGAAGTTTATAAAAAGTAGATTCCATTCCATCAAGAATAATCTTGATCTCATTATTATCGTTCACATCCGGTATTAGATGCCCTGACAAAGGCCCTGCGAAGATCATTGACCATTTAGCAGAACCGATTTCTACTCGCCCTTGAATATAAATTCTTATCGCAATCGAGCCGGGTGAGGAGGACGAAAGTGTGAGTTCATACCCCGCTAAATTAATGATTGCACCGTCTTCTGAGTAATTCTTTTCCAGGGGTTCCCAAAAATGTTGCTCGATAAGTCTTGTGATCGCTCCTGACACAATATGAGCATGAAAACCATTAGGATCTATCGCCTTTAACCCTTGAGAAGCCTCCTCCTCATCTGGATCATTTTTTTCTGCATTTAAATCCAGACGATAATCAAAAAGAAGCCCTCCATCGAGAGGTCCACTCTCATTCGTTTTTTTAGCAGGGAAGATAAAGTTTTCATCTAAAACTGGAATAACAACATTGGACATCACGGCGTTTATTTCGCCTAATATCTCTGACTGCTTGGCCATTAAAACGGCTTTTGTAAACGCATCCGTCTCAAACGATAGCATTCTTGCGTCGCAGGTATAAACATACTTGCCACCCCCCACAGCGAGACCGTAGTTCAAATAAACTTTGGCACTTACATCCACCAGCGCAAACGATTTACCTCCTTCATCGGGGACTATCTCCAGATAGAGTTGACTGTTGCACCATGAAAATATTTCAGAACTGTAGCCATAATCGAAATTGAAAACAGGGGCCTTAATCATTTTCCAAGTGACGGACAATTTGAGTGACTCAACCCGTGAAGTGCTTCCCAAATCAGCTTGCAATAGGTCGAAAATTGAAGCACTAAACCCATCAAGCATGGCTTTGGGCAACACCATATACAAGTCTGATGTCGATTGAGGTAAGGGTACAGGAACGCTCTGAAAATCTGCCAATGCCAACCGGGCTTGTTCCGTTGCCTTCTGCGAAAGACTGGCCAAGGTCGCCGCACTTGCCAAGAAAGTATTCATTTCGTCCAGTAACGCTTGTTTGGAATTTTCACGGTTAAGGATTTCGTTAATCACCTTCAGAAATGCAGTGTCCAGGTCTGCAACGACTTCAATAGTGTTACCGCTAACCGACGGGTGAAGTGAAAAAGCTGAGAAGGTGATTGTGGCACTGTCCAACTGGCCTTCAATTTCCTCTTTCGCTGTGAACACCCCGATGATTGCGTCGGTGGCTTTGATCGATACGCTCAGGGAACCCGGTGGCATTTGAGTGCCCGCGATATTGATATGCAACTCACCCATCCCTTCCACTTGAGCAGGTACATCTGAAGGGCGTTCGTACCCCGCCTGCGTATTAGGTTGCTTGGCGGTAAAAGACACCTTATTACCGACGACAACGACTTCGGGGTTTCCTTGCTGATCAAACCTGACTTGGGTATTACTCAGCCCCTTGACGTGGAAATTCTTGATCACTACGTTGAATGGAATACCACCGACGTCGAAGCTACCCAAATCAATTTCCGCCATGTCGCACGGGTCCAGGGAGTTCTGTTCTGGGCTGTGTAGCAACTTGGAAAGATAAAAATCCGAAGCCGGAGTAAAAAGCATATTTTGAAGAATTTGTACCAGCTGATTATCTGACATGTGAGTATTCTTATATAAGTTGATTATTGAGTGTCGCCCGCGCCAAACGGGTGAAACTACTGGACAATTCAGGTCGCTGACTTTTAATAGCCGCTGTCAACTCAGCCATGATCGGCGCCTGTACATCAGGCTTTTCAAGCATGCCTGCAATTAAACCTTCCAACAAACTGTTGGACGGTTCTAGTGCCACTGAAAACTCAACAGGGCTGGCGTTCAATAAAAGTTCCAACGCGTTGACTGTCAAGTCAAGGTCACTGGCGTCATTACCTGACATCACCAGGTTAAGTAGCATATGACAATCAAACAAACTTGCACTGATGTGCCCTTTAATATTCACCGGCCCGACCCAGCCGTTCTGAACCAGTGAAATATCAGTATTGAGTTTCACAGGCGGGGCAGGAGGAAAACCTGCATGGCCTTCAGGCAAGACACCCAGCTCGACGTCCATGCTGATAGCGGGCGAGGTCAAGACGCAGGCAGGTAAAGGCACGTATGCATTGGAAAGCCCCGCGAGGGTCAAATTCGTAAGTGCTATATCGGTGTATTTGAGCCCTTGAATAGTTTGATCGGGGATGGAAACGTGATCATGCGTATAGGGTTCTAATTCAGGATCTGTGCTTTGAGCCAACAAAAGGGGCAAGTACCAATTGCTGTCTGACTGATTGAAGGCGATTCGCAAGCGATCAAATAAATACACATCCAGGGCAGTAGCGCCTTGCTGGTTATCTGCATCATCAGGCAAGCCCTGTTCAGGCACAACGCCGAAGAAATTGGCCAAGCCTGCGTCCAGATACTCGGAGAGCGAATCACTCACCGAAACAAGGTTGTCGGTGCTGTTAAGCATGCTGGCAACCGTGTCGAGCATGCTGGCCTGGCCGTCCTCGCCGTTCAGGGCCCTTTTGATATACATGATCAGGGCATCGGCTAATTCCAGATCATTTTCAAGGGTCAGGCTGTCAAACTCCAGGATCGGCTGATCACCTGTGATGGCGTTGAGCACCAACTCCTTTAGCGTGACTAGCGTCGAGCGTTGTTCTGCATCGCCAGACGTTTCAAGCGTGAATTGAGCGGTGACTAAAGCGTCGTGAAACAGTGCAGAGAATTCGCCCTCGCCTTCAATTTGCGTTGTATAGCTGTTTTCAGCCCACAGAGATTGATTGATCAAATAGCGCCCGGACAGGCTAAACGGCGGCATTTCCAGACCCTGCGTCGGGTCCGGGTAGTGATTGGGCAGCAGTTCAACCCTGACGTCATACCCCTTGACCGTGGCCTGCGAACTGACATTGAGTACCTTCATATTTTGCAGGCCGGCCAGTTCAACATCGAACAATTTGAGCGCTGGTTGAGGTCGCTGCGGGTCAGGTACCGCGGGCTCCAGGTTAAACACGCTCCAGGACTTGGCGAACGTATCGGCCACAAAGTCCCCATGTTCGCCTTGCAAAAATCCCAGATCCTGTACAGCCGACTTAATCGGCAGTACCGAACTACCGTCTTCATCCTTCATCTGAGCCAATAGACGAGGTAACCAGAGTTTGGTGTTTTCAGGATCATTCAAACGAGGCTGTAACGTATCCAGGATGAAACTCATCAGAGTACTCATTGATGAACTCCCACTTTAGTACCGGCACCATTATTTAAAGGACGATCGACTACATACCGCACCAAGTCTTCCAATGCCGTGCGATAGGGCGATGGAGCGAAACCCTTGAGATAAAACATGGCTTGGTGCGCTTCGCGCCGTGCATGGGCGTAAGCACTGTCAATGGCTCCGCAATCGCGCAAATCATCAATTGCCTGTTCCAGGGCATTACCGCTAAGCGTGACTTCCCCTCGTAGGGCCTGACCAATGACATGCTCCTGGCCCAGACTGTGTACGGCAAAAAGTACAGGTAATGACAGACGCCCTTGAGTAAGGTCTATACCGCTCTCTTTACCCGCCGAGCACTCGTGCTCCACAAGGTCCAGTACGTCGTCCATGATTTGAAATGCCCGCCCCAGACACCGTCCAAAAAAGCCTGCACGTCGCGCATCTCGCAAGCGTCCGCCGGCAAGTTCAACACCCGCATGGCAAGCCAGTCGAAACAGTTCGGCCGTCTTTCGGTCAATGGTTTGATAATAGCGAGCCAACGCCAAATTCATATCCGCAGGCATTGTGCGATCGAGTTCGTCCAGTTCGCCCCGGCAAATGTCGAAAGCGGTATCAAGCACGAGTCGAACAAGTCCCATGTCTCTCTCGGTCTCGACAGTGTGGGCAAATCCTCGCAATGCTTGAACAAACTGCAAATCACCCACCAACAATGCAGTTTTGATCCCCCGCGCAGCCGACACGGATGGCACGCCACGACGAAGGGGTGCCTCGTCGACGATGTCGTCATGGATCAAGGTGGCAACATGCAGCATTTCCAGGGACGCTGAGCCTTTATAGACTTTGGGGCTTAAAGGTGCGCCGCCTGCAATCATCCGGGCAGCCAGTAACATCACGATGGGGCGGATTTTTTTCCCGCTCTTGAACATCTGGTACTCAATGTCCGTCAGATAGTCGGCTTGAGCTTGCAGGGCAAGCTCAACTTCATGACGAAATTGCGGTAAATCATCGGCAAGCAACCCTTCGCATATAGGTGTGTAAGGGGACTCGCCATCGGCCGCGGGGGCTAACGTGTCGGCCATGCAGTCAAGGTTCTGCATCATTCTTGCTGCCTGGCTAGCGCACGCAGGGTACGGGTTAACTGCGAAGCAATTCGGTCAACCAATAAGCCGCGTATGAAGCGGGTGTCTGCTTTAACCTGCTCATAAACCGTGCCAGATAACATACCCATTTCAGGGATGCTGAACGTACTGGATTTGAGTTTGAGGGTCAGTGCACCGTCAGGCTGTTCTGTCAGCACATAGTCAAATTCGCTACGCTCCAGGGCGATTTCAAAGGTGTCGCTGTGCAGAGCCAATTGCGGTTTGGCTGAATCCTTACTCAGTGAACCTTGATACACCGCTCGCAACCGCTGGCACATATGAGCGTCCAGGGTGTAGCCCAACTGCTTGCAGAATTCGAGATCTGTGTCGGAAGCGATCTTGCTGGTCGCGATACTTTTCAGCGCGGCCATAAGTGCCACAGTTCGAGGTGACGTCTGCAGGCTCTTCTGGCTTAGCGAAGAACTTTCAACCGCGTTGTAAATTTCTTGCCCGGTCAACTCCGCAGACTTCCCTGAACTATTGCCCGTCTCATTGACCACCTCTGAGAAGTTCAGCGCTGCTTCACCTGCTTCGATATACCCGGCAAGCTCACATCCTAACGCTAGCCAAATTTGCTGTTGAAAGGCATTGCTGTTGTAGGAGACACCCTCGCTGCCGAACCCACGATCTTTAGGGTTAACTACATCACCACTCTTGAGCGCTTCAGAGGTGTATTCACCCATTTCTTCACTGGTGCCGTTCTCCTCCCAATACAGGCGCACAAACTCATTAGTTGTATACACATGGTGATAAGCGTCGTTGTGCCGGTTGTATTCATCCACCAGCAAGCGCCCATTGGCCGTTTGATTTAGATGATTACGCTGCTGCTCAAGTTGCACAAACCGGAAGTATTGCTCTTCGGTCATCGGCGGTTCTTCTGCGTTGAATGCAGGCAGACGGCCCATTAACCCGCCCGTGTCCATGGTGACTTCCGGACTTTGGAGGCAGTACAGTTGGTATCGGCCATTGAGCAGCGAAGCATTGAGCGTAACCTTGAACTGGCGTTTGTCAGTACCGGACTCAACGGCTGCAACTGAAACGGGCGCAAACGAAATATCTTTTAAGGCCAGCTGCAACTCGCCACCTAAATCACTTTCGGGCAACTTGAAATAGTGGCACAGAGGATAAGGGCCTAACGCCGCTACCGTAAATGCCGACGGCAATGCCAGTTCCAATGCTCCAAGACCATTACCGGAAATAACCCGCGAAAGAAAATTCTCAATAACCATGATTATCAACCTTATGGATTTGCGCTGCATGGGCAGAAGCAGGTATCGGCGCAATTGAGAGCACAGGTACTATCTTTAATACAGGCTTGCCATCTACAGAATGCCCCCCCGTCGAAAGCGATTCAGCGGTCATCATCATATTGCTGAATTCAAAGCTATTGACCTTCGTCAGTTCATACGCTTCATTGCCTAACATGTCGTCCAGGCTTCCCATGTTTTCACTGACCAATAATTCAGCAATAGGATCCAGTACGGCCGCCATGATTAGCTCCAGCCCCCCGCCTGTCGGGGAAAGACTTAGCCCCACATCAGGTACTTCCCCAATAGCAACCATCACACTACTGCCTTGAACTTTAAACTCTACAGGAAGCGAAAGTGGTGTATTGTCAAACGCCACATCGTAATGCAATCTCATGATCAACTCCGTCAAAATAATTTATGTCATCACACTGTTAACTTGTCTGCCTAAACAAACAAGCTGATCACACAACCCAATGGACTCACCACTAACAGAGCAAAGCCTGCGGGGGTTAGAGATGCCGAGGCCTCAAACTTCATATTGGCCTCTGCGTGAATGGTCAGCGGTTCCACCGACCCCAGCCTTGCACTGGGTAACCCTTCAGCTTTATATTCCCAAGTGGCAAGGCCATGATGCTCGCCACTGTCTTCTTTGATGAATGGACCGTTTGCCGTAAAGGCAATGCCTAATGCCGCATTCACCAAGTTATCGCTTAACAGGATAAATATCGAATCCGGCGGCAGTGTCAGGCTTTCAATATTTAGCGGTGAAGGGTTAGCCTGCAAGGTTGCAGCCCCCAGCAGACAGCGCTCAACCTGACTGACCTGCAATGGATTGAGAGGCATATCATCTAAACCCAGTTCAGGTAAATGAATGACCGAGAGCGCTTGTTCAGCCTTTTCAAAAATGAGGGGAAGTACCAAAAGATTGAACAGCTGTTTATCGACATCTTCAAATTCACTTTTGTCGACATTGAGGGCCACCATCTCAATGCCAATCGTAGAATCTTTAAAGTCGAGTTTTGCGTGTGCGATTACATCTATCGCCGTGCCTCCCGAAAATTCAGAACCTACCAGTCCCATCTTAAGATCCAGTTGCGGAAACTTAAGTTGTAGCATCGGCTGGTTTGGGCACTGCCTGTTGGCCTCCTCATTGGTCAGGCCATCTTTGCCTTGTGCCGCGAGCCAAACGTCGCAATCAGGTTTTGCGAGTATGACCTGTGGCGCTACGACCACGTGCCATTCAATAACGGCTGGTTGACCCAATACCTCTAGTTCATGACGGCCTATAAAGGGATTGTCGCTGGTTGGCGGGTTCGAATGGTACCCGGTAATTAAACGGCTTATTTCTGTCTCAGACAGACCTACTAATACATCGAAGTTACTCATGATCCGACCCATTAAACCTTAAGGGTATTCACCTGTTACGCCTGAATATGTAACCAGTCGCAGTATGAAAATTTACGCTCCAAGGCGCACTTTCAAACTACGCAAGCCCTTGTCCGATACCCACTCTCAAATGTAATAGTATCTGTAACTTTTTATTATCATGTATCAGAGCATTCAACAACGACCAAAACAATCAAACAACAGGCGCCTTTAAGTACTGCGCGCCTCTAATAGTGGCGAAGCCGTTTAATCAAATTAAGTATTTTTAGTGCGCACGCAAAAAAAATCCGCTCGTGAATTATTCACGAGCGGATGCTTTTAATACCTTGAAGATTCCAATCAGCTCAGCGAATCAAATCCAATTTTTTTCAGTTGAGTAGGTTGCAGCTTGAATGCGTAGAACAGCACCGTCAGTAGAATCAAGAACCCTGGGCCTACAAACAGGGCAATCCGCGTTTCCTCGAAATAAGCCATCAAACCGACCACCATCAGCAGGAACCCCAGTGCGGCAAACGAGCTGTACGGGTAAAGCCACATGCGATATTTGAGATCGGCCGCCTGTTGCGGGCTTAGGCTTTTACGGAAACGCAGTTGCGCCAGCAGAATCATCAACCAAGTCCAGATCGCGCCAAAGGTGGCAATTGCTGTCACCCAGACAAAGACCTTCTCGGGTGCCATGTAGTTAAGTACCACCCCTAGAAGCAGTACCGCGATCGACAGCAAGAGCGCCTGACGCGGCACGCCGTTTTTCGAGGTGGTGCCGAAGTTAGCCGGTGCCTGTCCGTTTTGCGCAAGGCTATAAAGCATGCGACCCGTACTGAAAATGCCGCCATTGCAGGATGACAATGCCGCGGTGATGACAACAAAGTTGATAATGCCCGCAGCTGTTTTGATGCCCAAGCGCTCAAAAGTCATCACAAACGGGCTGCCCTGAGTGCCGATTTCATTCCACGGGTAGATTGAAAGAATCACGAACAGTGCGCCCACGTAGAACAGCAAAATGCGCCAGAACACCGAACCGATTGCACTTGGAATGGTTTTTTGCGGGTTCTTCGCTTCACCTGCTGTCAGGCCGATCATTTCAACGCCCAGGTAGGCGAACATGACCATTTGCAGGGACATCAGCACACCCTGCATACCATTAGGCAAGAAGCCGCCATGGACCCAAAGATTGGAGATACCCAGAGCCACGCCATCATTGCCAAATCCGAATGCGATGATGCCGATACCGCCCAGTACCATCGCAATGATGGTGACGATCTTGATCAGGGCAAACCAGAACTCGAATTCACCAAAGGCCTTGACTGCAATCAGGTTGATTGAGCCCATGCTAATGAGCGCTGCAAGCGCCCATATCCAGCGCGGTACATCGGGGAACCAGACACCCATGTACACCGCCACAGCGGTAATCTCCGCCACACAGGTCACCAGCCATAGAAACCAATAATTCCAGCCGGTCAAAAAGCCGGCCAACGGCCCCAGGTAATCCTGGGCGTATCGGCTGAAGGAGCCAGCTACCGGGTTATGCACGGCCATTTCACCGAGGGCACGCATGATCACCAAAATGGCCAGGCCACCGATGATGTAAGACAGCATGATGGCCGGGCCGGCCATTTCTATCGCTTTGGCCGATCCCAGAAACAGGCCGACACCGATACAGGCGCCCAGCGCCATCAAACGAATGTGGCGCTCGCCCAGTTCGCGTTTAAGGGGACCGCCCTGCACGGTTTCAGCGTGGGGCTGGTGGTTGCCGACTGGCATAAATGTACAACCTCGTATTGTTATTGGATATGCAGCTGTAGGCCGGGTTGGTCACCTGCTCTCACCTTTTTGATCAGTCCTGACCTTGTAGGTCATTGGATCAATAGGGAAATGTCCTACAGAGATCGGCGCCGAGTATTGCACAGGGTTGGTGCAAGGTCATCTAGCCTTGCAGATGCTCTACCTCGATATTTTCAAGCCCTTTACAGCGCCATTAACGTCAACTGCATACGGTTGCAGCATTTATTCCTCAACGCCGACAGCAGCGTCTACGCTTCACTTAATCGCAATCAAGATGCGTACGTGGATCTGTTAACTATGGGCGCACTGTGGAACTCCAACTCCAACAACACCTCACTACCATCACCGACTATGGCTGACCCTACCCCGCCTGCGCAAAAGCCCCCACGAAAGCGCTATGGCTGGCGAGTCTTCTGGATCTTGCTGTTTATTGGGGTCGTTGGCCTGATCGTACTGGGCTTGGCGGTTGCCAAAGAAGTGCGCACCTCAAACATCCAGTCACGCGAGTTCAGCCGCTTTGCTGCAGACTTAAGTTATTCGATGCATGCAGGCCCCACCGACTCAATGCTCTACCCGGGGGATGGCCCGTTCGACAAACGCTTGGGTTACAGCGGGCTTGGGGATTTTCTGCCACGTTTGTTGAAACGTGACTACGTGATCGCCGAACAAGTCCGGTTTTCCCCCGCCCTGTTGAGTTACAGCCAAAAAGGCTTTTTCGTCCCCTACGCCGAAAAGATTCAGGCAGGGCTTTCGATTACCGATTGTTCGGGCGGCTCGCTGTACCAGTACAACTACCCACAGCAGCTCTATTCGACGTTTGCCAGTATTCCGCCCGTTGTGGTCCACAGCCTGTTGTTCATTGAAAACCGCGAGCTGCTCGACCCTGCACAACCTATGAACAACCCTGCTGTCGACTGGCCTCGATTTGCCATGGCCGCTTACTCACAAGTCGCCAAACTGTTTCACCTGCCGGGGCAATCAGCAGGGGGGAGCACTTTGGCGACTCAACTTGAGAAATATCGGCACTCACCGGATGGTTTGACCGTGTCGGGTGCCGAAAAGCTGCGCCAGATGATTTCAGCCAGCGTGAGGGCCTATCAGGATGGTCCGCAAACCTTGGTAGCCCGTAAAAAAATAGTGCGCGACTATCTCAACAGCGTACCGCTATCGGCCGTCCCCGGTCATGGCGAGGTACACGGTATGGCTGAAGGCATGCGCGTCTGGTACGGCACCGATTTCAATCAAGTCAATCAGCACCTCGCCAGCACGGCCACCGACCCGCAAAGCCTGGCAAATAAAGGGCTGGCTTTGCGCGAAGTGCTGTCCTTGATGATTGCCCAGCGTCGCCCCTCGTATTATTTGACCAAGGGCCGCGAGGAGCTGGCGCAACTGACTGACAGCCATATCCGGCTACTGGCGCAAAACAATGTAATTGATCCTGCATTGACACAAGCCGCCTTGGCCAGTCACGTGACCTACCGCGACTGGCAGGTCTCGCCCACCCTGCAGGCGATTGAAACCAATAAGGGCATCAGCCTGGCCCGCACGCGTCTGTCGGTCATGCTCAAGCGCCCTCTGTATGACCTCGACCGCCTCGATCTGTCGGCTACCAGTACCTTGCAGAGCGATTTGCAGCTGCAAGCCAGCGACTACCTCCGGCACCTGGCAGACCCTGTATTTGCCGGCAAGATGGGCCTGCTGGGGAAAAGTTTGCTGACCCCTGCCAGCACCGCGCAAGTGCGCTACAGCTTTACGCTGTTTGAACTGACACCCGACGGCGCACGGGCGCGGGTGCAGACTGACAGCACCGACCAACCCTTTGATATCAACGAAGGCAGCAAGCTGGAGTTGGGGTCAACGGCCAAGATTCGGGTGCTGACCACTTACTTGCAGATCATCAGTGAGCTGCATGATCGCTATGCCAACCAATCGGGCAGCCAACTTAAGCAAATACAGCAGACTGACCAAGATCCGCTGACCCGCTGGGCCCTGACTTACATGATTCAAAACCCGGGATCGAGCCTCGCCAAGATGCTCGACGCGGCGCTTAACCGTACGTATTCGGCCAGTCCTGGAGAGGGTTTCTTCACAGGCGGCGGCATGCATTACTTCCACAATTTCCGCAATCAGGACAACAACCGCAACCCCACACTGCGCGACGCGATACGTGAGTCGATCAACTTGCCCTTTGTGCGCCTGATGCGTGACGTGGTGCGATACACCACGTATCAAGCTCCCAGCAATAACGCTGAACTGCTCAAGGATGACTTGAACCCGCGCCGTCAGGAATACCTGAGCCGCTTCGCCGACCGCGAAGGCACCACCTACATGCTCAAGTTCTGGAAGAAATACAGAGGCAAAGACTCCAAGGAGCGCCTGGAAACCTTTCTCGACAGCATGCGCCCGACGCCCATCCGCATGGCGGCGGTGCACCGTTACCTGTTTCCGAACGCCAGCCAGGACACCTTTGACAACTTTGTGCGCGCTCATCTTAAAAGCGACAAGATCACCGATGAGCGTTTAGCCAAGCTTTATCAAAGTTACGGCCCCGGTGCTTACGACCTGCCCGATCAAGGTTATATCGCCAAGGTTCATCCACTGGATTTATGGATGGCGGGGTATCTGCTGAAAAACCCTGAGGCCACCTTCAAGCAAGCGGTCGCCGCCAGCGTGTTCGAGCGTCAGGAAGTGTACAGCTGGCTGTTTAAAAGCCGGCACAAGAGTGCCCGTGACAGCCGGATTCGCACCATGCTTGAGATCGAAGCCTTCCTCGATATTCACCAGCGCTGGCAACAAGTGGGCTACCCGTTTGACCACTTGGTGCCCTCCCTTGCCACAGCGCTGGGCAGCTCGGGGGATCGCCCCGCGGCGCTGTCCGAACTGATGGGCATCATCCTTAACGATGGTGTGCGCTTGCCGGTCTTACGCATCGATACGCTGCATTTCGCGGCCAACACGCCGTATGAGACACGGCTGACAAACGATCCCGACAAAGGCGTGAGAGTAATGCCCAGCGAAGTCGCCACCGCTCTGCGTGAAGCATTGTCGCAAGTCGTTGACGCGGGTACCGCACGGCGAGTCTCGGGCAGCTTCACGCTCGACAACGGCACCCCGCTGGCCATGGGCGGTAAAACGGGCACCGGCGATAACCGCATTGAAAGCATGGGCGCAGGGGGCCGAATTATCAGCTCCAAGTCCATCAATCGCACGGCGACCTTTGTGTTCTATATCGGCGAACATCACTTTGGCACCTTGACGGCTTTCGTACCCGGCCGCTCAGCAGAAGCCTTTACGTTCACCTCTGCCTTACCGGTGCAAGTGCTAAAAGGCATGGCACCGATCCTCACCCCCTACCTGCAACCCGGCTCCCATACACGATGTACAGCCCCGCAAAATGTGAGCACGTTGTAAAAACCCGTCACACCGGAGTTATTACGAATAATTACCGTTTGTCGCCTCAGCTTTACGCTTTCTAAGATATATCTTAAGTTATGTCTAACTTAATGAGAGAGCGAAGAGAAATGAGAGAGCATCATCCCCATCATCCCCATCACCATGACCAGGCCGCGGGACAAGAAGGTTCAGAGAAACGCAACGGTCGCGAACGCGGCCCTGGCCAAGACGGCTTTGAAAAACGCACGGGCCGCGAGCGCGGCGGACGTGGGCCACGTGTATTTGCCCCAGGCGATTTGAAATTACTGCTGCTGGCACTGATTGCTGAGCAACCGTGCCACGGTTACGACCTTATCCGCCAGATTGAAGGGCTGTTTGATGGTGCATATAGCCCAAGCCCCGGTGTCATCTATCCGACACTGACCTTTCTGGAAGAAAGCGAAATGATTCAGGGCGATGCCCAAGGCGGAAAAAAACGCTACAGCATCACCGACCTTGGTCGTCAGTCCCTGAGTGACCAAGCCGTGGCGCTGGATGGAGTACGCATGCGTATCGATGTGAGCAAGCGCTCACTGCGTGGCCATGATCGTCCCGAAGAAATACACGAAGCGATACACAACCTGCGCCACGCCTTGCAAATGCATCATGGTCGCTGGAACCCGGAAGAAATCCTGCGGGTTCGTGAGTTGCTCAACAACACCGCTAAAGCCATCGTTGATGGCCCTGCTACTGCTCAGCCTGCGCAGGAGAATGATCAATGAACGACACCAAGGCTCTGACCATTCACCGGGTCACGCATGAAATCAAACGTCGCAAACTTCAGGTACTGCGCGTGGTCGACCTGACCCCGCGCATGCGCCGTATTACCGTCGGCGGGCCCGAATTGGCCGGGTTCATCAGCGTGGGCAGTGATGACCATGTAAAACTGTTTTTCCCGCAGAACGAGCAGGAACTGACGGCACTGGAATCGTTGGAGTTGGGCGTTGGGAAAAAAACCGGTGCCATGCCCCCAATGCGCGACTACACCCCACGGCGTTATGACTTAGACGCCTTGGAGCTGGATATCGACTTTGTGCTGCACGGTGATGGCCCTGCTGCCACATGGGCGGCACAAGCCAAACCTGGACAGTTCCTGCACATCGGCGGTCCGCGCGGCTCGATGGTGGTACCCGACATTTTCGACAGCTACCTGCTGATTGGCGATGAGACCGCTTTGCCTGCCATTGCCCGCCGCTTGGAAGAACTTCCCGGCAACCGCCGTGCTCTGGTGGTTGTGGAGGTCGAAAACGCGCTTGAAGAGCAACCCCTCAAAAGTGCGGCAGCCGTGGAAGTGATTTGGGTACACCGAGACAATCCTGAGCACGATCTGCTCAAAACCGTTGAAGGGCTGACGATACCGCAGGGCCAGCTGTACGCGTGGGTCGCTACCGAAAGCTCGCTGTCACGCAAAGTACGCAGAGTGCTGCTGGACACCCATGGTTTAAACGACGAATTCGTTAAAGCCGCCGGTTACTGGCGGCAGGAAGGCAGCGACGAAGCCTAAATTGCTGCTTTGCTCTAACCCTCTACAGAGGGTTAGAGAGCGTCGCCAACCATGCGCTTGCTTCCCGCCCAGCGATCAAGCGCCACCAGCATCAGCGCCACCCCGACAAATCCCGCCAAAATTTCACCCGCATTGAGAAACACCTGCGCGTACCCCAACTTGTTCACATCGATAAATGGATACGGGTAAACACCCAGCAAGTGCCCTCGCAACAAGATGTAGGCGAAATACAAGGCCGGGTATAGCGCCCATACACCGATATGACTCACTCGCAGCGAGCCTTTGGGCACGCAAAACCACCAGTACAACGTAAATAGCACCGGCATCACGTCATGCAGCAATTCGTTGGCCAACCATGCCAGACCGTGAGGTTGCCAGAGCTGGCGCAGCAACAGACTGTAGGCGACGCCCACCACGATAATGCTCACCGCAATGCCGCTGCTGACCCACGATTGCAGGAAAAACGTCCTGCCTTTCGAAGGTCGGGAGATCGCTGCATAGGTCAACACCGTTGCAACCATCGTGTTGGTGATTACGGTGAAAAAGCTGAAATAACTCAACAGCCCACCGATCACACTGGCTCCCGATGACCAACGCATCAGCAGGATCACATAAAGCTGAATCGCCAGCCCGCCCCAGCCCAGTAATGCCATTACCGTACACAGTCTGTGCTTGAGCGCGACCATCATCGGCGGCTCAGTGTTCGCGCTTGGTACGGGCATATTTCACGTACAACCGCTCAACCTTTTCTCGCGCCCATGGGGTTTTGCGCAAGAACGTCAAACTCGACTTGATACTCGGATCGCTTTTGAAGCAACGAATATCAATGCGCTCGGCCAGCCCTTCCCACTCGTAGTGCGCCACCAGCGCCGTAAGGATCTGTTCCAGCGTCACGCCGTGCAAAGGATTGTGGTTGGGTTCAGTCATGCCGAGCCTTTTAAGCAAGTGAAGGAAAGCCGCGCACCTTAGCCGAGCACCTGCTCAGGGGGAAGCGCATTCGCACACCCAGAGTTTAGACGCCACCACCGATCCGGTGAAAGTTACGCTTGGAGACACTACAGGCAATGTTATATTGTAACTATAACTAACAACCTCATCTCCTTGCCAAGGAACCTGTAATGCCATCCCCCGCTCTCTCTCGGCGCCACCTGCGCTTGACCCCCGTCGCCACGGTTTTACTGTTCGCCTCCCCAGCCTTCGCCCTCGAACTGCAACCCCAAGTCATCACCGGCAATCCTTTGGGCAGCAGCCAGCTGGCCTCGCCAACCACGGTTCTGGAAGGCGACGACCTGACCCTGCAACAACAAGGCAGTTTGGGTGAAACGCTGAAAAACCAGCCCGGCGTGTCGTCGTCTTACTTCGGCCCCGGCGCCAGCAGACCCATCATTCGCGGACTCGATGGCGACCGTATTCGTATTCTGCGCAACGGTGTTGGCGCGCTGGATGCGTCGTCACTGTCTTACGACCACGCGGTTCCACTCGACCCGGTCAATGTTGAGCGCATCGAAATCGTGCGCGGGCCAGCGGCGCTGCTGTATGGCGGCAATGCCATTGGGGGAGTGGTCAATACCTTCGACAACCGCATCCCTACGCAAGCGATCGAAGGTATTCATGGCGCGGGCGAACTGCGTTACGGCGGTGCGGATACCACACGCAGCAGCGCCGGCAAACTGGAAGCCGGCAATGGGACTTTTGCCTTGCATCTGGATGCCAACGCCCGAGCATTCAACGACCTCCAAATCCCCGGTTACGCCCGCGACCGACATGCACCGCAAAGCGAAGACGGGGACGAAAAGAAAGGCCGGTTAGGCAACAGCAATGGTCGCCAGGACGGCGGCTCAGTCGGCGGCTCCTACACATGGGACGACGGTTATGCGGGCCTGTCCTACAGCAATTACGACGCTAACTACGGCTCGCCAGCGGAGCAGGATGTACGCATCCGCATGAAGCAGGATCACTACGCTTTCGCGTCCGAAATTCGCAATCTGCAAGGCCCCTTTAGCTCAGTGAAACTGGATGCTGGCTACACCGAATACGAACACCGTGAAATTGAAGGTGGCGAAGTGGGCACCACCTTCAAAAACAAGGGCTATGAAGCCCGTGTCGTAGCCCGTCATCTACCCCTTGGCCCACTCAATGGGGTCATTGGGGCGCAGGTCAACCGCCATGAGTTCTCAGCCTTGGGCGAGGAAGCCTTCGTGCCGCAGACCAATACCAATAGCGGCGCTGTGTTTATTCTTGAAGAGTTGCAAGCCACCGAGGGGCTCAAGCTCAGCCTTGGCGGGCGACTTGAGCACACCGTGGTCGACCCGCATGCCAAGGGCAATGAGCGTTTTGCCGCTGCCGACCGCGCCAACAGTTTCACCGCCGGCAGCCTGTCATCGGGCGCCGTGCTCACCCTTACGCCGATCTGGTCGCTGGCCGCAACGCTGGGCTATACCGAACGGGCGCCGACCTTCTACGAGCTTTACGCCAATGGCGCTCACGTTGCCACCGGCACCTACGAGGTGGGTAACGCCAGCCTGACCAAAGAAAAAGCCGTCTCCAACGACCTGGCCCTGCGCTTCGATAACGGTATACACAAGGGCAGCGTGGGTGTGTTTTACAGCCATTTCTCCAATTACATCGGCCTTCTAAGCACGGGCCGTACGCTCAATGATGAAGGCGAGCCTGACGCAGACGGCATTCCTGAATACACCTATTCCGGGGTTCGGGCACGCTTCACCGGCTTCGAAGCCAAAGACCACTGGACACTGGGTGAAAGTGCCTACGGCAAATTTGCACTGGAACTGTCCGGTGATTACACACACGCCACCAACCTCGACACGGGCGAGCCCTTGCCGCGAATCGCTCCCCTGCGATTGAACAGTGGCCTGCTGTGGGAGCTTGATCGCTGGCAAGCGCGAGTCGACGTGGAGCACGCCAGCAATCAAGGCCGCGTTCCAGACAATGAATCGGGCACCCGCGGCTACACCACCTTGGGGGCCAGCGCGGGGTACCACTTCGATGTCGGCAGTAGTCAATGGCTGGCTTTCGTCAAAGGAGACAATTTGACCAATCAGACCGTGCGTTATGCGAGTTCAATTCTGAAAAATATTGCACCCGCCCCCGGCCGCGGTATTGAGGTCGGACTGCGCACTACTTTCTAAGCTGCACGCCTTGAAAATCGTGGCCTCCAACACGCAGAGGGTGCGACAAAAAAGCCCTGAGACGAACCGCCGCAGCACACTGTTACCGATTCAGAAATGATCCATGTCATTTAAAGTGCTGTTTCTAAACGTTTCTTGGCTTTATCATTTCCACATAAAGGGCTGAAACGATTCAACTTGTCCCGATAATCACTGAGTTAGCGCTACCCCGTAAGGCAGCCCGACTCAGGCAAAAAACTTTTAAAGACTCAATTTTTGACATGCCCACTTTCTTGATTTCGCACCCATTCAACGCAAGCCGCGCCTATGCCGCAGCGAAGCAGCTTGAAGGTATGCGGCCGGCAAAAAATAAGTGTCTGCCGCGCGAATATCATCCGGGTAGCAACTACAGTCACTTAATAGCCTTAAACATTGCTGCAAGACGTGTGGCCTGCGGCTCCAACCCATTCAACACGTCAATCTGCATGCCCACCTCAGCGCTTGGAGTACAGCGCATTGCTGTACCGGGAGATCGCTGCCGTGTCCTTGCTGCCCAAAGGGTCACGCGCCGAATGGTCGCCTGATCAACGGACTACAACGGCAACCTTGAAGGTTGTCACCAAGAACCTATTTAGTTGATTCATTCCCTCATCGGTACGCGTCCTCAAGACCTGTAACGGCAGGGTATCTATAACGTAACGGAGAACCACACTATGAGCACTGATAGTGCTTTCGGTCGAAGCCGCCTGCTACCGAGCCTGCTCGGTATCTTGCTGCTGCTAATGGGCCTGGCCATGTTGGTCGGGGGTATCAAACTGGTAACACTCGGCGGGTCTTGGTACTACTTGCTGGCCGGCATCGGTTTTGGCTTGTCAGGCGCATTGCTGATTGCCGGGCGCCGTGCGACGCTGGGCCTGTATGCTCTGGTGCTGTTCGCCAGCACTGTTTGGGCCTTGATGGAAGTGGGTCTGGACTGGTGGCAACTGGTGCCGCGTCTGGCACTGTGGTTCGCCATCGGTATCGTCCTGCTGCTGCCTTGGTTTCGTCGCCCCGTGCTGCGTGGCCAATCGGCCCCAATGGCGACTGGCGCACTGAGCATTGCCGTTGTATTGGCAGGCGCAGCTGCACTGGCTAGCCAGTTCACCAGCCCAGGCGAAATCAAAGGTCAACTGGACCGTGATGCGGTACCGGGTGTGACGAATGCTGCGCCAGAAATGCCTGAAGGCGACTGGCAGTCTTACGGTCGCACAGCCTTCGGTGATCGTTACTCGCCTCTGAAACAAATCACGCCGCAAAATGCCCACAAGCTGGTTCCAGCCTGGACAATCCGTACCGGTGACATGCCAAACGCAGGTGATCCAGGCGAAACAACCGCCGAGAACACTCCGCTGAAAGTGAACGGCATGCTTTATGTGTGTACGCCACACAGCCAAGTACTGGCTCTGGACCCGGATACCGGCAAAGAAATCTGGCGCTACGACCCGAAGATCAGCACACAAAATGCTGAAAACTTCAAAGGTTGGGCACACATGACCTGCCGCGGCGTGAGCTATCACGACGAAAACGCATACGCAAAAACAAGCACTGACGAAAACGCTGCCGAGCCTGCTGCTTCGAGCAACTCGTGCCCACGTCGCCTGTTCTTGCCAACGGCTGACACCCGCCTGATCGCACTGAACGCCGACACCGGTAAAGTGTGTGAAGACTTCGGTGACAACGGTTCGGTTGACTTGCGTCATAACGTCGGTGGCTTTGCACCGGGTGGCTACTATTCCACTTCGCCACCTGCCGTGACCAAAGACCTGGTTGTGGTTGGCGGTCACGTGACCGATAACATCTCCACTGACGAGCCATCCGGCGTGATCCGTGCGTACGACGTACGTACCGGTAAACTGGTCTGGAACTGGGACAGCGGTAACCCTGAAGCCACCGCACCGATTGCTGAAGGCGAAACCTACACCCGTAACTCGCCTAACATGTGGTCGATGTTCGCGGTCGACGAAGACCTTGGCATGCTGTACTTGCCAATGGGCAACCAGACCCCTGACCAATACGGCGGCGACCGTACCGAAGACTCCGAGCGTTATGCCGCAGGCATCACTGCTCTGGATATCAACACCGGTAAAGTCCGCTGGTACCGTCCGCTTACTCACCATGACCTCTGGGACATGGACGTAGGTGGCCAACCAACGCTGATGAACTTGAAAACGGCTGAAGGTGAGAAACCGGCTCTGCTGGCGTCCACCAAACAAGGCAGCATCTACGTGCTGGACCGTCGCACGGGTGAGGACATTGTTCCAATCCACGAAGTGCCAGCGCCAGGCGGTGCTGTAGAAGGCGACCACACGGCTCCTACTCAGCCTCGTTCAGAGCTGAACATGATTCCGCCGGTTCTGACCGAGCGTGACATGTGGGGCGTGACGCCATTTGACCAAATGCTGTGCCGGATCAACTTCAAATCCCTGCGTTACGACGGCATGTACACCCCGCCTTCGTTGCAAGGTTCGATTGTGTATCCAGGCAACTTCGGTGTGTTTGACTGGGGTGGTATCTCGGTTGACCCGGTACGTCAGATTGCTTTCCTGAACCCAAGCTACATGGCGTTCACCTCCAAACTGGTTCCTCAGGCGGATGTGGCAGCAATGGGCCCACGTAAAGGCGAAACCTCGGGCGTTCAACCGAACAAAGGCGCTCCATACGGCGTGATTCTGGAGCCTCTGTTGTCGCCACTCGGTCTGCCTTGCCAGGCACCGGCGTGGGGCTACGTTGCTGCGGTCGACCTGACCAACAACGAAGTGATCTGGAAACACAAAAACGGCACCGTGCGTGATAGCTCGCCGGTTCCAATCCCACTGGCAATGGGTGTTCCAAGCTTGGGCGGTACTGTGACCACTGCAGGTGGTGTAGCCTTCCTGAGCGGTACACTCGACCAATACCTGCGTGCTTACGATGTAAGCAACGGTAAGCTGTTGTGGGAAGGTCGTCTGCCTGCTGGCGGCCAGACCACTCCGATGACTTACTCCGGCAAAGACGGCACACAATATGTGGTTGTCATGGCGGGTGGTCACGGCGGTCTGGGCACTAAAGCCGGTGACTACTTGGTGGCGTTTAAACTGGCTGAGTAAATAAGACAGCTGGTTGTTGAAAAGGCGGCTATCGAGAGATAGCCGCCTTTTTTATGGACGCGGGTTTAGACGCTGACCGGTCTAAATTTGCACTAGGCAAAAAGTCAATTAACTGACTCTCAAATCTGTATTAATTATTTTCACAATGAGCCACACCCCAAACAAAAGATCACCCAATAGAAACGCCCTCCTCCAGTCAATATGTTGACGATCACGCCCTTTCCAGAAGCATTCCAAGGCCAGAACGACCCTCAAGGTGGTCTGAGCGTCTACAGTCCTTAGGTTCCACTCAACCCCGCGCTGAGGACTTTGCACGTGATGCGAGATGAAAATCGCTTCACCATTGAAACGACTGCCACTGCGCCCCATCTAAGACCCATACTCAATTGCGCAGGTGCCCCATGAGCGACCAGCAAACATTTACAGAAGACACGGTTGAAGCCACGGATGTAGAACACAACGAACCCGAACATTCCGTCCACACGGGAGGCACTGGATTGGCGTTGCCAGGCCAAAATCTGCCAGACAAGGTTTACATCATCCCGATTCACAACCGCCCATTCTTCCCGGCCCAAGTGTTGCCGGTCATTGTCAATGAAGAGCCGTGGGCCGAAACCCTCGAATTGGTCAGCAAGTCACCGCATCACTCTTTGGCACTGTTTTTTGTCGACACGCCCCCCGATGACACTCGTCATTTCGACACCGACAGTCTTCCGGAATACGGCACGCTGGTGAAGGTGCATCACGCCAGCCGCGAAAACGGCAAGTTACAGTTCGTCGCGCAAGGCCTGACGCGCGTGCGCATCAGCATGTGGCTCAAACATCACCGCCCGCCGTATCTGGTGGAGGTCGAATACCCGCAAGAAAACAAAGCGCCGACCGATGAGGTGAAGGCTTACGGCATGGCCTTGATCAACGCGATCAAAGAGCTGCTTCCACTTAATCCGCTGTACAGCGAAGAGCTGAAAAACTACCTCAACCGGTTCAGTCCCAACGACCCTTCACCCCTCACTGACTTTGCCGCAGCCCTGACCTCGGCCACCGGCAACGAGCTGCAAGAAGTGCTCGACTGCGTGCCGATCCTCAAGCGCATGGAAAAAGTGCTGCCCATGCTGCGCAAAGAAGTTGAAGTCGTACGCCTGCAAAAAGAGATTTCAGCAGAGGTCAACCTGAAGATCGGCGAGCATCAGCGCGAGTTTTTCCTTAAGGAACAGCTCAAGGTGATCCAGCAAGAGCTGGGCCTGACTAAAGATGATCGCAGCGCGGATATCGAACAATTCAAGCAACGCCTCGAAGGGAAAACCCTGACTGCGCAGGCGCAAAAACGCATTGATGAAGAACTCAACAAACTGTCGATTCTGGAGACCGGCTCACCCGAATACGCTGTGACCCGCAACTATCTGGACTGGGCCACTGCGCTGCCGTGGGGCGTCTATGGTCAAGACAAACTCGACCTGAAACACGCCCGCAAAGTACTCGATGCCCACCATGCAGGGCTTGATGATATTAAAAACCGCATTATCGAATTTCTCGCTGTGGGCGCTTACAAAGGCTCGATCAGTGGCTCTATTGTCTTGCTGGTAGGCCCGCCGGGCGTTGGCAAAACCAGCGTCGGCAAGTCGATTGCAGAATCTCTGGGCCGTCCGTTCTACCGCTTCAGCCTGGGCGGCATGCGGGATGAAGCCGAGATCAAGGGCCATCGTCGTACTTACATTGGCGCCCAGCCCGGCAAACTGGTGCAGGCGCTCAAAGATGTCGAAGTGATGAACCCGGTGATCATGCTCGATGAAATCGACAAAATGGGCCAAAGCTTCCAGGGCGACCCGGCTTCGGCATTGCTGGAAACCCTTGACCCTGAACAAAACGTTGAGTTTCTCGACCACTACCTCGATTTACGTCTAGACCTGTCAAAAGTGTTGTTCGTGTGCACCGCCAACACGCTGGACTCTATCCCCGGCCCTCTGCTGGACCGTATGGAAGTTATTCGTCTCTCCGGTTACATCACCGAAGAGAAAATCGCGATTGCCAAGCGCCATCTGTGGCCAAAGCAGCTGGAAAAAGCAGGTGTCTCAAAAAACAGCCTGAGTATCAGCGACAACGCATTGCGTCATGTCATCGACGGGTATGCCCGTGAAGCCGGGGTACGCCAGCTGGAAAAACAACTGGGCAAACTGGTGCGCAAAGCGGTCATCGAATTACTCGAGGACCCGAAGGCGGTGATCAAGATTGGCCCCAAAGACCTCGAAGCTTCTCTGGGAACACCGATATTCCGAAACGAGCAAGTGATCAGCGGCATCGGTGTGATTACCGGCCTGGCCTGGACCAGCATGGGAGGTGCGACCCTGCCGATTGAAGCGACACGTATTCATACCCTTAATCGCGGTTTCAAACTGACCGGCCAATTGGGCGATGTAATGAAAGAGTCTGCTGAAATCGCCTACAGCTACGTCAGTGCCAACCTTCAGCAGTTTGGCGGCGACCCTCGGTTCTTCGACGAGGCCTTTGTGCATCTGCACGTGCCAGAAGGGGCGACGCCCAAAGACGGCCCGAGTGCGGGTGTGACCATGGCCAGCGCACTGTTGTCTTTGGCGCGTAATCAGCCGCCGAAAAAAGGCATCGCCATGACCGGTGAACTGACGCTCACCGGGCATGTACTGCCCATTGGCGGCGTGCGAGAAAAAGTGATTGCTGCACGCCGGCAAAAGATCCACGAACTGATTCTTCCTGAACCCAATAAAGGGCACTTTGAAGAGCTGCCTGACTATTTGAAAGAGGGGATCACCGTGCACTTTGCCAAGCACTTCAGCGACGTGGCCAAAGTATTGTTTCAACGCCAGTGAATTGATCCTGAACCAGGGCCAGGCGATGGCGCGCTGGCCCCTTAGTCTCATTCCTGAACATCATGGCAGGGCGTGGCGCACTCACTGTTATTTCTGACAGTAGACGCCATTCAGGTCTCGACGTAAAAATGCGGCCCATAGCCCACATGTATTACGTCGGGAATCTAAAATGCCTCTTCATCATCCTGCACATCAAAATCCAGATGTTTTTTGGCCGGCGCTATTCGACCAGGCAGTGTTTAATCCCAAAACTCGAGGAGAATTCAAGGCTGAAATGCTGGAACGACGACCGTTCACGGCCCAGGAAGTGACCTTTGCCAGTAGCCACAAGAAAATCGTGATTACGGCTGAATTCGATGACTTCGGCTCTAAATGCTATCGAGCCATCAGCCTCACGCTGGACGTCAATATCCAGTCCGACATCTACCTTTTCAAAAAAGGTGAAGTCGGCCCGGTGTGGGGGATGACGTATTTAGAGTGCGTTGAGATGAATGGCAAAGAGGTGTATCACTTGAACGAGGCGGTCATCGGTACATTGCACCTCAGTGTTATCGAGAGTTGTTACAGCGCTCGTCTCTTTACCCTTGAATGCCTTGACCATAAGGGTGAGACATTAGAAATGTGCGGCGATTTTAAAGTCAGCCCGCCCCATGCATCCTTCAAGTATTGATACTGAACTCCAGCACGGATCGACGAAAATGGCGCAGCACGCTTGATGGAGTATGCTGCGCCATTGTGTTTGTCTGACCGGAGCCATCAATGCCCCTCTCTCGCGTTATCACTGTCTTCAGCCTCAGCCTGCTGACAGCCTGTGCACACTCACCTGCCGACAACATTAATGTTGAAAAACAAAGCGACTGTCCGTTGCAACTCCACGTTGGGCAACCCGTCACGGTGTCATTGCCAAGCAACCCTACAACAGGTTATCGCTGGGCCATTCAGGACTCAGCCGGGGGCGTATTACGCAGCCTGAGCCCCGAGGTCTACACCAGCGCCGAAAATGGACAAGTGCTGGGCAGCGGTGGGCAATCTACCTGGCGTTTTCAGGCCGTTGCTGCGGGTAACGGACGCTTGCGACTGACCTATCAACAACCGTGGGACCCCGAAGCCGAACCGGCGCACACCTTTGACTGTGCGATCACGGTGAACTGAGCTTCATCAAAGTCAGACGCTGGCGTTTAACCCGGCAGACAAAAGCGGTTTATCAGACAGACCGCGCATCAAGGCGTCAACTTGGCTAAAATGCGCGCCTCTTTTGAAATCCACCGCTGGAACCGCCGTGAGCCAAGACCCCGACCGTATATTCGCCCAGCCCCTGGCCCAGGTGCCGGACTTCGCCTTTAACGAGGACGTGGTGCGGGTATTCCCGGACATGATCAAACGCTCAGTACCCGGCTACCCGACCATTGTCGAAAACCTCGGCGTACTTGCCGCCCAATTCGCTCAGCCCAACAGCGTACTGTACGACTTGGGCAGTTCACTGGGCGCGGTCACTCAGGCATTGCGTCGTCATGTGCGCACAGAAGGCTGCTCCGTGATTGCCGTGGACAATTCGGCAGCGATGGTTGAACGCTGCCGCGAATACCTTAACGGACAAAACTCGATGTTTCAGGAGCTACTGCCGGTTGAGGTCATAGAGGGCGACATTCTAGCCCTGGCGTTTCAGCCCGCCTCGGTGGTGGCATTGAACTTCACCCTGCAATTCATTGCCCCGCAGGAACGGCTGACCTTGCTCAGCCGCATTCGCCAATCGTTGTTGCCTGGCGGTGCGCTGATCTTGTCGGAGAAACTGCGTTTCAGTGACCCTCAAGAGCATGAATTGCTGACTGACCTGCACATCGCCTTTAAGCGCGCCAACGGTTACAGCGACCTCGAAATAGCGCAAAAGCGCAGCGCCATCGAAAACGTCATGAAGCCCGACAGCCTCGAAGAACACCGCGAACGCCTGCTGGCGGCCGGGTTCTCGAAAGTCGTGCCGTGGTTCCAGTGTCTTAATTTTGCCTCGTTGATTGCCTTGCCATGATAGATCTTTCCCCCCTCGTCCGACGTCTTGCCGCAACGCCTCTGGCTGAATGGGCCACCACACTGCAAGCCCGGCTCGACGCCAAAATGGAGAAAGGTCACGGCGACCTTGAGCGCTGGCAAGGCGCGCTGGAAGCATTGCCTGACGTGGTGCCGACCGAAATCGACTTGCTTGACGGCCTGAAGCTGGACACCGATTGCGACGACGAAACCCGCGCACAGATGCGTCAAGCACTGATGGGCTTGTCACCGTGGCGCAAGGGGCCCTTCGATTTGTTTGGCGTTCATGTCGACACTGAATGGCACTCGGACTGGAAGTGGTCACGGGTCGCGCCCCACATCGATTTGCAAGGTAAACGCATCCTCGATGTAGGTTGCGGCAACGGGTATTACATGTGGCGCATGCTGGGCGCGGGCGCGCACAGCGTGATCGGGGTCGATCCAAACTGGCTGTTCTTCTGCCAGTTCCAGGCCGTGCAACGCTACTTGCAGCAAGAGGCGGCGTGGCACCTGCCCTTCCCGTTCGAAGACCTGCCGGCAAATCTCGAAGGCTTTGACACCGTGTTTTCCATGGGCGTGTTCTACCATCGCCGCTCGCCCATCGAACACCTGTTGGCGTTGAAAGACTGCCTGGTCAAAGGCGGCGAACTGGTGCTGGAAACGCTAGTGATTGAAGGTGATGTCAATCAGGTGCTGGTGCCTGAAGACCGCTACGCGCAGATGCGCAATGTCTGGTTCCTGCCGTCAATCCCGGCACTGGAACGCTGGTTACGCCGTGCAGGGTTCACTGATGTGCGCTGCGTGGACGTGAGCATCACCACGGCGGAGGAACAACGCGCCACAGAATGGATGAAGTTTCAGTCGCTCAGTGATTACCTTGACCCCAATGACCACAGCAAAACCATCGAGGGGCTGCCGGCGCCGATGCGGGCAGTGATCATCGCCAGAAAATAAAAAAACCTGTAGCCGCTGTCGAGGAACGAGGCTGCGATGGACTGCGTAGCAGGCCCGTGATTGAAGGTCCAGCGGTCCTTATCGCAGCCTCGTTCCTCGTCAGCGACTACGCAGTCAAACCGATTTGGCCCGACGGGCCCTGAAGAATTCGCTGAGGACCATCCCGCACTCTTCAGCCAAGACCCCGCCTTCAAAGAGTACGCGGTGATTAAGAAAGCCTTGAGTGAAGAACTGCCCCTGGCTTTCTACAATTCCCGCCTTGGGCTCCATGGCGCCGTACACCACCCGTGCCACCCGCGAATGCACGATCAGGCCCGCACACATGCTGCACGGCTCCAGCGTCACGTACAGCGTACTGCCGGGCAACCTGTAGTTACTGGCCGCCGCAGCGGCAGCCCGAATGGCGACCATTTCGGCATGGGCGCTGGGATCGCTGCCACTGATCGGGCAGTTAAAGCCTCGACCGATAATCTCTCCGTCTTGCACCAGCACCGCACCCACCGGCACTTCGCCCAACGCGGCACCTTGAGCGGCTAACGCCAGCGCCTCACGCATAAATTCTTGATCGCGGCTGCGGTCGATGATCCGGGGTTGACGCCCTTGTCGCATCAGGAAACCTCAATAGCGGCCATCAGGCCGGTTTCCATGTGGTCAATCACATGGCAGTGGAACATCCACACGCCGGGATTATCCGCCACCAGCGCCACGCGGGCACGCTCGTTTTTACCCAACAGGTAAGTATCGGTGAAATACGGTGTGATCTTTTTGCGATTGGACGCCAGCACTTTGAAACTCATACCGTGCAAATGAATCGGGTGCTGGTACTGCGTCATGTTCTTCAATTCAAAAATGTAGCTCTGGCCCAGCTTGAGCTTGGCAATAGGGCGATCAGCACAGGTCTTGTCCTTGATATCCCAGGCAATGCCGTTGATTTGCCACAGGCTGGGGGGTTGATCCCCGTTCTGGTTCTCGGATACCGAGCCGACCCATTCAAAATTGAAATTGATCTTCTCGGCGTTCGCCACATCAGGCTCGGCAATCGGGTTGGCCGGCAACGCAGGCGGCCATTCGCTCGGGGCGTCGTTATTAGCGACTGAGCGCAATGTGCCCAAGCGCACCGGGCCATCACGCAGCGACAGTTCTTCACCTGCGGGTGGTGCCTTGATTGCCAGGCATATGCGCATGCCCGGCCCCAGCCAGTAATCCTTGCCCAGCGGGCGCGGCTCGATGGGGTTACCGTCCAGTGCGTAAATGTTGGCTTCAACGCCGGGAATATTCAGACGATAGGTCAGCGTGTTGTCGAGGTTGAGAATCCGCACACGGGTGATCTGCCCGGCAGGCAAATCAATAGTCGGTACATGCGTGCCGTTAATCGTCGACAACCTTCCTGGCGTGCCACCTCGAGCGGCTTCACGGGTAATGCTGAACGGCAGAAAACCGCCCGCTTCGTCCACGTGCCAGTTTTTGATGCTCAGTGTGCGCTCGTGCTTGAAGCCGGTGGGATCGCGTTCTTCGACAATCAGTGGCCCGACCAGACCCCGGCCCAGCTCTTCGCTGCTGTTGACGTGCGGGTGATACCAATAACTGCCGGCATCGGGTACACGGAATTTGTAATCGAAGTACTCACCGGGCAGAACAGGCAATTGCGACACATAAGGGACGCCGTCCATTTCCAGCGGCAGGCGGATGCCATGCCAATGAATGGTGGTCGCCACGGGTAAATGATTGATGAAACGCACCCGCAGCCATTCGCCCTGACGCACCCGTAATTCCGTACCGGGCGCCGAAGGGCCAAAGGCCCAGGCCTCGGTCTGATGGCCAGGCACCAGCTCAACATCAAGCGGAGCGGCGATCAGTTCGTAATCGTGGCCAGCTTCAGCATCGGCCATCTTGCCTAACCAGTAACGCGAAGCGCCTCCTGCGCCAACACCCACCACTACCAGGCCGGCCAAACCACCGAGTATTTGTCGACGGGTAAAGGACATGGATTTAACTACCTCTCGAATCCGGCGCGGGCGCCGGGCCCGCAAAAGGCGAATACGATACACCTGCAAATGAGAAATCGTAAGAGCAAAGCGCCCTCACCCTAACCCTCTCCCGGAGGGAGAGGGGACTGACCTACGTCGTAGCTACTTTTTTCTAGACGACACAACACAGCCCCTTTGCCTCTGGGAGTGGGGACTTAAAGCAAAAGCAGATTTGCGTAATGACACAGATCAAGCCCCCTCTCCCTCTGGGAGAGGGTTGGGGTGAGGGGCTTTGGCCTTCATAAAAAAAGGCGGCCAACACTCAATGTTGGCCACCTTTTTCAGTTAAAACCGTTAAGCCGGTCTGACTTATTCCCACTCTATTATCAACAAGCGCAATAAAACCTTTAAAAGCAGATAACTATCAAACAAAACAAAAGGCATACCATGAAAAGAACCATTCCCGAACGACGCTCTAGATGCTCAGCCCTCCCGCCTCTCATCGCATGACAAGCACCTGTAGAGGGGGTATAGCGCTCTTTGATAGGGCGCACGTGACTACGGCACGATCAGGGCCTACAAACATCCGAGTCAAACCATGAGGAAGAACGCCATGTTCACGCGGAGCCTATTACTGAGTTTTTGCGCGGTGTTACTGGTTGGCTGCACGGGAAGGAGCTTTCAAACCGGCGGTCTAGGAAACACTCCCCTAGTCCTCTACGGCTCAGCCGTTTGCCAGCGAGGAAAAATCACAAGCGAAGCGATGATCGCTAAAAGTGCACCACCGGTGCTGTAGAGCATTCGTAGAAATACCAAATCCAGCTCCGATCCTCCTGACTGGCCAACCTGCGCGACCAGTATGAAATGTGGAGTGAGGAACATCAAATAGCTGATGTGGCTCACAGAGCGCCCTGCCAGGGTGCCAATAGAAACAGGCAGTATCAGTGCAGCCAACAAAAACGGATCATGGATTGCGTAACCAAGAACGGCAGCAATGGCTCCCCCTAAGAAGGTGCCGCCGACTCGCTCCAGAGACATCCTCAACGTTGAATGCATGTAGGGCTGCATGATCAGAAACACCGTAAGGGTCATCCAGTATCCGTAATGCAACGACCACAATTGAACCAACCAAACTGACAGTGCTCCCGACAGCGCAACGCGAAGCCCATGCAGAAAGAAGTTAGATTTCGGTGTGAAATTTGTTCTGAGTGCCGACCATAAAACTGGCCGCTTTGCAGCATCAGGCTGGTCGTACTGACACCATTGGAACAGCAATGCGGAGCCTGTAGCCCATAGGCTGCCATATAGAAAGTAACGTGCATAAGCAAATCCCTGGGCAAAGTCCTTTGCCGGGAATGCAGTGGATACCGCAAATGCCGTCGCTGTCAGCAAAGCGGGAATGCTAATGCGCGCGCCGCAAACCTGGGCGTAAGCGCCAGCAAACGCAAAGAGGGCCGACAGTGCTATAGCCAGTTGCGGCCATACCATCGTCCAAGCACCTAGCCCTGACGCCACGGCGCCGGTGATGCCGAAAACCAGGCCGAAGATACAACCCTTTGGGGACTTATCGCTCGGAATCGACAGATAGCTCCAGAATGCGGCAATCGCTGACCAACAGAACAAGGGGTTGTGTAAGCGAGCCGCGAGGAGCGCCGGCACAGTACAGACAACACCACCACACACTACGTAGCCAATCGGTACATTGCGTACCGCTTCCAACATCTTAACGGTCAGTGATTGCGACATGATCGAACCTTCATTACTCAACTGGAACCAATGCGGTTCGATCGATCTTGTCAATCGAGGTAACACCAGTGAGCGTCATTGCCACGCGCATTTCTTGCGAGAAGATATCCAGCATATTCTCTACCCCGTGCTGTCCGTCGGCGGCCAGAGCGTAAACCGTCGAGCGCCCCAGCAGGCATGCCTTGGCGCCTAAGGCGAGCATGCGCACAACATCCAGCCCGGAACGAATGCCAGAGTCCACCAGCACCGTCAGGTCATCACCCACTACTTCGGCGATGGGAGGCAAAGCCCTAGCGGTGGACAGCACACCGTCCAATTGGCGACCGCCGTGGTTGGAGACCACGATGCCATCAGCGCCGAAACTTACTGCGTCCTTGGCGTCCTGTGGATCAAGGATGCCCTTGATAATCATCGGGCCCTTCCAAAACTCGCGGATCCATTCCAGGTCCTTCCAGCTGATAGAGGGGTCGAAGTTATTGCCTAACCAGCCAACATAATCTTCCAGGGTGGTGGCTTTGCCCAGGTACTTGGAGATGTTGCCCAAATCATGCGGACGACCGAGGATACCGACATTAAACGCCCAATCCGGCCTAGTGGTGGCTTGCAGGATGCGCCGTGAAGCTGCGAGTGGCCCAGACATGCCCGAGTGGGCATCACGGTAACGAGCGCCTGGCGTCGGCATGTCTACGGTGAACACCAGCGTGGTAACGCCGGCTGCTTGAGCACGCTCTAGGGCATTACGCATAAATCCGCGATCCTTGAGCACATAGAGTTGAAACCAGATCGATTGCGAACTCTGGGAACTAACCTCTTCAATCGAGCAGACCGATACTGTGGACAGGCAAAAGGGAATGCCTTTCGTGGCCGCAGCCTTGGCCGCTTGTACTTCACCACGACGGGCATACATACCGGTCAGTCCGACGGGGCTGAGGATGATCGGCAGACTCTGTTCCTTTCCAAAGAGCGTCGTCTTGAGACTCAAACTGTCAACATTTCTCAAGATGCGTTGACGCAAGCTGATGCTGGCGAGGTCAGCGCTATTGGCACGCATTGTGTGTTCGGCATAGGCGCCGCCGTCGATGTAGTCGAACAGAAATCGCGGCAATTTGCGTCTCGCGGCTTCGCGATAGTCGGATGCCGATGAAATAATCATTATCTACAACTCCTAGGTCTCTAGAAAATTTCAGCGACGTAGGACGTTGCTGAGTGAATTTCACGATAAGGGATTGTTGAGTATGATAAAAATAACTTTTTCTACTCGAATTGAGTCGCTATTGGAATACACATGAATCTCAGAACGCTGCGGGTGTTTGTAGAAGTGGTGCGCCAGGGAGGTTTCTCCCAAGCTGCGGAGGTTGTGTCTTTGACTCAGTCCTCAGTCAGCAAGGCAGTCAGGACGCTCGAGGATGAGCTAGGTACGCCACTGCTGAACCGTATCGGCCATAAAAGCGAGTTGACGGCCGCAGGTGAGATTGCCTATCGGCGCGCACTGGTATTACTCGCAGAGCGGAACGATCTGATCGCAGAGATCAATGAACTGCGCGACCTGAAGGGCGGTACGCTGCGGATCGGCTTGCCGCCTGTAGGCTCCGGGGTATTGTTCGCTGAGATGTTTGCTACTTATCGCAGCCGCTATCCGATGGTGAATATAGAACTGATAGAGCACGGTAGTAAGAAACTGTGTGAGTGCCTGGAGGCCGGAGAGGTGGACTTGGCAGCACTACTGATTCCGATCGATGAAACTTTCGCTTATCAGGAAGTGCGCAACGAGCCTTTAGTGGTTGTGCTGCCTAGCGCCCATTCGCTTTCGCGACGCAAGCGAATGAACTTCAGTGATCTGGCGGATTCGCCATTCATCCTCTTTGATGAGGGGTTTGCGCTTAACGCATTAATTATGGCCGCTTGTGATCGAAGAGGGATTGTGCCCCGGGTGACGGCCCGCAGCGGGCAGATTGATTTCATCGCCGACCTGGTAGCTGCAGGTTTAGGGGTGGCATTTTTACCGCGAATGCTTGCGCAAAAACATAAACATGCGGGCATCGCTCTAGTACCTCTTGAAGAGCCACACACGGATTGGAATATTGCACTCGCTTGGCGTGCCGGTGCGCATTTGCCTCCGGCTGCAATGGCTTGGTTAGATCTGGCCAAAGAGCTGAGATAGTGCAATGGCTTTTGCTCGGATATCCAAGCGCTGGTAGTCAATAAAAACACCGGCCTACCTGGTGAAGGGGTCGGGTGGTTTTTAGTTAAGGAAGAAGAGTTCGCTACTCTGCCCCGCCATCAGAAGCAGGTAATTGTCAAAGCCGAACTCAATCACGTTTTTACGTTTCCACAATGGGACAAGGTCCTAAAAACTTTAGACCTTGAACTGACCGAAACCGATTTCTCGCACGCTCTTGAGTTGGCTTGTCAAATCGCCGGAGGAGGTGAAAGCGAGCACCATAAGAAATTAAAGGATTTCGTAGCACACAACCCCCTCTCAATCTCTTCGGTCCCCGATATCACTAGAGGCCTGTTCCAGTGCGTAAAATACCGGACTGTGATGGAGGCAGTACTACTTGCGCATTCGCAGATACAGCATTTAATGCTGTCTGCTGGTGCTCACGCAGTTGCTTCTTGGATTTGAGTGCGACCGCTTTGCTGGACTGGTACTTGGCCCAGTCAATCTGGCTGTCTTCCAAGGCTTGCAGATCGATCTTGCTGACCGGAGGCTGTTGGCCCTGCAAGGCATCCTCGGCGTGCTCGCTCCAGTTGTTGGTGGTGGTAACGATGATGCGGTGCGAGAACGGCGCTTTGCCCGAGGCGGTGAAGAAACTGTCGATGTCCTTCTTCTGGACTTTGTAGTCCTCGGCGAACAGCTTGCACTGGATGGCGTGATACTCGCCGGTGCCCTGGGTACGAGCCACAAGATCAATGCCTGCATCCTTACCACTCAAGCCCTGCTCCTTGGCCCAGTCGGCATACGTCCATACTTGATCGTACAGATCGCGGTAGGTCGCTTCATTGCGCAAGTAAACGCAGATCAGTTCCTCAAAGTAGGTGCCCTTCTCGCGCTCGGTGACAGAGGCAGAACGATAAGAATCCAAAAGCGCAGCAAGAGCCGACATGTGCATTTCCTTTCAAAGCGGCTAACGGGAAAAATGCGCAATTCTAGCAACTGTCAGCACTGAATTGGATTGCACAATCCAAAGAGTTTCGGCGTCAAGCCCTACGCTTTTCTAACAAAAACGACAGCGCTCATCTTTTCCCGAACACCCGCCTGCAGCTCTCGAAACTCGACCATCATCCGCTCGATCTCGACCGAGCTTGCTCCCTGCCCGTTTTTCTCCAAAAGCCACAGCTTCAACAAACCGGCAACCCGCCCCAAGTCGCCGTTAATTCTGCAAAGATCAGCCACCGCTTTCAGATCGACGACCGAGCGAATGGGTGTATTCAGACCCAATGCTCGGAGGTAACCGGAGCGGGACATACCAGCCTCTTCGGCACGCTCAGTGATGGTCGCCTTTTCCTCATCTGTAACCCACACCTCTATCGGCTTTCCGCGCCGTCGAGGCTGGGCTTTTCCTTTGGTGTCCTCTGTCATTGCTTCTGCTCCTGTTGTTGCTTTTCGCTCTTAGACGAGGCAGCGGCGGCGGGCCTCGCAGAGCAAGATACCGTTGAGCCGCAGGCGAATAAGGGGCGGTGTTGGATGGGTTCGGGCTTGCCCGTACCCGTACAACACACATCTTGCCATACTGTTGTAAGCGATTTAATGCGATTTAAAACTAAAAACTCATCAATCGCTTTGAATTTCGCTAAATCGCATACAGTCGCATTGAATTGCCTAGAGTTGCCTTAAACTTCCTTGAGCTGCATACAATCACGCTAAATTTCATTAATTTTAGCTGCGCAGTTATTGTATGTTTCCCTAGGCTTTTATCCGTGCTAAAACCAATAGGAACAAACGGAGAAAGTCGATGCAAAGTAATAGTCTAAAGCCTATCAAAAGAAGAGCTGGCCGTGCTGAGTTCTTCTCGATCAGGAAGGAGTTAGAAACGAAAATACTGCTCGGCCACCCCCTTACTCGGCTCTACACCGAATACGCTGATCGATTTAGCTTTGGATATGTGCAGTTCACACGTTACGTCGCTCGCTATTGCAAGCAATCGCGTTCATTTATCATGACAGGCTCGCATTGGAGACAAAAATGATAAATGGATGGAGATTATTAATAACAGTTTTTACTTTGCTTTTTACATGGCAGAACGCCTTTGCTATCTACTGCACAAACTGCTCTACATTCTATCAACAGATGTTCGAGTACGCAGAAGCAGTCAATACGGCGTTGAACACTGCAGAGCAGCTTTCGACACAAGTTCAGCAATACAACAATATGGTCACGCAGGGGACTCCGTTGCCAAACAGCATGTTTGGCCGGATCACCCAAGACATGCAGCGTGTAACAAGCATCTACAACAGGGCGCAGTCATTAGGCCGCAATGTGGCGAATCTCGATTCGCAATTCAATACGCAGTTTCCCGGGTATGAGGCGTATTTGCAGAAATTTCTCCAGTCGAGCAGTAAGGCGACTGACGTAATGCCGGATCGCTACGAAAAATGGTCGGCGCAAGGCTTTGATAACGCAAAAAGAGCTATGCAGGCAGCAGGCATGAATACCAGCACATTTGAGACGGAAGATGCACACTTGGAACAACTGGTGAACCGTTCGCAGTCATCATCGGGTCGGATGCAGGCCATCCAAGCTGGGAACGAGATTGCCGCTTCAAACGTGCAGCAGCTTCAGAAACTGCGCGACTTGGTGGCGACTCAAATTACCCTGCAGGGCAATTACATAGCCCAAGAAACCGCGCGTCAGTCGGTCGGCGACGCCGCCTCCGAGCAATTCAACAAGCGCCCAAATACTCGCGGCGGCGCGAAGGGGTACTGACTATGAAGTTCTCTAAATGGCTTCTTATTGTGCTGTGTGTAGCATCTGGACTTGGAGGGGCAGCTCTGGTCGGCATCATATGTTCCATCTCTAATGACCGCATAGTGGTTACCGAAAAGATCAACCAGTCTCATGCCGCCGACAAACAATTCAATGAGCGCCCGAACAGTCGCGGTGGCGCCAAGGGGTACTGACATGCGCGTACCTATGATTGCTGGCTGCAGCGGACTATTTCTAATGCTGCTTGCAGGGAGTGCAGCTGCAGGAGTCGATCTAGCCCAAAGCGACACCTCAATGCAGGGCTTGCTGGACATGATTCTTGAGGCTTCTAACGAATGGGCCCCTCGCCTTCATGGCTATGCGGTGAACCTATTTTGGAGTCTGGCACTCATCCAGTTTGTGTGGACATTCTTCCCGATGGTATTCAAACAAGTCGACTTCGGCGAGCTAGTTGGCGAGCTAATCCGCTTCATCATGGTCATCGGTTTTTTCCTGATACTGCTCGATCACTCAACGGAGTGGGCAAGCGCGGTTGTGAACAGTTTCCGACAAGCTGGGGCACATGCAGCAGGCTTGCCAAGCCCTGAGCTAATGCCAGGAGATATGTTTGCGACGGCGGTCGAGTTTTCTCGTGCCATCCTGACCGGAATGAGCGTTTTCAACCCTTCGCAGAGTATCGTCGTTGCCTTGGCTGCCATCCTCGTTCTGATGGCTTTTGCTTTCATCGCGGCATTCATTTTTGTGACATTGGTCGAGGCTTATGTCGTTATCAACGCCTCTGTTCTATTCATGGCTTTCGGCGCATCGCAGTGGACACGGGAATACACGATGGCTGTTATTCGCTACGCAGTTTCCGTGGGTGCCAAGCTATTTATGGTGACGTTGATAGTCGGCTTGATTCTGACTGTCGCGAAGAAGTGGCAGGTTGCTTATACCAATGACGAAGCCTCTCTGATGACCTTGGTGGGGTTATCGCTGGTATGCGCCTACCTGACCAAGACCATTCCCGAACTGATCGCGGGCATGATTAGCGGCGTTTCTTCGGGTGGCGGCGGTGCGATTGGCGGCATGGCCGCGGCTGGTGTAGCTGGTGCAGCAGCCGCGGCGGCTACCATTGCCACGGCAGGCGCATTAGCTCCGGCAGCGGCCAGGGCAATCGGTGCGAGTGGTAGTGGTAGTGGCGCAAGTGTAGCGGCCGCGCCCGGGGGTATTGGCACCGGAGGTCTGGCCAGCGCAATCAACTCCAGCTTTGCCGGTGGTGGTGGCACAGCCAGCACTGGCGCTATTAGCTCGGGCCTCGGGTCCAGCACTGGCGGTAGTTCTGCCGCTAAATCAGCCGGAGCTAAAATCGGCGGTAGCGCCTCTAGTGGCCCTAGCGGCGGCAGCCCACTGACGCAGCCAAGCCAAGGCGTGCAGCAGGCAGCCAAAAAGGCGGCGAAAGCTGCGCTAGGCAACGGCGACGATTCCAAGGGCAAAGCCGCCGCGCAGCCGCAGACGAATCCACAAGAGGATCAGGGCGGCAGTAGTTTGCAATCGACCTTGCAAGCCTCTCAGCAGTACGCAGGAGGTGCGCAAGACAATGGTGGAGGGTTGTCTGCCCATAACGTGGCATCAGCCGCAACCCGAGCAGTTGGACTCATGGCCGCTATGTCTGTGCCCGGTATGGAGGGGACCGCAGGAATTTCGCTGGGCGCCGGTACTCCACAAGCTGTTCCTAACTCAGGTGGTGACAACGTGGACAACGGAGAAGGAAGGGAGCCTGCAAACGTAATACATGGAGCTGACTTGGCCACAGCTGCAGAAACTGAAAGCGGCACCAAAGAAGCGGCTCCGTCGCCTAAGACTCAATCACCGGGTGAACAATCATGATTGCAGACATTCTGTTTGGCTTTTTCATGCTGGGTAGCTTCTTCGTTCTTGGTGTAGGTTTCTGGGCGCTTGGACGACTTCTGCGAGCCAAAGGGCATGGCCCTTTACTAGATACGCTTGACGGACGTTACATCCGCCTACACGCGGAGGTGCAACTGGGGATGGTACCTGTGGGGATAAAGACATTTTCCGACTTGGGCGATCTTCATCTGTTGCCATTCTTTGGTTCCAGACGTCAACGCAAGCACCTCGACGAAATCCGGCTGGACCTGCTTGCTGAACAGCAGAGGCTCAACGAATCCAAGCATTGATGACATGCCCCGCTTTGCGGGGCTTTTTATTCCCGTCTATTACACACCACCAAGACTCTCTAGACCATCTTGTGCGAAGCCCGAGCCAGAAAGTGCGCCCTTGCATTGCCAATGAAATCACTGAATAGATCGAGAGCTCGTCCAGTGTGTTACGTAATAGTCGGTGCTGGCTGCTTGGCTGCCAAATTACCTGAAATCGCTCACATGCTCTCTTTTTGGTGTCCGTCGTTGCTCTCTACGATCTGTCTGGTGGCAGACCTGCCGGAATCTGGTTCGATGATATGGATGTGCGCTACGACGGCCGCAGTCGATCTCAAGCAACAGTTTGTGAGCGTAGGGAACGCTTTTTCATATCAGAGAGGGCAGGTGCTTAGAGGACGGACACTGCCAAAGCAAAATAGGCTTTAAGAGATTTAATAGATTTAAATAAAGATTTAGGAAGAAAAACGGTTTTATTACCCATTGATTTCAATCACTTACAACAATATGCAGTCCCTGATAGACGGTGATGCGCCCCCTAATAGACGGTGGATCAGCCCCTAATGGACGGTGAATGGCCCCCAATAGACGGTCTATCCACAGGAGTACACATTCAAACGGAAAAATGGCCATCTCCGGGCCTTTAGTGTTCTGGAGTACCGTCTATTAGGGACCTTATTTCAGTATTTTCTTATCTGATCGACGCATCATTACAAGCTGCGGCCCACTCAGGCCAACTTCTTCCACCAAGCCGTACTCGGGTAAATCATCTGTTGCGATGACCTTGCGCAGGTTCTCCGAGAACTTTTTGAGCGTCCCGGTGCTGCCGCTACGCGCATATAGAGTTTTAAATGCCCACTTTGCATCGTCTTTACCTGCGGCACGGCGCGCCAATCGGTAGACAAAACGCCCTATTCCCGATTCGATCAGGAAATAATCAGGGTGCACTGTCAGAATGTCCGGCTTTGCCCCCGAAGTGACTTCCCGATATATCCAGTTAGGTGCCTCAATCTCGACACTGGCCACCTTGCCGGTGTCAGTACGCGAAATTACGCGATAGTGGCTAATCAATCCCTCGGACTCTACCTCCCGCATGCTGCGCTTACCGTTTCGTGGGGAGCTTTCCCGCACGCTTTTGATAGTCGTACCTTTGAGGCGATCTAGAGCACCCTCTACTTCTTTAAATTGGCGGCTTCCGTCGCCCTTCCGGCAGAATTTCAAAATGTCAGACACGTGCGATTTGAACACACGACACGGCTTCTCACCCTTCCCTTCTCGGTAGCGATTCATAGCCTCTGTTAGATAAGAAATCAGCATTAGCACGATGTCATAATCCCAAATTGACGCCATGCCATATGGGCCAGCTGTGACCTCGACGTAACCGTCTGAAAGGTTGTAGCGGCTGATTTCTCCCGCCCGTTTTTTCTGCTTGGATATTCGGAACACAGCCACATCCATCATGCTGCGGCTATCGCGGGCGCTTACTTCGTACCGCGAAGGTACAACGGAATCAGCCTGCCTTTCGTGTTCACGCGGGCAAGGTATCGCCTTTTTAGCTGCAACTGGCGACCTTGGCGTTGGCAGATCCTGGCGTGGAGGCCTCTTTTTTTCTTCGGTACGCAGTCGCTCCTCTATTTCCCTAATCGACTCGCCCGGAAGTGCTGCGGCCTCCAGCTTCTTGCGGTACGCGGCGTGATTTTCTTCGATCCGTGACAACAGACTGCCAACTAGAAGTTGCCCATGGCCGCCGCTAGTCAAGGGATTGGCCCAGCATATGACGCGATGCATGCCAACAGCTCATCCCGCAATCAAGTTCAGATCCATCTACAACCGGCAGCATAAAACTCAGCACAAGCGGTTCATTCCCGGACACCGCCAGTACATCACTCGCCACGGCTAAACCCCCATTCCTGGGCGAATAGCGTGAGTGCCCGACGATTTGCGCGCGTCAATCCATTCTTCGATTTCAGTCAGATCCCACGCAACGTTCCGACTGGTTAGTGCGATACGGCGCGGGAACTCGCCCCGCTGCTCCATGTTGTAGATGGTGCGCTCAGCAAGCGGGATCATCGCGTGCAATTTCTTGCGGTTGATGAGCGTCTTACTCTTTGGCTTGTTCTCCATGAGGTCACTTTCCTTCAGAGTTATCAGATGCTTGACAATGCCTTCTAACGCCAGAATCAGGACGCAAAAAAGTTAGAATTTAGTTGTCATCCAGAGCTATCATCGGGCGATGGGAAAATATGAAAAAGCGTCGAGCACATACGATCCGCTTCTGAAAGTGCTGGTTAGAGAAAGCGATACATCGTCTGATCGCATCCGTGCGAAGTTGAGCAACCACTACGAGTGGTGCTTCTGCGAGCTATGCTGGCGATCTACCGAATATGCGATCAGCATGGCGGCGCCAAAGGTCTTCAAGCGTCTAAAACGCGGAAATATCAAAGCAGTGCCGCTAACAGAATCTATTCGTACAGAAGCCCGGAAAAAAACCGATACCTTGGTGGCTCGCTATGAACGAGCATTGAAGGGAGAGTTCGGCAAGTACGAACCCCCGCGCATGCTGGGGAGATACTGCGACATGCAGGAGTTGCGCGGGGACTTTTCGGTCGCAGCATTCCGTGAGCATGTGGAGCGCCGAATGCTGGTTTCTACTTGGGCACGCCACGGCGAATTACTGCGGCCTTCAGCCCTACCGGCCCATCCCGAGGGCGCAGCGAGACCGAGTAAACTCTACTGTGAAGTTCACAATCCGCGGCGTAGCGATGAAGCTCGCCGCGCTTACCAGCGCGACCGGAGGTTCACACTAGAGTATGAGGATTTAATTGAAAAAATCTGGTCCCAAGGAGCTGCCGTCCTCCCTAGGTGGGATATCGAGACATGGGCAGAAGTCAGGAAAAATGCCTATAACCAGCTCCAGGCACTCAAGTCACCAACAAGCTCAATGGATGATTTGTTAAACCAAGGCATTACGAATCAAGCGGAAATCGCCCGCCAACTTGGCGTATCACGCCAAGCAGTTTCTGCCGCCATCAAGCGACGGGGGCGAAAACAGGCAATGAGATAAAAACGACCGAAGCTCTAACTTGATTATCTGTAACCGTCGCCCGAACGGGGCCGATTGGCTGTCCACTCATCAATCATATCGGCCCAGTCCTGTAACATCGCAGTACGCTGCTCTCGATACTCGGCCTTGTTATAGACAGCCCTAACACCCTTCTGCTCGTGTGCAAGACATTTCTCAATCCAGTCTGAGTTGTAGCCCGCCTCGTGCAGCAGCGTGCTAGCTGTCCGTCTCAAATCATGCGGTCCGAACTTACTCAGCGGCTTCCCTTCTTTCTGCGCGAGCCGATAGCTCAGCGTCAGTACCTGATTGATGGTTGCGGTACTCATTGGCAGATCAGAATCGTACCGGGAAGGAAAGACGTATTCTGAACCACCGGCAAACGTCTTCAACGCGATGAAGAAATCCAGCACCTGCCGAGACAAGAACACCAAATGGGGGTTGCGTCGCTTCATCCGCTCTTTCGGAATGGTCCACAGGGCTTCACTAAAATTGATCTCATCCCAGGTGGCGTTGGTCAGCTCACTTTTTCGAACCATGGTGAGCAACAGCAGTTTAGCCGCCGCTCTCACGGAGGAGGCGGTGCCGATACGGTCCAAGTACTGGTACATCAACGCGATTTCGTCTGGACCCAAAGCGCGGTCACGAGGCTCAAATTTAGCGATGCTCGCAGAACGTACCAGATCGGCCGGGTTCTCGACCTTCTGGCCACGCTCAATCGCCCATCGGAAAACCTGCATTACGATCTCACGGGAGTGCACCGCCGTTGCTGGAGCACCTCGCTCCACGATTGCATCGGTCAGCGCTCGCAGGTCCTCATGGTTGATTTCCACCAGCTTCTGATTACCAAACTTCGGTTTCAGCTCACGCTCATAAACAGAGCGCCGCATATCACGGGTCGAGTCAGCCATCTGATACCCGCGAAGCCATTTCTCGGCCCAGGCATCAAACGTTTCTGCTCCCTTGCTACGTGCCTTGTCACGGGCTTTCTCCTTGGCAGGTGACTTGCCAGCCGCAACCATCTTTTTGGCTTCACCAAGCCGCTCTCGCGCTTCTGCAAGCGTGATTCCACCTACACCATAGCGACCAAACGTGATCGTCTCCTGTCGTCCATTGATGGAGTAGTTGTAGCGAAACGAGATTGCGCCCGCAGCCGTGACAGCTACGTAAAGTCCATCACGGTCGTTCACTTTGTAGAGTTTTTCTTTCGGTTTGAGATTACGTAGCTTGGTATCGGTCAGCATGAGGCTCGCGAATTCCGTTCAAAAAATACCATGCTCAGAAACACACCCAAAACCGCGAGAAAACCCAATAAAACCGGGTGGATTATGAGTCTTGATACCATGCCCTTACCCACAAAGGCGACATGGTATCGAACACCGAGCATGGCATTTGGCTCAGTCAATGCCCCGTACCATGCCACATAAACACGGTGCTTGGCGATGCACAAAGCTGCCAGAACTTGCCAGACCCAAAAAACCAAAAGCCCGCAATTACGCGGGCTTCAGGGTGTTTCTTGCTAGTTGGTGCCGGTCAGTGCCGGACGTCCAATCATTCCCACTCAATCGTTGCTGGCGGCTTGCTCGACACGTCGTAAGTAACGCGCGAAATGCCTTCGATTTCGTTGATGATGCGACCGCTCACGGTTTCAAGCAGCTCGTAAGGCAGGTGTGCCCAACGCGCAGTCATGAAGTCGATGGTTTCAACAGCACGCAGGGCAACAACCCAGGCGTAACGACGACCATCACCCACAACACCCACCGATTTCACCGGCTGGAACACCACAAATGCCTGGCTGACTTTGTGGTACCAGTCAGCTTTACGCAGTTCTTCGATAAAGATGTGGTCAGCACGACGCAGCAGGTCGGCATATTCCTTTTTCACTTCACCCAGAATACGGACACCCAGGCCCGGGCCCGGGAACGGGTGACGGTAGACCATGTCGTACGGCAGGCCAAGTTCCAGACCCAGACGACGAACTTCGTCCTTGAACAGCTCACGCAGCGGTTCGACCAACTTGAGGTTCATCTCGTCCGGCAGGCCGCCCACGTTGTGGTGCGACTTGATGACGTGAGCCTTGCCGCTTTTCGCGCCAGCCGACTCGATCACGTCCGGGTAGATCGTGCCCTGCGCCAGGTACTTGATGTTGTCCAGCTTGCAGGATTCGGCATCGAACACGTCGATAAAGGTGCGGCCGATGATCTTGCGCTTCTTCTCCGGGTCGCTTTCGCCAGCCAGGTTGTTCAGGAACTGATCGGCAGCGTTGGCGCGGATTACTTTAACGCCCATGTTCTCGGCGAACATGGCCATCACTTGCTCACCCTCGTGAAGGCGCAGCAGGCCGTTGTCCACGAATACGCAGGTCAACTGGTCGCCGATCGCCTTGTGCAGCAACGCGGCCACCACCGAGGAGTCAACGCCGCCGGACAAGCCCAGCAATACGTTGTCGGTGCCGACCTGGGCACGGACGTTGGCAATCGCGTCTTCAGCGATTTTCGACGGCGTCCACAGAGCTTCACAGCCGCAGATATCGAGGATAAAGCGCGACAGGATACGGCCGCCTTGCTTGGTGTGGGTCACTTCCGGGTGGAACTGAACGCCGTAGTAGCCGCGCTCGTCGTTGTACATGCCGGCAATCGGGCAGCTCGGGGTGCTGGCCAGAATGTGGAAGTCCGATGGCATCTTGGTGACTTTGTCACCGTGGCTCATCCACACGTCCAGACCGTACAGGCCATCAGCGTCGATATGGTCTTCAATACCGTCCAGCAAACGGCTCTTACCGACTACATCAACACGGGCATAGCCGAATTCACGCAGTTCAGAACCTTCAACCTTGCCGCCCAATTGCTCGGCCATGGTTTGCATGCCGTAGCAGATACCGAAAACCGGTACGCCCAGGTCGAACACCGCTTGTGGTGCGCGCGGGCTGTTGGCTTCGTGTACGGATTCCGGGCCACCGGCCAGGATGATGCCTTTAGGGGCGAATTCGCGGATCGCAGCGTCATCCATGTCGAACGGGTGCAGTTCGCAGTAAACGCCGATTTCGCGAACGCGACGAGCGATCAGCTGGGTGTACTGGGAACCGAAGTCCAGAATCAGGATGCGGTGAGCGTGAATGTCGAGGGACATAGGAGAAACTCTGAAAAGCAGTTGCAAGCTTCAAGCTGCAAGCTGCAAGTAATCGGGGCTGCGCGGTAACTGTATTTACACAGTACCGCTTGCAGCTTGTAACTTGTGGCTTCTAGCTAGCGGCTTTAGCCAACTCGATAGTTCGGTGCTTCTTTGGTGATCTGCACGTCGTGGACGTGGGATTCAGCCATGCCCGCGCCAGTGATACGCACGAACTCAGGCTTGGTACGCATTTGCTCGATGTCGGCGCTGCCGGTGTAACCCATCGAAGAACGCAGACCGCCCATCAGTTGGTGAATGATCGCTGTCAGCGAGCCTTTGTACGGCACACGACCTTCGATGCCTTCCGGCACCAGCTTCTCGGCACCCGCGGACGAGTCCTGGAAGTAACGGTCGGAGGAACCTTGGGATTGCGACATCGCACCCAGTGAGCCCATGCCGCGATAGGCCTTGTACGAACGACCCTGGAACAGCTCGATTTCACCCGGCGCTTCTTCAGTACCGGCAAACATCGAGCCCATCATCACGCACGATGCACCGGCAACGATAGCCTTGGACAAGTCACCCGAGAAACGGATGCCGCCGTCAGCGATCAACGGTACGCCCGTGCCTTCAAGGGCAGCGGCTACATTGGCAATGGCGCTGATTTGTGGAACGCCAACACCGGCAACGATACGTGTGGTGCAGATCGAGCCTGGACCGATACCGACCTTAACGGCATCAGCGCCGGCTTCGGCCAGTGCCAGAGCGGCAGCGCCCGTGGCGATGTTGCCGCCAATGACCTGAACTTCAGGGAAGTTCTGCTTGACCCAACGTACGCGGTCGATCACGCCTTTGGAGTGACCATGCGCGGTATCCACTACCACCACATCAACGCCCGCAGCCACAAGAGCAGCAACGCGATCTGCGGTGTCTTTACCCGTGCCGACCGCAGCGCCTACGCGCAGGCGACCTTGATCATCCTTGCTGGCCAGCGGGTAAGCCTTGGCTTTTTCGATGTCGTTGACGGTCATCATGCCTTTGAGGGCAAATTTGTCATCAACGATCAGGACGCGCTCAATGCGGTGCTTGTGCAACAGCTCGCGGGCTTCGTCCTTGTCGGCGCCTTCCTTGACCGTGACCAGACGCTCTTTAGGCGTCATCACTTCACGAACAGTGGCTTCAAGACGGTTCTCGAAACGCACGTCACGGGACGTCACGATGCCGACCAGGTCGCCATTGTGCAGTACAGGAACGCCGGAGATATTGTGCTGGCGGGTCAATTCGAACAGTTCACGAACAGTGGCGTCAGCTTCGATGGTGATCGGTTCTTTAACCACACCGGCTTCGTAACGCTTAACTTTGCGTACTTCGTGAGCTTGCTGCTCGATGGTCATATTCTTGTGAATAATGCCGATACCGCCTTCCTGAGCCATGGCGATTGCCAGACGGGCTTCAGTTACGGTGTCCATTGCGGCGGAAACCAGCGGAATATTCAGTTCAATGCCACGGGTCAAACGAGTCTTAAGGCTGACTTCGTTCGGGAGAACCTCGGAATAACCGGGGACGAGAAGGATGTCATCGAATGTGAGTGCTTCTTGGCTGATACGCAGCATCGCTGGGGCTCCCGAGCGGGAAAATGGAAGCGCGCCATTGTACTTAAAACACCTGACTCTCTCAACGGAAACCTTTAGAGAGATTTGCGCTAAGGGTCAATGATTTATTGACTCTGCGGACAGCTAACCCACTGTCACCGCTGGCGAAGGCCAGCAAAGGTATGGCGCGGCTTTGAGGTGACGGGTTGCTGCGCAACCCTTCGCAGCCTTCAGCAGCGACAACAGGCTTACAACTCTACCTTCACCCACGCCACAGGTTGATCCAGCCAGTCGGCAAATTCATCGAGGAAGCTCTGCTTGAACCCCGCCTCGGCCCAATTATTGAAAATAAACCCCAGATTGGAAAACGCACACGGCTGCAAGAAAAGAAACCCGTTGATGTCATCTTCATGGGCGCACAGCGGGCACGTGAAGTTATCGGTACGCCCCGGCATCCAGTCTTCAAGGCTCTCGAACAAGGCTTCACCGACTTCTTTACGGCAGTGCGCGCAGCCAGCTTCTTCAAGAAAGCCCTTAGCCGGGGTATAGATGCAGCGCTTGGTGATGATTTCAAGACCATTGACCGCCTCACCAAAAGGCAAGGCCTCAGGGTGCAACACCACACTGGCAGCACCGGGAGCGATGGCGTAAGCCATGCCATTGCCGGTTCGGCCACAGGTGGTCAGTTCTTGCTCGATGATGTTCTTGCGCACCAGCCAGCGCACGATAGCGCGGGCACGAGGCTCATGAACCGGCAAGGTGGAAATTTTAGGGACGATGATGCTTTGCGAATTCATGGGTATGGCACATATGGATTAGAGCAAATTCTGTATCCGGTCGTCGCTGCCGCAGGCTGGGAACCGTTTCGCGGATCGCAGCCTGCAGCAGTGAATACGGGATTAGGCCGCGCAGTTTAACTCAGGTAGCGCACAATCAACGCAATCCCGCTGACCAGTACCAACCAGGTGACCAACCGCACAAAGGCTTCCCGGGACAATTTGCGGGTCAACCGTCGGCCAATCCACAACCCCAACGCCATGGCGGGCAACAAGCAGGCGGCGAGCAAGAGCAACGTCCCATCGGCGTACACCCCCGCGATCACAAACAGGCTCAAGCGCACCACGGTGCTGCAACTGATCAGCGCACTTTGGGTGGCGCGAGCGGCGTCTTTGGGCAAGCGCGCATTAAGATAAAGCGCATATAGAAAACCGCCGCTACCGAACAGGGCGCCAAACAATCCCCCCGTGATACCCGTAGGAATGGCCCAACCGCTAGCGACCTGTCTAGGTTTGACCTTTACTGCCAGGCTGTACAAAGCGTATGCGGTGATAAAGATTCCCATCAACAGCAGTAACACGTCGGACTTGAGATTGAGCAGGAACAGCACGCCGATCACACAACCCACCGCCATGCACGGTAACAATCGCAGCAGTTCCGAGCGGGCCACGTCACGGCGCGAAGGCAGCCAGTTGCCAAATGCGGCGACAAAATCCAGCAACACCAGCAACGGAATAATTTTTGATAGGGGCAGGCACAGAATCAAAATCGGCCCGGCCACCAATGCGGTACCAAAACCCGCCACACCGAACACGATATAAGCCAGCGCAATAGCCAGCTCAAGCAACACCCACTCACTGCCGGTAAAAGGCAACTCCATTGCACACTTTCCTTATTTTTAGTGTCGCGACTTTAACCAGACCGTGCAGTCATCACAATCCACCCTTATGATGGCCGCCATGATTAAAGATCCCTTTGCACGACTCAACCTCGACCGAGAAGTCCTGACCGTCAGCCAGCTCAACGGCCGGGCGCGGGTCCTGCTCGAAGACGTGTTCAGTAATATCTGGGTGGAAGGCGAGATCTCCAACCTTGCCCGCCCGGCCTCTGGCCATGTGTATTTCACGCTCAAAGACAGCGGTGCCCAAGTGCGTTGCGCGCTGTTTCGCAACAATGCGGCGCGAGTGCGTCAGGCGCTAAAAGACGGCCTTGCGGTCAAAGTGCGCGGCAAGGTGTCGCTTTTTGAAGGCCGCGGGGATTATCAGTTGATCCTCGACACCGTAGAGCCTGCCGGTGATGGCGCATTGCGTCTGGCGTTCGACGCGCTGAAAGAAAAGCTCAGCACTGAAGGCCTGTTCAGCGCCTGTC